>JAVBUQ010000093.1:0-30202 GCA_031555185.1 Coriobacteriales bacterium
GTACCACGGGAGATTGCTGGAGCTGGTTCAACCTGCTCTGCACCATCCTTGGTATGCTTATCGTACTCGCTACCGTGCTTCGTATTGCTCTCCTGCGTCGCAGAGAAGGAGAGGAAAAAAGCAGCAAAGACACAATGAAGAAACACTGGCTGAGCGAAAAGGAGCGTGACGGAAAAGAGGCCATCTATGAGGCACGTATACCGATGCTCATCGCTTCCGCTTTAAGCGCAGTTCTGGCTTTTGTGCTCTTTATCCTCACGCAGGACCTGCTGCTCCCGATAGCGATTTTTGACATCTATTCTTTTGCTTTTATTGTCATCCTGGTAGCAACCTTTGGTCTGGCTTTACTTGCAGTTGCCAGACACAAAGAAGAAGAGGTCAAAAAGGTTAGCAGCGTACAGACAACGCAGCAGGGATAAGAGAACGAAAGATCCCTTCTCAGAGAAAAACCTGAGAGAAACCAAATCAATACGCTGGCCGCCCGCGAGGCGGCCAGTTATTTATAATGGTAGGCACAATGCTTTGAGGAAAGTCCTCTAAGAAAGACAGCGACAGTGCTCCGGCTGACCGGAGAAACTCTCAATCTGAGGCACAGAGAAAGGACCCGCGTGGTAACAACACACGAAAATCCGCTGGCGTGTGCCCGCGAGGAATACATCGAATTTGATCCTTCGACGATACGATTTGGCACCGATGGTTGGCGGGCTATCATTGGCGAGGATTTTACGGCAGAACGCCTTGCCTGTGTGGCAGAAGCTGCGGCCAGGATATTCAGGGAAGATAATCCCATCACTAACCCTGACGACCAAGCGGTTCTCTATGTGGGATACGACTGTCGCGAGAACGCGGCAAGTTATGCCGCTCTGGCAGGAATGATCCTTGCCGGGTATGGATTCAGGGTGCTCCTCTCCAAAGGATATTGTCCTACGCCAACACTCTGTTGGAGTATTTCTCGCAACCCTGCTGCTGTGGGCGGTCTCATGCTTACCTCAAGCCATAATCCCGCTGAGTATCTGGGTGTCAAACTGCGCATGGCCGACGGAGGTGCCTCGCCTAAATCCTTCAGTGACCGGGTAGAGGGTGTCTTAGACCCAAAACTGCCGGCTTCGTTTAATGAGGCATTGGGTCATGCAGAGACCTGCAGAAGAACCGAAGGATCGGCGCACCTGCCCATAGAGCGAGTTGATCTTGTGACGCCGTATCTTGAAGATCTGGTAAGCCTCGTAGACCGGGATGCTATTGCAGCCGCAGGTTTACGTGTTGTGGTGGACCCGATGTATGGTGCCGGGCGCTGCTATCTTGCTGAGGCGCTCAGAGGCCTTGGGGTGGAGGTTGAGGAGATCAATGCTAGAGAAGACTGTGGCTTTGCGGGGCTACACCCAGAACCTATCTTGCCTTGGATAGAGAGCGGCCTTGCCCGCACAGCCGAACTTGCTTATGACGCGTGCTTCATTACCGATGGTGACGCAGACCGTATCGGTGCGGGCTCCAGCGACGGCATTTTTGTGAATCCCCACAAGATACTTGCCCTGATCTGCGCACTCCTGGTTGAAGACAAGGGAGAACACGGGCGGATAGTACGCACACTTAGCGGTTCCAATCTCATCAAGCGCCAGTGCGAACGGCTGGGCTTGGAACTCACTACAACCCCCATTGGTTTTAAGTGGATTTACGAAGAGATGCTCAAAGGTGATGTTTTGCTTGGCGGAGAAGAAAGTGGAGGCATTGGTATTCCCAGCCATGTGCGCGAGCGTGACGGCCTTCTCATGGCTTTACTGCTTACTGAGCTTATGGCTAAAAAGGGCAAAGGCCTTGGAGTGTTGGTAGATGACCTCCTCAACACCTTGGGACACTTTGACTATGCCCGGCGTGACTTTGGCATTACCGAGGACGAAAAAGAAAGCTTCCTCAAAGACATCTGCGCTGCCAAGTTGGGAGCGGAGGCATACAGAGCCCGCTTTGAGGCGCTTGATGAGCAGCTTCTGGAGATAGATTATCGCGATGGCATCAAGTTCAATTTTGCCTCGGATGCCTGGCTTCTTGCCCGCCCCAGTGGCACAGAACCTTTGGTGCGTGTCTATGCGGAGGCAACAAGTATCGAAAAGGTCGAGCAGCTTCTGGATGCAGGCTGCGCACTGGTTAAAGGTGAGTAATATGACAAGGAATTATCCAAAAGTAACCGTTGTCGGTGCCGGTAATGTTGGCGCTACAACAGCACTTCTTCTTCTGATGAAGGACATCGCTGAGGTGGTGCTTATCGACGTGGCCGAAGGGGTTGCCCGGGGTAAGGCACTCGATCTCATGCATATGCGCAGTAATGAGCATTTTGGGCCGACAGTGGTGGGCACAGGCACGTACGAAGACACAGCGGGAAGCGACATTGTTGTGGTAACTGCCGGTGTTCCGCGTAAGCCGGGCATGACACGAGAAGACCTGGTAGGCATTAACTCCGGTATCGTGCGCTCGGTGCTGGACGGTGCCCTTCCTGCAAGTCCCGATGCCATGTATATCTTTGTGACGAATCCGCTTGATGTTATGACGAATCTGGCCATCTCATTGGCGGATATACCTTCCCAGAGACTGGTAGGTATGGGCGGGGTATTGGATACTGCTCGTTTTGTCTATGCCATTGCTGAGGCAACCGGTGCCAGGCCGGATGAGATAGACGCTTTGGTCATTGGAGCTCATGGTGAGGCAATGGTCCCGCTTCCCAGCCTGGCTACGGTCAAAGGACAGCCGCTTCTTGATGTTATTACCTCTGAGGAACTTATCCAGATTCGCGAAGCAACGGTGCAGGGAGGAGCTGCGGTAGTCAAGTTGCTCGAAACCGGCTCTGCCTTTTATGCTCCGGCGTCTTCTATTGTGATGATGGTTGAGGCGATCCTCAAGAACACCGGGGCGCTTCTGTCCTGCTGCTCGCGCCTTAACGGTGAGTACGGTATCAGCGATATATCCCTTTGTGTGCCCACCGTGTTAGGGGCAGAGGGAGTACGTCAGATCAAAGAGTTGCAGCTTTCTACTGAGGAGTTGAGGCAGTTGCAGGATTCCGCGGAAGCCACCAAGGCACAGCTGGCTGGCTTGCTTCCGTAACTTTACCCCTGAGACTTCCGGGACAGATACTTGTCTAAGATACGATATATCTCATCCAGGCTGATAGGCTTGCCGATGTGATCGTTCATTCCGGCGCTGAGGCAGGCATCGATATCCTCTTGAAAGACGTTTGCTGTCATGGCGATGATGGGCAGGTTGGCAACTTTCTGGTCGGGTAGCTCACGGATATGGCGGGTAGCCTCCAGGCCGTCCATCCCCGGCATCTGCAGATCCATGAATATAAGGTCGTAGCCTTCAGCATTGTCTTTAACC
Source organism: Coriobacteriales bacterium (assembly GCA_031555185.1). Lineage (GTDB taxonomy): Bacteria > Actinomycetota > Coriobacteriia > Coriobacteriales > UBA8131 > WQXH01. The sequence continues at coordinate 3,364 of JAVBUQ010000093.1, forward strand.
GCTTCAAGGACCTCTAGACCATTGGTGGCTATATCTATCTGAATACCGCTTTCTGCCAATAAAGCCATGACCACTTCACGATTGATCTCGATATCCTCTGCAAGGAGTATCCGATACGCAGAAAGATCAGGAGTTCCCTTCTCGCTTGTCGGCAGCGTCTTATTCTTGAACGGAGCAGTGTCATTTTGTGTGCCTTCAGCACCTTCAGCCGTAGTGAGGAGAGCTGTACCTTCTTTGCCCAACTCGTTTTCCGAAGTACGGCCAGCACGATGGTTCTCTCCCGTTTGAGCAGGTAAGACCTTTTCGTTTTCCAACTCCGGCAACGCATCTTCAAAGAGATCGATATACTCTTCAAAAACGACAGTAAAGTAGAACAGAGAACCTTTTTGAGGCGTAGACTCCATGCCCATCTTTCCATCCATAAGCTCCACCAAACGGCGAGAGATGGCAAGTCCCAGACCAGTGCCCCCGTACTTACGGTTAGCGCCACTCTCGGCTTGCTCAAACGAGCCAAAGAGATTGTCTTTGATAGCCGGGTCTACACCTATACCGCTGTCCTCAACCTCAAAGCGTACGGTATGACCCTCAGGTTCGAGGCTCAGATGCTTAACACGGAGGATGACCGCTCCTTCATCAGGTGTGAACTTGATGGCGTTAGAGAGCAGGTTATCGATGACCTTTGCGAGTCGTTGTTTGTCGCCAATAAGCATGAGGGGGATTGCATCATCAACTCTGACGCTGAATTCCAGATTGTGCTCGTTGATCCTGTGGATATGGTCACGTACGACTCCGTCAAGGGCATGCCTCAGCTCAAAGGGCGCATACTTAAGGCTGAGCTCATTGGCCTGGATGCTGGACATATCAAGCACATCGTTAATGATGGCAAGGAGATGTGCGGACGCGTCTCTCACATGCTCCAGACAGTAATCCTTACGCGCAACATCGGTGCTGTTCAGGGCAATTGAGGTCATGCCGATAATAGCATTCATGGGTGTACGCATTTCGTGGCTCATGTTTGAAAGGAACTCGCTCTTTGCTTCGCTGGCGTGAACGGCGTGATTCAAAGCCTGCTCACGCTGTTCGCTATAGAGTTCGCGGGTTATGGCTCCTACGAGGTCAGGGGTAGCACCCTCAACGAGCTGGATATCTTTATGAGGAAATGCGTTTTGGGGTTTGGCAAAGTCCAGAGCAAGAATGCCCCAGATCTCATTCTGTACATAAAGTGGAGACCATATAAAGGCTTGCATACTGGTCTCTGAAAGCGCCGAATAGCGGCCATTCAGGGATTGTTTAACATTGGGACAACTCACCGCATCATATTTTTCTGTCTTAGTCTGGTCAAACGTGTCGCGTATCATTTCTCTCAAGGTTTTAGCGTTTTCTGCCGTACCTGTGGGCGGCTTGCCGTCGCTACTCCAGTATTGGCGCAAGGAGATAGTGTCTTCCGAGCCGGATATATCAATGATATATGCGCGGAAGGCACCAAGATGGGTGCCCAGGGTGTCAAGCGTCTCATCGACTCTGTCTTTGAAGGGTTGTTCTGAGGAGAGGTTCTGTGATATTTGGACCATGAGTTTTTGGACGATAACACTTTCTTCCAACTCATGCTCCTTTCGTACCTGTAATAGCACGTTGGCGCAAGCGGCAAGGATAACGATGGCGATACAGATCAGGAGGATAATCGTAAGATCGCGAATCCTCGAATCGGCCTGGATGATGCCTCCATCGTCAATGCCCACGGCGGCAACTGCCACAATCGTTCCGCCAGCGTCATAGACAGGAGAATAAGCCATGAAAGTCGTACCATTAGTCTCGGAATCATGCAGATCTGTCACTACTATTGATCCGTTAAAGGCCTGTTCTACCATTTCGTTTGAGGCAAAAGGGGCAGCGGCAAGGTCATAGGTGCCTGCATTGGAATCACTACTGATTATGTACTGCAGCTCGCCCGAAGGTAACTGTCTCATAAAGGCGACCTGGGTAAGGTTATGGAGAGAGGCAAAGGCACTCAGACGATGTCTCAGAGCGGTGCCTCCCTCAGTAGAAAGGTCACCCTCCTCTGCTATGGCACTCAATTCGTCTGTAGAGACGATCAATGAAGCAGCCTGGGCTTCGGCTAAAAGCCGCTCACTGCGACTCTGCTCCAATGAGTCCACCAGGGAGTTCAAAGATAATCCTGTATAGAGAGATAAGGCCAGCACAACGACTGCCGAGACTAAAAAAAGCCCTAACACAAGTTTCGATCGTTTATCTGTCAAGAATCCTCCCGCGCTAATGCCACCCTAACAGGATTACTCTAACGATTATTATTAAAAAATGGTAAATCTCCACAAAATCTCCACAATTCCAACACAACTTCTGCATTTTTATGTGCTATCAGGCGGAATTGATACCTGAACGGTAACCTATCGGAGACGCAGCAGGCCGCAGCGTTACCTTTGACCGTTATGCAGGAAAGTTCGCAGCTACCTCCTAGAAACTCCTCGTTTTATTTATCTTCTCCTGAAACCCGGACTTCTGCCCAAGTCGGGGTTTCGCTTTTAGTATAAAAAGGGCATAGCACAAACTCCTGCTTGTGTAGAGCATCTCATGAGAGAAGCCAGGTAGAGCGTTCATACTTATGTTGCAGTTCCTTGGGCTTGGATTGATACATCTTGAAGCGTGTTTGACCTGTAATGGGTTGCATATGCCAAAACACTAGTGTGTCCAGTTGAATTGACAGAACTTATCTAATAAGTCAAAATGTCCACAGTGATGGACAAAATGAATGGATAAGATATGATCAAGCGGCCTTTATATCTCAACAGAATACGGCCCTTTATGGGAAAGCCGATTATCAAGATTGTTACCGGTATCAGGCGATGTGGCAAATCAGTCATATTGCATCTCGTGGCAGAAGAATTGCGTGAACAAGGCAAACCTGACTCTCGTATCACGTCAATAAACCTGGAGCTCTATGCTAATCGTCACCTAAAAGATCCTCAAGTTCTGTATGCCTATATAAGAGAGAGAGTCTCAGCTACAAGCGACGCTAACAGTCAGCACTACTTGTTCTTTGACGAGATACAGGAAGTGAAGGGATGGGAGCAGCTTATAACAGGCATCCAACTCGAATTCAATGTTGATATATACCTTACTGGTTCGAACGCCCACTTTTTATCAAGTGAATTTGCGACCTATTTGAGCGGCCGTTATATTGAGTTCAAAATATACCCATTCTCTTTTTCCGAGTTTCTTGCTCTTGCCGAACAGTCTGATAGAGAAAGCTCGCCTGATGAGCTTTTTGATATATATCGTCATATAGGAGGATTTCCCTTTTTGGCACATCTTGGATTCGAGGTTGAGCCCAGTAAAGAATATCTCCAGAGCGTATACAGTACGGTCGTACTCAAAGATATGATCGAGCGTGAAAAGATCGCCGATGCGGCGCTATTATCCCAGGTCCTTCCCTTTCTCATTGCTAATATCGGCCATACCTTTAGCGGGCGCAGTATAGAAAAAATGCTTGAAGGTGAGAACATCTCTATTTCGGTAGGATCGGTTCTGAAGTATGTTGAGATAGCATGCAATGCGCATCTCCTTTACCGGACGCAGCGAGAGGATGCTGCCCGTAAAAAGGTGTTCAAACATCAAGAGAAGTACTACCTCGCCGATCACGGTTTGCGCGAAGCAGTTTATGGCAACAACGAACGCGACGTAGATCAAGTGTTGGAAAATCTGGTCTTTCTTGAGTTGCTACGACAGGGTTATCAAGTTACCGTAGGCAGTGTTTCTCATGAGGCTACCGATGATCCTGCAAGAAACAAGGAGATTGATTTTATAGCTTCAAAAGGGTCCCGTTATCTCTATATCCAGGTATGCTATTTGCTTGCAAGTGAGACAACGGTGGAACGCGAGTTTAGCGCTCTTCGAAATTTGAGGGTTGATTACCCTAAATATGTGCTCTCGTTGGATCCTGTTGACCGTAGTCAGGATGGGATCATCAATATGAATATTCGAGATTTCCTTTTGCAGTCAGAGAGCATCCTCGGTAGCTGACCCCAAAAGCCCCAGCGTTCCACCTATTCCGATATAAGATTAAAGATGGCATAGGACACAAAAGGGGTAATAGCTATAAGGCTCAAGGCTAAAACACGAATTGAAGTATGCACAAAGCCAAAGAAAGAAAACTATCATGCGGCCTCGACATTCTATCAAATGTTGAGGCCGCTTTGCTCACTGAAAGGGGGCATGGAGAAGTGATACAGGTGCTGTTCCCGGCTCTATGAGGAACAGCTCCTGTTCGTTAAACCACTTAACCCTGAACCTTCTTGTTTGCTACTCTTCCCCCACATCAAACTGCGAGTTATAGAGCATGGCATAGAAACCGTCCTGTGCCAGGAGCTCTTCGTGGGAGCCTTGCTCCACAATGTCACCTTCATCGAGCACAAGAATGAGGTCCGCATTCTTAATGGTGGAGAGGCGATGGGCGATGATAAAGCTCGTACGTCCCCGCATGAGGTTATCCATTGCCTTTTGAATGAGCAGCTCGGTGCGTGTGTCAACAGACGAGGTAGCCTCATCCAAAATGAGGATACGAGGGTCATGCAAGACGGCACGCGCAATAGTCAACAACTGCTTTTGTCCCTGCGAGATGTTTGAGGCCTCCTCATTGATAACCATGTCATAACCACCTGGCAGGGTCTGGATAAAGTGATCAGCCTGGGCAACTGCCGCCGCATGATGTACCTCTTCATCGGTGGCATCAAGTTTGCCATAGCGGATGTTCTCAGCGATCGTATCGGAATAGAGCCAGGTATCCTGCAAGACCATGCCAAAGAACTCACGCAGGTCGTGGCGCTGGTATTCGCGGATATCGTGGCCATCAACAAGTATTGAGCCGCTGTCCACATCGTAGAAGCGTTCTAGCAATTTAACGATTGTAGTTTTACCGGCACCGGTAGGCCCAACAATAGCTATTTTGGCACCAGGCGCGACGTTTGCAGAGAAGTCCTTGATGATGGTTTTCTCAGGTGTGTAGCCAAAGCGTACGTGTTCAAAGTCCACGGAACCGGCGATGTCGCGTGGATCTACAGGAAGAGCATCAGGAGCGTCGGCAGGAACCTCATCCTCACCAAGGAAGTTAAAGACCCGCTCAGCCGCAGCAACTGTCTGCTGCAGGATGTTGGATATCTGGGCAGCCTGCACGATAGGCTGTTGGAAGTTACGCATGTACTGGATAAAGGCCTGTATATCGCCCACTTGCATATTACCGCCGATAGCCATGTAGCCACCTATGACACAGACAAGCACATAGCCGATATTGCCGACGATATTCATCAACGGCATCATAAGGCCACTGAGGAAGTTAGCCTTCCAGGCAGAAGAGTAGAGGGTGGTGTTGTCTTCCTCAAACCCCTTCTGTGCCCTTTGCTGACCATTGAATGCCTGGACAACACTGTAGGCGCCAAAGTTCTCCTCCACAGAGCCGTTGACCTTGCCCAGATACTTCTGTTGAGCACTGAAGTGTCTCTGCGACTTCTTGACAATGAAGCCGATAATGCCAACACTGAGCGGCAAAGTGAGAAGAGCGGCCAGGGTCATCTGCCAGGATATGGTGAGCATCATGATGATCACGCCAATGAGTGTGGCCACCGAGGTGATGATCTGTGTGATGGATTGGCTGAGACTTTGGTTGATGGCATCCACGTCATTTGTGATATGGCTCATGACGTCGCCGGTAGACACCTTGTCATAATAAGAGAAGGGCATCCGCATGATCTTGGCATCAATATCCTTGCGCATACGATAGGAGATATTATTTGCGACGCTGGCCATGATATAACCTTGTACAAACTGGAAGAGCGCAGATATCACATAGAGCGCAAGTGTCGAGAGCAGAATGGTACCAATGACATTGAAGTCCGGGCCTTCTCCGGTGCCACCGATCTGCGCCATGATGCCATTAAAGAGTTCGGTAGTAGCACCACCGAGAAGCTTTGGTCCGATGATGTTGAAGACGGTAGAGGCAATGGCAAAGATTGCCACAAATACCAGGGCAATCTTGTACGAGCCCAGATACCTGAGCAGCTTGAGAAGTGTGCCCTTGAGGTCTTTTGGCTTGTCTCCGCCAATCATGCCACCTAAGGGGCCTCCTGGTCCGCCACCACCGGGGCCACCACCGGGATGGCCTCCTCCTCCACGGCGACGATTGACAAAGCGGGACTGACCTTCTGTGCGATCTTTTTTGTTGTCTGTGGCAGCACTCATTGGGCATCACCTCCCATCGATGCCTCAAGCTCTTCGGGAGAAAGCTGTGACTCCGCAATCTCTCGGTAGGCAGGACAGGTACGCAAAAGCTGGGCATGTGTGCCCTGGCCGATAATCCTGCCGTCATCCAGTACATAGATGTTCTCAGCATCCATGATGGTGCCTACACGTTGGGCAACGATGATGAGCGTGGCATCCTGGGTATAGTCTGCCAGCGCTTTACGAAGCGCGGCATCGGTAGCAAAGTCCAATGCAGAGAAACTGTCGTCAAAAAGGAAGACTTCTGGGTGTACGGCCAAAGCACGGGCTATAGCCAGGCGTTGTCGTTGTCCGCCGGACACGTTGCTGCCGCCTTGGGATATCTCAAAGTCAAATCCGGACGCAAGCGCTGAAGCAGCCGCTATCTCTTCTGTGTGCTTTTCAGCGGCAAGACCTTCTCCAACAGCAAAGCTTTCGCTTTGTGCCCTGCCTTCTCCAATCGTAAGGTTCTCGCCTGTCGCTCCGTCTTCTCCCTCTCGTTTGCCCTCGCTGGCAACCTGACCTTCAGGCGGCACGGACGTTTCTTTGAGTGCGTCGCCCAGTTCCAGCCGCTCCATTTCTTCGGCTGTTGGTGCAGTGTCTGCTCTGCCTTCATCGGTCAGGGTGTCCAATTTGCCAATGAAATCAAGGGCCTGTGCGACTTCGGCAGCTTTCTCCACATCCTCGGAGGGCATAGCCGGATGTCCATAGGCAATGTTCTCTGCCACCGTTCCGCTCATTAAAAGACTCTTTTGGGGCACATAACCTATGCGGCTGCGCAGGTCGTGGATAGAAAGATCACGCACATCAATACCATCAAAAAACACGGTACCTTCAGTGGCGTCGTAGAAGCGAGGAATAAGGTTGAGGATACTCGACTTGCCTGAACCTGTTGAACCTATGATAGCAGTGGTAGAACCTGACTCTGCCACAAAGTTGATATGCTCCAACGCGCTCACCTCGGCGCCCTCAAACTGGAAGGACACATCCTTGAGCTCCACTCGCCCACGCCTGCTTGAGGAGAGATCTTCGGGAATGGCCACTGGAGCCTGTGGGTCGGTGATGGTTGGTTCGGTGTCCAGCACGTCGGCGATACGATCGGCACTCACCGCGGCACGAGGTACGAAAATGAAGGCCATGGCAATGAACATAAAGGACATCACCATCATCATGGCGTATTGCATATAGGCCATCATATCGCCCACCTGCATCTGGCTGGCAGCCACCTGCTCGGAGCCGATCCATATGATCAGGATGGTAAGGGCGTTCATGAAGATCATCATTATCGGCATCATAAAGACCATGGCCCGCTGGATGAAGAGATTGGTCTTGGTAACATCAGCATTGGCCTTTTCAAAGCGGCCTTTCTCAAATGGTTCTCTGGAAAAAGCGCGAATGACCATTTGCCCGTTCAGGGTTTCGCGAGCCACGAGATTGAGACGATCAATGAGCTTTTGGATGATTTTGAACTTAGGCATGACAATGGCAAAGAGGATCCCCATCATGCCTGCCATGAAGATAACCGCTATGCCCATGATCCAACTCATACCTACACTTGTGCGAAGAGCCATGATTACCGCACCTACGCCCATGATAGGTGCGTAGAAGAGCATGCGAATACCGATGGTGATGACCATCTGGATCTGAGTAACGTCATTGGTAGAACGGGTGATAAGGCTTGCGGTAGAGAAGCGATCAAATTCTGTATGGGAAAAGCCCAGCACTTTCTTAAAGATCGCACTACGCAGATCTCGTGCCAGACCAGCGCCCGCTCTACTGGAGATCAGGCCTACCAGCACCGTTGCGATACCACCAATCACCGTGATGAGCAACATGAAGAGCCCGATGCGAACGATATAACCGAGTTCATAATTATCCATGTTGACTCCCAACTCCTTGTAGAAGTTGCGGACAAGCATGGTGGCGCTTTCGTCGAGCATCAGGGGGTCGGTCTGAGAGGCAGTTTCCTGGAAGACGGCCATAGTATCCTCAGGGATCATCTGAAACAACGGTATAGCCTCATACAGTGCTGTAAAATCGATGTTTTGAATATCGGAGGTGACATCGGTATCGTCACTACCGCCGGAATCTGAGGTATCCGTAGAGACTGATGTATCAGCGAGGGTATCTGCGGGGGTACCCGCGGGGGTATCTGCGGGGGCAGAGACATCCGTTCCTGTTGTTCCAGCGGGCATGGTGATACCGAGATTCTCTGTTCCGTTTGCCGCATATTCCTGCAGTACGTTGATCATGGTCCAGGTAGCTTCACCAAAGGCGGTGTCCAACTCAGTACGCGTATCTGCATCGATGCCCTGCTTGATCACGTAAAAACCGTCATCAGAGGCATCAGGGTATTGGTCACTCCAGGGTTTACCATCGGGTGCCAGGTCGCTCGGCAGGACCAGCTCATAATTCTCATCGAGCAGATCCTTTTGGTCGGAGGTCATAAAGGTCTCCATGAGTTCATAGCCGTCAGAAGAGACTGCTTCGGGAGAGCTATCCTCAACGCCTCCCTGCTGAATACCAACATCAACTATGTTGCTCATCAGGTTAGGAAGATTGAGGTCGCACAGAGCTTGAACAAAAAGCAAAACAAGCGCCAGGGCAATGGATCCCAGGAATGGTTTGATAAAACGTTTAAGTCGTAACATCTACACAGCTTTCAGAGACAGTTTTTTTGCGTAAGGAGTAATGCTAGCACTACCACTTCATATATGCGTAAACATGTAATAAACAGATGTGCGGTAGAGAGCATTCCTGCCGCTGTGAAACACACAACGATAGTGCTCTCATATTAGAGGCAGAACAACCGAGAAAGTAGTTAACGCACAAGGTTCTTTACCATCAGGTTCCGTAACTTCTGAAGATGCAGAGGGTACTGAGGCTCTTGACGACTCTGACGATTCCAATGGCTCACCCGATCCCGATGATTCTGACGGCAAAAGTGGCCAGGGTGATCCAGACGATTCCGGTGAATCGAAAGCTTCAAGCGCGATGCTGGTTACCTGGATACTTCCACCATGCTCACGAACTATCTCCTGGGCAAGGGCAAGACCAAGTCCACTGCCAGGAGTAGTACTGCTGTGCGCAGCATCCCCGCGGTAAAAACGCTCAAAGATCTGATCGATCTTTGCAGAAGGGATAAGCTCGCCGCTATTGGCTACAGTGAGCAGCGCAGCAGGTGCTTTGTTGGTACTTCTGGTCAGACGAACACAGACCTGACTACCCTCAGTGCCATATTTTGAGGCGTTATCAAGGAGAATGTCTATTAAACGACGCATATGCTCCTGGTTGCCGTTAATACGAAGCCCTTTGGCAACATCGGCTTTGGTGTGAATACCTCGTTCAAAGAACACAGCATCAAACTGAAGGAGAGAGCGCTCCACCAAAGCGCTGAGGTCAAGAGGAGTCAAGGAGGATTTTGCGACCATGTTTTTGCTGGCATCCTCACGGCTTTCAACTGCAATAACGTCATCTTTGTCTGTTGAGGTTTTATTTGAGGATTCCCAGGTGCTCTCGAGCTGCGCGAGTAACAGGAGGTCAGTGACCATGTCGTTCATGCGATTGGCCTCCTTTTCGGTGCTCTCCAGCCAAGGCTCCTGCTCTGCGGTGGTCTTTTCTGGATGTGACTGAATGATGTTGTTGTTGGCCAGGATGATCGTCAGTGGTGTTTTGAGCTCATGTGAGGCATCTGCAATGAATCGGCGCTGTTTATCCCATGCCTCTTCTACCGGTTTAAGTGCCATACGTGAAAGCCACAGGCTCAGCGCAAAAAACGCTACCATGGAGAGAGCCCATATCAAAAGGGCTAGCAAGGCCTGGTTGAGGGTAGAGTTATAAAGGTGCGAAGCATCAGCAAAGGCAATGCGGGTAGCACCATCGGGTGTGCTTTGTTGTGTGTAGAGAAGCCCCAGGTCAAGGAGAAGTCCGCTGCTGTTCGTTCCCTGTTCAACATGAGAGAGTGCCTCTAGCAACGTTTCCTTATCCATATCCGCAGCGCTACCGTAAGAGGTGATCACGTCGTTGTCCTGCGATATGTCCACAACAAATACGGGGACCATGTTGGTTGGATCTTCTCGGGGAATATCATGTGGGGGTGCATCGTGCCCCATACCAGAGTTTGCAGAGTCGGCAGAGTCAGCTGGGTCAGGTTCAGCGTTTGAAGACCTTTGCTCGTCAAAGCCGCCAATATGTGGCCGCAGCTCTTCTCCGCCTTGGATGGACAGTGCCGTGCTAAGGGAGCGCTGGATACGACCCTCCTGCGTGGAAAAACTGCTTACTACGAAAGCAACAAGAGCAACGGTGAGTACCAGACCTACCGAACACATCAAAATGAGAATGAAGCGGCGTCGTAACCGCGCCAGCTCACGCATTATCCACCTCTATGCGATAACCAAGCGAGCGAATCGTCAGAATACTCAGGTCTGAGCCTATGTGTGTAAGCTTTTTGCGCAGGAAGGAGATATAGACCTCAACGCTGTTTTCCTCCGCGTCACTTTCTGGCCCCCACACCCTCTCCAGGATATCCATCTTGGAGAAATTCTTGCCAGGTGCTCCCAAAAACATCCTTAACACCTCAAACTCACGCTGAGAAAGATGGACACTGGTATCGTTTGTGTGGGAGGCTTCAACAGAGGTGAGATGGGCATGTTCATCTCCCTCGGCCACCTTTGCATCAGATCCGCTTTCGTGAGCCATAGCCCTCTTGACCACGTTACGCTCTGGTATTGCCATCTCTGTAATGAGTGAGATATCCGCCGTCTCAAGATTGAGCACGGTATTGCCCAGGCTGATGGTATCGAGAATGACCGTACCCTGTCTGCGGGTCAAAGCTCTCAGACGCGCAAGAATCTCAGCGGGATTAAAGGGTTTGGTAAGGTAGTCATCCGCGCCAAGGTCAAGACCCTGGATCTTGTCGCCTACAGCAGTACGTGCGGTGAGCATGATGACGGGTACGTCGTTGCCATTTTTGCGTAGCTCTGCAATAACCTCAAACCCGTCGAGCCTGGGGAGCATGATGTCCAGGACAATGGCGTCATACTGAGCAAGCGAGGCATAGTCGAGGCCTTCTTGCCCGTCAAACGCCAGGTCAATTCTGTGCCCTGCCTCCTCGCATATCGCTTTGAGGGCAACAGCAAGGCGCTGTTGGTCTTCTACTATCAAGATATACATGGCAATCCCTCAACCCTGCTCAAACTTTCTCAGCTGTCTCACATTGCCTCAGACTGTCTCAAGCTGCCTTAACACTCCTCAAACCAAAAAGCCTTGTGTCTGCTTATGCTAACGATGCGTTTATCGGTACTGTGAACTGTATGTGTAGTGTAATCGTTTGGACTGAAAGGAACCTTAAAACCGTAAAGGAACCTTAAAACAACAATGGAACCTTAAAAACACTAGAGCAAGCAAAACTGATTGCGCGTGGCCTGGGAATAATGGCGGGAATGTTTACCAGAAACAACGGTGCTTTCAGTCAGCTTTAAGACTCGTTTTGGATAATGCCTTCTGAGCAATAGTGGAGGATTCATGAAATCACTACAGAAGGTACAAGGCAAAACAAATAAAGGAGCGGCAGATACTGCTATTGGACAGACGCAGTCCAGAGATATGCAGTCCAAAGAAAAGCAGCCACAAGGAAAGCAGCCCCAAGGTAAGCAGCCCAAAGTAAGGCAGAATAAAGAACTTGTCTTTAATAGGAGCGAGAAGAAGTATCTCATCGATTATGCAACCACCGACACACTCATACAGATGCTCGGCGATGACCTTATTCAAGACGGAAGAGGCTCTACTATAATCCGTAACCTCTACCTGGATACACCAGAGTACCAGCTTATCAGACGATCTATCGAAAAGCCCCTCTATAAGGAGAAGTTACGTGTGCGTACCTACGGTGAGGTCACCGGGCCAGAACACGAGGCATTCCTGGAAATCAAGAAAAAGCTTGATGGACAGGTTTACAAGCGCAGACTTGCTCTGCCTCTGGGTGAGGCCGAGGCCTTTATTGAGGGAAGGACCGAGCCATACAATCAAATCGGTCGCGAGCTTGCCTGGACCCTTAAGTTCTATGACTCCCTGCAACCTGCCATCAGCGTTGTGTATGAGCGTTGTGCTTATACCTACCCCGGGATGGATGGCAATGTCCGTATCACCATCGATTGCAATCTGGCAGCCAAACCAGGGGCGCGAGAAGATCTCTTCTTACCCTTTGACGCATCGGAGTACCAGCTCCTGCTGCAGAAGGACTGCTGCGTCATGGAGATCAAGGTGCTCGGCGCCATTCCGCTGGAGCTCACGTGTGTATTGAGCAAACTTGAGATATACCCAACAAGTTTTTCAAAGGTCGGCACGGCATATAACCAGCTTGTTGCTCACGCTTATTGTTGACAATGCATAGCCTGAGAGGACATATACATCATGACGGACATATTCAATAGTATCCTCAGCTCTTCTGAGGGCTTGGCAGCTGTGGATATCGTTGACTTCTTATTATGCACGGCGGCGTCTCTGATACTCGGCTTGATAGCCGCAGCTTTTTATAGGTATAAGACAAACTACAACAAGAACTTTGTGGTCACTTTGGCTTTATTACCTCCGGTTGTTCAGCTCGTGATCATGCTGGTCAACGGCAACCTTGGTGCGGGTCTGGCAGTCATGGGTGCTTTTGCCCTCGTGCGGTTTCGCTCCATACCCGGCAGTGCCAAGGACATCGCCGCGGTGTTCACCTCCATGGCAATAGGACTTGCAACAGGAATGGGTTTTTTGGTAATCGCGGCTATTTTTAACGTTATAATCGGAATTGCAACCATCGTCTATAACTCTGTTGGGTTTGGCGAGCCAAAATCCAGTGACCAACAGCTTAAGATCACTATTCCTGAAGACCTGGACTACCAGGAAGTCTTTGATACCGCTTTTGCAACATACACACTCAGCCACGAGCTGAGACAACAAAAGACCTCAAATATGGGAAGCCTTTACAAGCTTTACTACAACGTGGAGCTCAAGCCTGATGCAAATCCCAAGACCTTCATAGATGACCTGCGCGCTCGCAACGGCAATCTGGAAATTGCCCTGGGACGGGACCTTTTTAGAATGAATGGCACAGAACTGTAGCAAGAAGAACACAGCCAGCACAGAACTATAAGGATTTAAAAAGAGCAAGAGAGAAGGAAAGAATCATGGGAAAACTACCCCCTGCCATACTAGCCGCATTCCTGGTACTGAGCCTGGCACTTACCGGTTGCACAGGTATTGACACTATCCCAGCTACTGATGACGCGGGCGTAATCAGCGGCTCACAAGCCCCTCCGCCCACAGCGGCAGGTGATACAGCCCAATCAGATAGCTTTGACTTCACTGTGACCGATCGCGATAAGGATGCCAGTTACGATGCGTTAACTGCAACACCCCTTATCTTCAGCTCCGCCAACCAGACGGAGACTATCACCGAGGAGGGGACGTATCTGGTAAGTGGCTCGAGTGACAACGGTCAGCTGATTGTAGATCTTACCACTGCAGCAGACCCTGAAAATTCCAAGGTCCATCTTGTGTTTGACGGAGTTACGCTTACCAATACCGCTGCGCCAGCAGTAGTGGTGACTCAGGCGGACAAGGTCTTTATTACCTTGGCGGACGGCAGTGTTAATACTCTGAGCGACGGCAGTGGTCGTACCGACTTGGCGGCAGACGATGCGGCAAACGACGACACTGCCGACAACGCGGACGAGAATGCCACGCTCTATTCTCATGATGACCTCTCTATTAATGGTACCGGCGCGCTTAACGTAAGCAGCACAAGCCATCACGCTATCAAGTGCCAGGATAATCTGGTTATTGCTGATGGTACGATCTTGATAACTTCCGGCAAAGACGGCCTGCGTGGCAAAGACGCCGTAAAGATCGCTGGCGGCACGATAACGGTGCAGGCGGGTGATGACGGTATCTTCTCAAGCCAGACGGATGCTCCTTATGAAAAAGGATTTGTAAGCATCACCGGTGGCGAGATAACGATTAATGCAGAAGGCGACGGAATCAAGGCAGAGGCGTTAGTACGACTTGCCGGAGGAAGTGTTAACGTTGAGAGCAGCAACGAAGGAATTGAAGGCTGTCTGGTATGGCTTGAAGGCGGCCTGCACTCTCTCACAGCTTTTGATGATGGGATAAATGCCGCAGGAGATATCCGTACCGACTACCTTATCAATATCACGGGCGGTACCTACTCTATTAACGCCGAAGGCGATGGGGTCGATTCCAACAGTACCCTTACTCAAAGCGGCGGCACAGTGGTGGTGGCCGGTCCCTCACAAGGCCAGGCTGAAGGCTCCCTTGACGCCGAGTACTCTGCAACGATAACAGGCGGAACGATGGTGGCTCTTGATAATGCAGCTATGCCCGCAACCTATGGCACGGATTCTACACAAAGCACGCTGCTCTACTCCGCAGACAGCGTGCAAGCTGCCGATACCCGCATCACGTTGGTCGACAGCAGCAGTACGGTTATCTTCTCACTCGTTGCGCCAAAGGACTTCAGGAATATTGCCTTTAGTTCCCCTCAGCTTAAAGAAGGCGAGAGCTACAGTTTTGTTCTTGGTGGCGATGTGAGCGGAGGTTTGGTGACCACAGACCAGGCATCTGCTCCTACCAACCCTGGTTATGGCTACATCGAGGGTGGCACCCTGAATGGTGGCGACACTCTCACCACATTCACCATGAGTGAACAGATTGCCCAGGTCAGCTCTGATGGCAGTGTAAGCGCCTATAGAGGTGGCATGATGGGTGGTTGGGGTGGCCCTGGTGATGGGCAGATTCCCAACGGAGATATGAGCGGCGGTCCCGGTGGCCAGGCACCTGGCGGTGACAGAGGTGGCTCCCAGGCACCTGGCAGCAGGGAGGGTGGTCAAGTGCCAGATGACAGGGGTGGCTCGCAGGGCTAGAGCAATACCCTCAGCATGATAAGCACAGCAGTAACCAGCGCAACAGTACCCAGGGCTACAATATCACGACGGTGTATGACAAGTTCACGATAGTGCGTGCGGTCGCCGCCGTGAAAGCATCTGCTTTCCATGGCAAGCGCCAGGTCCTCGGCATGATGGAACGCCTGGGCAAAGAGCGGTATGAGTAAAGAGACAAGGCCGCGAAGTCGTGCCACAGGGTGTTTGCCGCGATAGTCCACGCCTCGTGTCTGTTGTGCAGCACGAATGTCCTCATAGCTTGAGACCAACGTAGGGATAAAGCGCAAAGCAATGCTCACCATCATGGCAAGCTCCGTAGCGGGCAGGCCAAAACGGGCAAAGGGTCTGAGCATAGCTCCCACGGCATCGCTGATAGCAATGCTGGAGGTTACAAGAGTAAACAAGGTGGCAAGGGTAAAAAGAAAGAAAAGCCTGAGGCTCATATAGAGGGCACGGTAGATACCTTCGGTGGTTATCAGTATCGGGCCGGCATGAACCAGGACATCACCCTCGGTAATGAAGAAGATATTGAATATCAGCGGAAACAAAAGCAGGATGGTAAAAGGCGCAACTGCCTTGAGGATCATAATCGGAGAAATACGAGAGAGTCCTGCGCAGGCAAAGAGCAACAGATATAATACGCCGAGCCCGGGCAGGCTATCGGCAACAAAAGCCAGTACGATGCATCCAAAAAGCAGTGTAAGCTTGATGCGAGGATCCATCCTATGCAGTACCGAGTCGCGGTAGATATATTGCCCGAGTACTCCCTCAAGTGCCACGTTACTCACCACCCAGGTTTTGGGCGATGGCATGAGCCAGGGCTTCAACGGAGAACAAACCTTCGGGTAAGGAGAACCCCTCTTCGCTCAACTCTCGGGCAAACTCTGCCGCATGGGGCAAGCCAAGATTTATGCGCTTGAGTTCCGGTTCGTTAGCGCGGCAGAATACCTGCTCGGGGCTGCCAAGCATAGCGAGCTTACCCTTGTTCAGCACTACCACGGTGGTAGCCATCTGTGCAATCGCATCCATATTATGAGAGGTGAGAAAAATCGTTTTGCCTTGTGCCCGCAGCACCGTAATAAGATTCTGCACCCCTTTTTGCCCGTGAACGTCCAGTCCGGCAGTAGGTTCGTCAAAAATGAGCACATCGGGATCCATGGCGAGCACACCCGCAATAGCCACACGACGCTTCTCGCCACCGCTGAGTTCAAAGGGAGAGCGCTGTGCATACTCCTCATAATCCAATTCCATCTGTGCAAGGGCAACGCGTACACTGATGTCTACCGAGTCTTTGTCAAGTCCTGCGTTGAGCGGCCCAAAAGCAACATCCTCTGCAACCGTAGGAGCAAAAAGCTGTCGCTCGGGGTATTGGAACACCATACCCACCTTGGTGTGAAGTGCCGGGCGTTTGCGCGCTTTAACAAGGTCGACCCCTGCAACCTGCACGGTGCCTGAGCTGGCAAAGAGTAATCCGGCAAGGATCCTCAGCAGAGTCGTTTTGCCGGAGCCTGTATGCCCGATGATTCCTACCAGCTCTTTGCTGTTAAGGCTGAGGCTTACTCCATTCAGTGCCAGGGTCTTTTTATCCGCGGTATTACTGGTGGGGTAAGAGAAACTTACGTTCTCGAGTTTGACAGCGGGGGAGGAAGACGCGGAGTGACTGTAAGAAAGCCCACTTCTCTCCCGTGCGCAGTAATGACTGTTCACGTTGTTGACAGCTTCTCCGCTACTCTCACGTGTCCGTTGCTCCCCCTTTTTGCGTATCATCCCTGACGACGATGCGGAGAAGAGCACCTCTTTGAGTTCCCGTGGGCTGGCGATGTCCGGCACCACGATTCCCTGATTCCGCAGAGCATATGCAAGTTGTACAGAAAAAGGCACGTCCAATCCCATAGCGCGGAGCATGGGGCCATGGGCAAAAACCTCACGCGGAGTGCCCTGTAGAACAACTTTCCCCTCGTTGAGAACGATGACTCTCTCAGCAAGGGCGGCTTCTTCCATAAAGTGAGTCACCAGCACGATGGTGAGACCGGCGGCGTGCAAAGTGTCTAAAACGCGACGGATACCTCTGCGCCCACGAGGATCAAGCATAGCTCCTGGCTCATCCAAGACGAGCACCTGTGGACGCATGGCCAAGAGCCCGGCAATACAGACGCGCTGTTTTTGCCCACCACTGAGTTTGCTCGGATCAGCCATGGCGTAGTCGGACATCTTGACGTTGTCGAGTGCTTCATTAACACGCTCCACTATCTGCAGGTGCGGCACGGCCAGATTCTCCGGGCCAAAGGCAACATCATCAGAGACAATACTTGCGACAATCTGAGAATCGGGATTTTGAAGCACAAGACCCGCATGAGAACGGATCTCAAAAATAACATCGTCGTCTTCAGAGGAAGTATCAAGGCCAAGTGTAAACACACGGCCGTGATCGGGCAGAAGGAGTGCATTGATCATTTTGGAAAGGGTAGATTTTCCAGAGCCGTTGGCTCCGACCAACGCTACGAATTCACCAGCACGTACGTCAAGCTCAACACCACCCAGGGCCGGACGCTCCGCATCTTCCCCGTAGGCATAGCTGACGTCTTCAAAAACAACAGGCAACGCGGATTCTGTCAAAATTACCTTTTCTTTATGACCATACAAAGTGCCAATTATATGGCAGGACAATAGTTGCGCAAGGCGCTATGTTACCATTTGTTCAGTATTGCTACGCAGGCTTATGTGAGTGAAACAGCTCAATAAATGATCCTGATACTGTTTGAGAGGACGTATTATGCTCCTGGTTGCCCGATACGTTATACCGGTAAGTGCACCTCATATCGAAAACGGCGCCGTCCTGGTACGCGATGGCGACATTGTTGAGGTGGGGTCTGCCAACAGGCTTAAAACACTTTACCCCGATGAGCCTACCAGAGACTTTGGCCTTTCAGCGTTGATGCCAGGATTTGTGGATGCTCATACTCACCTGGAATATTCCGCCATGCGTGGGCTTATCAACGACGCTCCCTATGCCGCATGGAAGCTTCATATCGCTGATAAGGAAAAGCTTTTTAATGCGGAGGACTGGGACGACTCTGCCTTGCTTGGAGCTCTGGGTGCTGTTCGCGCTGGTATTACCACAGTAGCCGACATTACCGAGACAGGTGCCTCTTTCAGGGCTGTGCATCAAGTGGGACTTCGCGGCGTCATTTATCGCGAGGTGGGAACAATGGATCGCAACGAAGTGGACAGCGCTCTTGAACAGGCTTTCTCTGATATTGTTTTGTGGCGCACCAACGCCACCGACCTGCAGAAGATCGGTATTGCGCCGTCCGCGCTTTATGCCTGTCATCCTCTGATCTTTGAAGGTGTGGCACGGTATGCCATGGACGGTACGCCGGTAGCCCTGCATCTGGCAGGCAGTAAAGAGGAGTATGAGTTCATTCGATATGGCTCTTCTCCCTTCTCCGTGCATTCAACTGAACAGGAACGTGGCTATGGCATAGACGTGCCACCCTGGCTGGCCACCGGCACGAGTCCTGTGAA
Source organism: Coriobacteriales bacterium (assembly GCA_031555185.1). Taxonomy (GTDB): domain Bacteria; phylum Actinomycetota; class Coriobacteriia; order Coriobacteriales; family UBA8131; genus WQXH01. Next base: position 22,101 of record JAVBUQ010000093.1, read on the forward strand.
TTACATCTATAACTGGGGTGTTTTAGGAGTACCCAATGTTTTGGCGATCCATTGTGTGCAGGTGGACGAAGAAGATATAGAAAGGCTTGCGGATAACGAAGTCAGTATTGCCATCTGCCCGCGTTGTAATGCTCAGCTCGCCATGGGCGTAGCCCCTTTGACCAAGTTTCAAAAGGCCGGTATTACGGTAGGGCTTGGCACTGATTCTCCGGCAGCAATTGACGATACCGATCCCTTCGCCGAGATGCGCACCGGGTTGCAGTTTCAGCGCGCCACCGGCAACAGGCAGTCCTTTATCAAGGCATCGGAGATGCTGGAGATTGCCACTCTCGGCAGTGCTCGAGCTTTGGGTATTGGTGATAAGGTGGGCTCACTTGAAGAAGGAAAGAAAGCCGATATCATTGCTGTGGATCTCTCCAACTCAAGCCAGGCTCCTACGCATGATCCCGGGCAGGCGGTCTTGTTCACCGCGCATCCCGAGAACGTCAAGATGACCATGATCAACGGCGAGATCCTCTATGATGGACAGCACTCGCCAAAGGTAGACGTGGAGAGAGTGTTTAACAGGGCTGAAGAGATGCGCATCAAACTCCGCATGTGAATTACTATGATACGTAAACTCCCAAAGAAAATAACGCGACGTGGGTTTGTGGCAGGCGCCGCGGTATCCGCTGCGACAACCGCTGCTGTTGCGCTTACGGGCTGCAATAGTGGTGGCAGCAAATCTCAGGAGCTCGTAGAAGGAGTTCTGCAACAGTTTCCCGATGCTACGGTAGAGTACCTCAGGGTGGAGCCTTCACAAGTCTTGCCTTACACCGGCATGACCAATGCAGAGAGCATTGACTATCTGCAGGAAACCAGGAATTTCGACCTCCCTCTGGGCAGCCTTGTCTTTCAGAGCTCAGATACGCATGCCCTGGTTCTGGCTCCGGGCGCTTCCTCTAAAGCTCTTATACGCCTGGGTACGGTACATTTTGACGAAGGCCAGTTTGTCCCTGTCCTGGGGCAGGCACGTGGCGCAAGTGAGGACTACGTAATCTATGATGCCCGTGCTTCTGACTCTTCAATCATCTGGGTGGAGTGCAATATGGTGCAGGGTACATGGAGGGTCTACGCAACCTCGCTCAAGGATGGCACGGCAACCGAAGGTGATCTGCAGGAGGCCGCACTCATAGATGAGGGGGATGTGACCCATTCACCACCACAACTTGCGGTTAGTGGCAACAAGGTATACTGGACGGTGATGCCCGATCCAAACGGTCCCGCAAGTAGCGAGGATTCCTATCTCAAAACGGCGGAATTCGCCTCGGGCGGCGCAGCAAAAAAAGCCGAGGCTCGCACCATCTATACCTCGCATGGCCGCTTGATTGCCAACCCTACGATTTCCGGCGATGTACTCACCATTGTGCCACGCGTTGACACCGACAGCGTGTATTATCAGCTTACTGCCCTGGATGTCAAGACCGATGCCGTGCTTAACGCTGCCATCTTGCCGCCTTCACTCCGTGTTTCGGACGCAGTATGGCTTGAGAATGGTTTTGCCTTTGGTATTGAGGGCAACTATGACTACGCGGAAGGCCTTTCTTTTTTTGGTACCTATCAGCAGTTGGGTGATGGGCAGTACCTCTATGTCAACAAAGTGCCTTCTTCGTCTCCGGTGTTGATGAGTGGGCTTACCTATGTCAAATCAACAAAGAATGTGATTGGACTTGATCCTAAGACCGGAACGGCGGTCATCGTTGATACGCCGCAGGAATGCGTAAGCTATGGCGACATCCTCGCTGGTACAGGCCTGCAGGAACGCCTTGTGCTCTACACCACGGTTACCGCGCGCACCGGACGGCAGGCCGGCATTTGTCGAGTGAGGGTATATGATCATCTTTAAGCTAACAAAGCGGATCTCCTCACTGCTCGCCAAACCGGCTCGTGGCACCTTAACCGTCTTGGCTGGGACAGCACGGTAACATCTTTTTGTAGACCGCCCTTATGTACTAAAGGGTTTTATATGCGAGAATCTGGTTTAATAGAGTGAGCTGGCACAGGGGCTGTGAAGTGAGAAGGATCACACATGAGCAGACTGAAAGACTGGATTGCGGCAACGTATCTTAACGAAGGCATCGACTTTCGTGTTCGCCTGTTTAATGTAATAGCCACTGCAGGCGCCATCCTAAGTCTTGTTACTATTGTGGCGTCACTTGTTGCCGGCGAGCAACCTGCTACTGTTCACCTTCTTGTTGTGGTTCTTGCCCTCAGTATCGGGCTTCTTATCTATGTGACACGCACAGGAAAGTATCAGCGGGGCTATCTCATTACAGTGATCATCATTTTCTTTGGGTTCTTTCCTCTGATATTCTTTTCTGGCGGAGGATATGACAGCGGAATGCCTCTTTATTTTCTCTTTGCCATTCTCTTTACGGTGTTTATGTTGGAAGGAAAAAAGGCGCTGATCTTTGCAGGGCTTGAACTTGTGCTGTACATGGCGCTGTTTTTCTGCGATTTCTTCTTTCCCTGGACCGTAGTGCATTTTGACTCTCCAACAGGCCTCTTTCTTGATATATTGCTGAGCTTTGTTCTGGTTAGCCTGGCACTGGGCATCACTTTATTCCTGCACTTCAGGATATACAGCAACAAACGGCACCAACTGGAGGCAGCCAAAGAAGAAGCGCTGCAGTACTCTGAAGCCAAGAGCGCCTTTCTTGCTAATATGAGCCATGAGATACGTACCCCTATAAATATCATTCTGGGAATGAATGAGATGATCCTTCGCGAGAGTACTTCTTCATCAATTACCGAATATGCTCAAACAGCCAAAAGCGCGAGCCAGACCCTCACTCAGCTCATCAGCGACATTTTGGATGTCACGAGGATCGAGTCAGGCAAATTGGAGATTGCGCCGGGATCCTATCGTAGCGCTGATTTGGCAGGGGAACTTTACGTCATTGGAAAAGAAGGGGTTCGCGATCTCCCTCTCACTTTTAAAATGAGAGTTGGCGACAGTTTGCCTCCAAAACTCTGGGGAGACTATCTTCGTATCAAGCAAATTGCGACAAACCTCCTCTCAAATGCCATAAAATACACGCGCAAAGGCACGGTAACTCTCACTCTGGAAGGAAAACCCGGGGCGTTTGAGAACACGATACTTCTTTGTATTACCGTTATCGATACTGGCATAGGGATCAGAAAGGCGGACATTCCCTATCTGTTTGACGCCTTCGCTCGTTTTGACTCAGCAAGAAACCGCGCCATTGAAGGGTCTGGCCTTGGCCTTGCTATTTCAAAGCAACTCGTGGATGGCATGCAGGGAAACATAACGGTACACAGCATCCGAGGCCAGGGGAGCACGTTCAGAGTTGAGATACCGCAGACAGTTGTAGCGGTCTCTGAGTTAAGAGCAGGAGATTCCGACAAGACTGCACCGGAGGCAGGATCGAGTTTTGTTGCTCCCGGAGCACAGATACTGGCCGTTGATGACAATCAAGAGAACATTCAAGTGATTCAGGCTTTGCTCAAACGAACGCTGGTGCGCGTAGATGCAGGGGAGAGTGGTGCAGAGTGTCTGGAGTTGGTGAGCAAGAATCACTATGACCTCATTCTTATGGACTACATGATGCCTCACATGGACGGAGTGGAAACATTCAGAGAGCTCGTTAAGATAAAAGGTTTTAACACGCCTGTTATCATCCTTACTGCCAATGCAGCAGCGAGCGTGAAACAAGAGCTTCTGAAGGCTGGGTTTGCTGACTGCTTGATTAAGCCTGTACCCTGGGAGGTACTTGAAAATGCCGTTGCGACTGCCCTCATGCGAAATACCTCTCTTGTTACTATGGTGGACCATGGCAGCAGGAGTGATATCCCAAATCAAGATGTCGAGCTCCTGAAGTCGGCAGGAATCGAGCTTAAGGAAGGGCTTCGTTATCTCGGTGGAGACCTGAGCCAATATAAGGTGATAGCCGCATTATTCCTGGAGAATTGTCGAGAGGAGCAGCTTGAGATAGAAGACCTTCTGGAGAAGGAGGACTATGCAGCGCTCAGTCATAAAGTGCACGCTCTTAAGAGCAGGGCAAAAATGCTGGGAGCACATCACCTGAGCGAGACTGCAAAAAAAATCGAACAGCTCTGCAAGGAGGAAAGTACGGCATATATCTCATTAGCTCTCCCGGTTCTACGATATGAGTGGCAGAAGGTCTTTGAAGGTCTAACAGCTTTTCTTGCGAAAAGCGAGTAGTATGAAGGGGGCGTAGAGTTAATAGAATCTACGCTGGAGTCAGAGGAGGGAGGATAAGGGCAGTTATGATCGTTGATAAGCCATCAGTATTAATCGTCGATGATGATCTTGCGCTCCTACGGATGGTAGAGGAGATATTGCACAGGGAATACGATGTGACCCTTGCATCCTCAGGTTTGGAAGCTCTTGCTCTATTGAAAGAGGACTATATGCCCCAGCTGATCTTGCTGGATGTGGACATGCCAGAGATGAACGGCTTTGAGACTTTGGAGCGATTATGCGAGGTAGAGGACGCGTGTGATGTCCCAATTGTGTTTCTTACCGGCATGGGGTATGCAGAGGCAGAACTGCAAGGGCTTTCTTTAGGTGCCGTTGATTATGTTGTCAAACCCTTCGTAAAAGATATACTTCTTGCTCGCCTTCGCGTGCATATTGAAAATGGCAGGAGATTGCGACTGGCTTCTATGCAGGAAAAGTCTCGACAAGGTCGCATTGATGAAGCAAAACTTGACGCCCTTTCGGAAGATCTCAACGATACGGAAAAAAGAGTCTTGCGCTTTGTTGCGCTTGGTTATACCAATCAAGAAATCGCCGAAGAACTTAACTACTCTTATGGTTATGTAAAAAACGTGGTGTACTCGGTCTTACACAGGATAAAATTCTCTTCTCGTAAAGAGGTCAGGCGCTACCTTACCTAGCAGACGAGCTGTTTTGAAGCAACTCTACCAAGCGTGGCGTCAACTCGCGTGAGGAAGTGCTGCAGCTCATAGGCTACCGGTCACGCTCATAGATTCCAAAGAGTAGAGTAACTTAGATGCATCCTTACATACGGTACTCAAAATGCTACAATATCCAGGTGTCTTACGCCGCTAGTGCTCGTTTTTGGGAAGGGAGCGCTATGAAGTCAAGAGGCAGCTATGCCTGAAGAAAGCAAAAAGATCCTCCTCGTTGAAGACGAGAAGTCCATTCGCGATGCCGTTCAAGCCTATCTGGAGCACGAGAAGTACCTGGTTGCGCCTGCCGAGGACGGTGTGATTGCTCTGGAAAAATTTGAGCAGGACTCCTTTGACCTCGTCATTTTAGACCTCATGCTTCCACGGCTCTCCGGCGAGCAGGTCTGCAACAAGATCCGGGAGACCTCAACGGTTCCCATCATCGTGCTTACCGCAAAAGGTGCCATTGAAGACCGCGTCATGGGTCTCGAACTGGGAGCAGACGATTATCTTGTCAAGCCCTTTTCGCCACGAGAACTGGTAGCACGAGTGCGGGCTTTGCTTCGCAGGGCTTATGTGGGTGAGGAGAACCAAAAGATCGATCTTGGAGATATCGTTATTGATATCACCGGCCATAAAGTCTTCGAAAAAGGTGCACAGATCGACATGACAGCCAGTGAATATAAACTGCTGGTTACATTAGCAAAATCCCCAGGACGGGTCTTCACTCGCAGTGAACTGGTGAGAAAGGTCCTGGGCTACGATTTTGAAGGATATGAGCGTAGTATCGACAGTCATATCAAGAACCTTCGAGCCAAGCTGTGCGATGATCCCAAGAACCCACGATGGCTCTTTACCGTACATGGTATTGGCTATCGGTTTGAGTTAAACAATGCCAGCGGCGCTGATGTCCAGGAGCAGGAATGAACGAAGTCTGCAATTATGCAGAACACCTGACCACTTGCGCCACCGTAGTTACCAAAGAGACCGCTCATAAAGATGGTTGACAAACCGGCAGAAAAAAAAGAACAAGCAGACAGTTCTGCAGGTAGTGCCACGGGCAGGGAGTCAGAAGACTCCAGAAAGCTTGCATCCCAGCAGGAGGTTGAGAGCTATGGCATCCATCGCTACTCAACCACTACACAGCTTGTTGTGACCTTTGCCATGGTGGCTTTGGTGACAGCTGCCATTTTTGCTGCTATCCAGATCATCATCTCCCTGGTTCAAGGGAATATTCTTGCGCCCGAGTCGTATTTAGGCATGGTGGTAGCGGCGGTGCTTGCCGTTATCCCTGCAACGCTTTTTGGGCTCTTCTCTGCGCGTGGTATCACCGTGCCCATCGCAAAGATCATCGACACGGTCAATGAGGTCAAAAGCGGAAGTTATTCTGCCCGTACCGGCTTTACCGGTTACGATGAGATAGGGCGCCTTGGCTCCACCTTCGACGAAATGGCGGATACCATTCAGCGTAATGCCGACTACGAACGACAGATAACAGTGGATGTAGCTCACGAATTACGCACCCCGCTTATGGCTATGCAGGCCAATCTCGAGGCGATGATAGATGGCATAGTTCCTGCTGACCAGGAGCACCTGGTTACGGTTAATTCCGAAGTGCTCCGGCTTGGCCGTTTGGTAGAAGCCCAGCTTAAGCTGAGCCGTCTTGAAGCCCGTATTGTAGAGTTTCATCCGCGCAGGCTTGACCTGGGAGAACTCATCACCCGGCTTATCTCCAACTACAAACTTCTGGTAGAAGGATCTGGCCTTGTGCTTGATTTTGCCGCAGAAGAAAACGCCTGTATCTACGCCGACCCGGACATGATACGCCAGGCTGCCGCCAACCTTATCTCCAATGCCGTACGGTATACGCCTGAAGGAGGACGGATCAGGGTGTTAGTGCGCAGGCAAGATGAGACAGTTGAGCTGGAGGTAGCAGATACTGGCATCGGCATTGGCGAAGAAGACCTTGATACTATCTTTAAAAAATTCCAACGGGTCGAGAGTAACCCTACACGAGACGCCGGAGGTTTGGGCATAGGGCTTGCCATGGTACGAGAGATTGTCGACATCAATAGTGGCACCATCTCGGTTGAAAGTCAGCTGGGGTTGGGAAGCAGCTTTACCATCAGTTTGCCGTTTGCCCTTTCTTAATACGTACAGGCGGCCTTCAATGTTACAGTCTCTGATAAAACCGCCAACCTGATAGTTTCTGGAGGAATGTGTATGACACTGGCAGATGATATCAATCCAACCGCGCGAGGCAAAGTGCGCGACCTCTATGACCTCGGAGAACAGCTGCTCTTCGTGGCAACGGATCGCATCTCGGCGTTTGATTACGTGCTCAAAAGCGAGATTCCCTACAAAGGCGAAGTGCTCACAAAGCTTTCGCTCTTCTGGTTTGAGCAGCTTGCAGATATCACACCCAATCACTTGATCTCCGCGGACGTTGTTGATCTGCCGGAGCCATTCAGCGCGTATGCTGCTGAGCTGGCAGGGCGTTTTATGCTGGTTAAAAAAGCGCAGATGTTTCCTGTGGAGTGTATTGTTCGTGGATATCTGGCTGGCAGTGGGCTCAAGGAGTATCTGGCGGGGGGAACAGTCTGCGGCATCCAGCTTCCTGCCGGGCTTATAAACTCAAGTCGCCTCCAAACTCCTCTCTATACGCCTTCGACCAAGGCGGAGATGGGTCTTCACGACGAGAACGTCTCCTATGAATACACTACGGAGTTGCTCGGAATCTCAGACGCGGCAGCGCTCCGAGATCTTTCCCTTGCCGTATACGCGCGCGCTCTGGAGATCGCAGACGCCAAAGGCATCATTATTGCGGATACCAAATTCGAGTTTGGTCGTATTGGCGTTGCGCAAACAGGCACACGCGGAATAGGCGCAGAAGAAGAACGTGCATATGCAGGAGAAGCGGGCGCAAAGGAGGCAAAACAGATCATTCTTGCCGACGAAGTGCTGACACCCGACTCTTCGCGTTTTTGGCCAAAGGATGCTTACGAGCCTGGCAAAGATCAGGCATCTTTTGACAAACAGTATGTGCGCAACTGGCTCCTGGCCAATTGGGACAGAGAAACCAAACCCGATACACCACCGGCACTTCCCGTTGAGATCGTTGAGCAAACCTCCCAAAAATACATTCAGGCATATGAGATGCTTAC
>JAVBUQ010000123.1:0-5084 GCA_031555185.1 Coriobacteriales bacterium
ACTTAACGTACTGCGCATTATCAATGAACCCACCAGCGCAGCATTAGCCTATGGCCTAAATCATGGAGCAGCGCAGAAGGTCATGGTATTCGATCTGGGTGGAGGCACCTTTGACGTTTCAATAATCGAGATCGGCGATAACGTGTTGGAGGTGTTGGCAACCTCCGGCGATAATCACCTCGGTGGCGATGACTTTGACAAACGGGTAGCCGATCATCTCATTGATCTCTTCAAGAAGCAGTACGGCATAGATTTGAAACGAGATCCGTCGGCTTTGGCCCGTGTTACCGAGGCAGCACGGATAGCTAAAACGGAGCTCTCTTCTCTGGAATCAACCAGTATCAACCTGCCATTCTTGTCTCAGAAGAATGGTGAGCCTCTCCATTTTGAAACCGCACTCACACGGTCTGCCTTTGATAACCTCACGCACGATCTTGTGGAAAGAACCAGCGATCCGGTCAAACAGGCTCTTTATGATGCTGGAATTGCGGCATCTGAACTCGATCAAGTATTGCTGGTTGGAGGTTCAACGCGTATCCCCGCTGTACAAAGGCAGGTCAGGAGCCTAACAGGCAAGGAACCTTCTTCTTCAATTAATCCTGATGAGTGTGTTGCACAGGGAGCAGCTATTCAGGCACAGACACTCTCAGAACCCACCAATGCTCTGGCGTTGGGAGGCAGGGACTTATTACTCCTGGATGTGACGCCCATGAGCCTTTCCATTGAAACGCTGGGAAATGTTGCAACTCGTATCGTAGAGCGTAATACCACCTTGCCTATCAACTACTCAAAGATATTCACGACTGCTGCAAGTTTTCAGACAGTGGTGGAGATACATGTCTTACAGGGCGAACGGCCTATGGCAAAAGATAATAAGACTATTGGAAAATTCAAGCTTAAGGGGATCAAGCGCGCCCCGGCAGGCGTGCCTCAAATCGAGGTCACCTTTGATATAGATGCAAATGGTATTCTCACGGTCTCTGCCAAAGACCTGGGCACCGGCAAAGAGCAGTCCATCACCATCACCGACAGTGAACGTATGTCAGATGCCGAGATAGAACAAGCGATCAGAGACGCAGAGGAATATGCTACCGAAGATCAAGCTCAGATAGCAAGCGTAGAGCTCAAACAGAGAATCCAGCAGCTGTGCGGTGAAGTTGACGCTGCGCTGGCCAAGGTGGGCAAGCAGTTGGATAAAGAAGAGAAAAAGCAGGTCAGAGCAGACTTGTCAGTGCTTCGAAGGCTTTCTATGAAAAAACTGGAGAATATGTCCGCTGGGGAGCTAGTCGATTTACAAGCCGCAATAGAAAAACTTGAATCCTCAAGTGAGCGCGTGCGCGGTCTTATGACTTCGTAAGAGGCCTGCAGTCTGACGGTGGAGCTGCTTTGAACTCATAGTATCCTCAGGACTTGTCAGGGGTATCGTCTGGAGAAGCCTGTGGTTTGCTTGCGGTCTCTACAGGTTCATTGAGAAGTTTGTAGAGGTCATACGGAACTACACTGGTGAGATACTCCGCAACAGTCTCGGGGGGAATACGCATACCCTCAGCGCCCCATTGCCGGGTGATTTGCCCGAGGGCATAATTCAACGCTTCAATCTGGAAGACCAGTTTTTCGGTGATCTCAACTTTCTTGTAATCAGTAAGGGTCTCGATGAGCGTCTCCTTGAGATAGCCTGAACTGAAAGCCTGAAGAGAACTGGTGACCGCCGGGCTCTGCGGATCGGAATAATATACCTTGTGCCTTAGAAATACCGTCATTGTACGGTAGTGCCCCTCAAACCAGGTGTATTTACGTCCAACCTGAGCGACGCCGCAACTCATGGCTTCTTTTGACATCCACTGGATGATACTGTCCTTGTTCTGAAAATATCGATAAAATGTCGGCTTTGAGATATGAGCCTCAGCGCAGATCTCATTGACACCGATCTCAACATACCGTCGATTTTGCAGGAGACGCTCCAAGGCAAAAAGTATGTCTCTTCTCATACGAGCGCGTTGATCAGCTGTACTGGTTTTCTTCATCTACGTAATGACCATTCGACTTTTTGCAGTATACCCAGGGGTTTGAGGACGAAACAACTTCCTTATTATACGTAAAACGGAACTACATTTACTGACTGAATAAGGGTGGATGTTGTGTGTTTCTTATCAGAGCGCAGTGCCTTTGGTTGGTATATATAACTCCGCCAGATCAGTACCTTCAAGTTCAAGGAGCATGACCTTGATGTCGATTCCTCCGGCATACCCGGTAAGGCTGCCGTCTGAACCTACAACACGGTGACAGGGAATAATTATTGAGATCGGATTATGACCGACCGCTCCTCCTACGGCTTGAGCAGACATTCGTTCTTTGCCCATCTTTTTTGCCAACTGTTTACCTATGTCTCCATACGTTGTAACTTTACCATAGGGTATTCGGCAAAGGATATTCCATACCTCCTGCCTGAATTCACTACCCACAGGCGCCAGGGGCAGTGTTTCTGGTGAAGGGTTCTTTCCCGCAAAGTAGGCATCTAACCACTGTTTTACCTGTAGAAACACGGGCAGATCATGTTTCTCGGCCAGTGGACCCGGAACCGATGCGCCATGGTACTTCTGACCCTCGTTCCAGAGCCCCAGAAGCCTCTCTCCATCACTGGCGAGTGTGACCAGTCCCACCGGTGTTTGATACGTTGTTGAGTAATACATAGTCCCTCCTTCTGCAGCATTCCTTCTTAAAGGCGTTGTCTTCAGTTGGTTTGCACTGCCTTGGTAGTGCAATACCGTTCCTGGTTACGAGAGTGGTTCTTATGGGAAAAACCACTGGTTGTAAACGAGTTCCAGAGAGAAACCATGGCGTAACTCCTCCAAGGGCGCCATCTTTCTGACAGTGCGAGTATTTCCTGAGGGCTCATGGGGGCCAAAACCGTTCTGACACCATAATCTGTCTCGAGAAAAGCATCAGGCCATCCCATAATGTGTAGGGTAAGAGAGTGAGCCATCTCTATGTCTATGCCAGGAAGCTCAAGGAGGTTACCGAGCCCGCATGAAGGAGAGGCGTACAAGGTAACGTCAAAGGTTTCGTTAACATGAGCTTGCGCGAGTGCCAGAATCGATTCTGTGTTCCTGGAGGTGATCCCCAGAGGTATGAGGTACTCACGTATCCTGCCCTCAAGGGTCATCAGGTCTTGAGGCGTGGGAAAAAGATACAACAGCTTTTCACAATCTGTTTCTATCGGTGTGCCAAAAGTCCTGGTAAAGCGCGCGGCAAGGTTACGTGCCGTTTCAGGAGTGTGTTGTTGGCCTAATACAATTCGCACAGACTGCTCAAAAGAATCAAAGCATCCGGGGATCCGTACACCAGATGCGAAGAGATCTGACCTTACCGTATTCATTGAGGCAAGCACGCTTGCGACAGCTTCCGGGTCGCTTGCGAGGTCAAAGAGATGGCGTACTCTGGCCAACACCTGCTGAAGTGCCGGTAGTAACGAAGATGTTACCGTGAGAAGAATACTATTCTTTTCCGGATTGTTCTTTACGCGGATCCAGCCTTGCAATTGTCGTCCGTCTGGCGCTCGGAGATTCACTGTGCGTCGATATTCTCCGTTATGTATTGCTTCGACTCCCTCTATCGCTCGAAACGAAAAATAATCCAGCATCTGCTGCCACTGATAGGGAGGTCGATAACCAAGGGACAGGCTAACCGTGTCATGGTGGTTGCCTCCTTGCGCAACCTGCTTGCGCAAAGCGGTGGGAGTGAGTTTGTAATGCTTCTTAAATGCGTCATTAAAACGCCTGAGGCTTCCGAAACCGGCGGTCAAAGCAACATCGGTAACGGGGAGTGCGGTATCAGTTAAGAGATTCTTGGCAAGCAGGAGCCTGCATGTTTGCACATACTGAACAGGAGATACGTTATATTCCTCAGTAAAGACTCTTCGTAAGTGACGAGCTGTGCAGCCGAGTTTACCCGAAAGAGCTTCAAGGCTCAGGCTGTTGCCGCTGTTCTCCTCAAGGAGTTTTGCTGCTCTGCCTGCTAAAGAGGTTTTAGCATCGGCAAGCGATCTTCCGGGGGCGATTTCCGGGCGGCAGACGAGGCAAGGGCGATAACCAGATTGCTCTGCTTCAGCTGCACTGGCATAAAACGTGCAGTTCTTAGCCTGGGGCATCTTTGCGTGACAAACAGGCCTGCAGTAGATGCCTGTTGAAGAGACCCCAACAAAGAAGCGTCCGTCAAAACGCGAGTCTTTTGCCTTAAACGCAGTGAAAAGACTTGAGTCATTGTGTGCACTTGTCATATTCCACCTCCTTGCTCATATCTACAGTATAGAGCTACGTCTTACTAAAACTAGCCATATTCGGACATACAAGTCTCTCACCTTGTGGTGAGATCGGCATCTGGTAAATATGACCAATTAATCAATTTTTATCATCAGCAGATCACTTTTTTTGCTACTATCTACGCGAAGGTAGTTTTAAACTTCTTCTTTTCACCCTGTAATCATATGAGGAGGCACACAGTGCATTACGTCGATACCGTTATTGAACAAGTCAAAAAGAGAGACGCACAGGAGTCGGAGTTTATTCAGGCGGTGTCTGAGGTACTTAACTCACTTAAACCTGTGCTTGATGCCAATCCTCAATATGAGGAGGCAGGCATTCTTGAGCGTATAGTAGAGCCAGAACGAGTCGTATGCTTTCGGGTGCCATGGGTTGATGACGCCGGACACGTGCAGGTAAACCGTGGTTATCGCGTTCAGTTCAACAGCTGTCTGGGGCCTTATAAGGGCGGCATTCGCTTTCACCCTTCGGTCAATCTCAGCATCATCAAATTCCTCGGCTTTGAGCAGATCTTCAAAAACAGCCTCACGACGCTTCCTATGGGCGGTGGCAAGGGAGGCTGTGACTTTGATCCTAAGGGTAAGACTGATGGCGAGGTCATGCGATTCTGCCAGAGTTTTATGACGGAGTTGAACAGGCATATCGGCGCGGCAACTGACGTACCTGCAGGAGATATCGGTACGGGCGCACGCGAGATCGGTTATATGTTTGGACAATACAAAAGGATCAGCAATGTGTGGGAGGGCGTTCTCACCGGCAAAGGGT
>JAVBUQ010000074.1:0-7912 GCA_031555185.1 Coriobacteriales bacterium
AAAACAAAGCCGCCGATGAGAATGCCCAGGATATAACCCAGACCGTACCAGCGCACAGCAAAGGGGCCAATCCAAAAAGCTACAGGGTCGATGGCATGATAGATGTCATTAAGCAAGGCGTGGTCCATTCAGTAGAAAGAATTCACAATACGTGCACGGCTCTTTGATAGCCGCCTTACGGTCTACGGTAGGGTCAAGCAGGATATCCAGGTCTTTTGCATGTTTATGCTGCGCGCGGCTGCAGTGAGTGTAATAGCAGCTGGTCACACACAAACCATCAGTGCTTGAGGTTGCATGAGGACAGCGCGAGGCCATTTCTTCATCACAACCGCGTTGTTCCCAGCACTTACTCATTACTTACATTCCTATCCCTGTGTTATCGGGTGCTTATCCGAGCGAGAAGCCTGCCCTGTAATGCCTTGCAGGACGCCGTCCAGATAAAACCGCCTAGTGCAAAAGTGAGCTGGAAGGAGTAGGGCCTTCCTGATTTTGATAGTGAGAACCAAGATCAGGGTGGCCGTACGGTCGGTCTACCGGAGTCGACAGCTGTTCAAAAGCAAGCTGGCCGATCTTCATGCCCGGTGTAAGCAGAATAGGAAGGTTAGCGACATTAGACAACTCAAGCGTAAGATAACCTACCCAGCCGGGGTCAACGTATCCGGCTGTCGAATGTATTAGAAGACCAATGCGACCAAGGGTACTTTTGCCCTCAAGGCGGCCAAGGATATTGTCCGGCAGAGTAACCTTTTCCAGCGTAGTAGCAAGAACAAACTCACCGGGGTGCAGCACAAAGGGCTCTGCTACCGAAGCAGTGATGAGCTCAGTTAGCTCCGGCTGGCTGACATTGGGATCGATAAAAGGATAACGCGAGTTCCTGAAAACCCTGAATCCATCGCCAAGATGCACATCAATGCTGGCTGGTTGTATGTCCACCGGGTCAAAGGGCTCAATTACGATACGCCCTGCTGCCAGTTCATCCTTAAGTGAGCGGTCTGAGAGAACCAAAACTTCCTCCTCGGAGCTTGCTAGAGTTCAGCCGGAACGACTTTGGTGACACCAGGAACGCGCTCTTTAAGGATTCGCTCAACACTGTTTGCCAGGGTCAACTGGCTCATAGGGCAACCTTTGCAGGCGCCTTGCAACTCAACGGATACTACGCCGTCAGGATCGACTTCAACAAGTTTAACGTCGCCGCCATCTGCCTGAAGGGCAGGACGAATCAGCTGCAGAGCCTCATCTACGTCTTTGAATTCAATCATCATTTCACCTCTTCTAAGGAATGTTATACAGGACATCACATTATACCGTTTTAGGCTCTTGGAATGAGTACGGCTCATAAGTGTGGAGAGACGGTCAGAGTATTGTCAATTCGTGTCTTAAAAAGAGTTTGAGAAGGTGACAGTACGTCACTTTTAGAGCGGCCTCAAGTGAGCGCGGCGACAGCCCAGAGACCCTTACCGGCAAAATGCTGCATACAGGCCAAAGCAGCTTCTGCGCTCTCGCAGATGGCAAAGAGCGCCGAGCCGGAGCCGGACATGAGAGCGCCACGCACACCAGGCTGGTCGCAGAGCTCCCTTTTTATATCTGCTATAGCAGGTAATAATTCCATTGCGGCTGGCTCCAGATTATTAGAGCAGAGAGCAACGATCTCTTCGAGGCTCTTTTCTTCTTTCAGAGCCTGGGCAAGATGCGCTGCAGCTTTTGTGCCTCCGTGTTCATCTCCCCTGCGGTCAAAGGTTGCATAGGCCTTTCTCGTAGAGATCCCACGTAACGGCTTGACCAGACACAGGTGCATCTGAGGTTTGGGTACGGCCTCCACAAACTCGTCGCCATAACCATCCATATGCGCGCACAGCCCGGCCTTTGGGGCATGAAGAAAGAAAGGTACGTCTGCGCCTACTGTTCGAGCAACAGCAAGGCTACGCTCGCTCAATGGTTCCACCTGTGCTAACCAGCAGAGCATCCTTAACATGGCTGCAGCATCTGATGAGCCACCACCCAGACCTGCCTGCGCGGGAACCGATTTGATTAGCTCGACTTTAAGAGTACCGGTAGGAAGAAACCCAAAGCCATACTCCCTCTTAAAGTGCTCAACGGTCTTGATAAGGGTATTGTCATTCTGTTTTATGTAGGAAGTGTCAAAGTCGGTGCTCTTAAGGGACACCCGCGCGTTAAAAGGCTCCTTCCCGGCAACAAAATCAAAGATCAGGGTGTCCGAGATTGAGGTTGTGCAGAAAAGGGAGTTGAGTCGATGCTTCTCCTCTCCCGCTGTCAGAGGCTCCACCTCTAGTACGAGATTGATCTTGGCCGGAGCATGGGCTATTACTTTATCCACATGACCCTCCTCTTTCAGCTCCGAAGCCGAGCGAAGAATCTGCTGAGGAGCTGGGCACTTTCATCTGCACACACGCCCGTCTCAACAATAAAAGAATGGTTGAGGCGATCGTCCTCATGTATCGTATAGAGGCTTCCGAGAGCACCTGCTTTAGGATCGGACGCACCATATACACAGCGTGCGATACGCGCCTGGTACATAAGACCGGCGCACATAAGGCAGGGTTCCAGTGTTACGTAAACCGTACAATCACTGAGACGCCATCTGCCCAGTTTCCTGGCGGCAAGAGTGAGTGCGAGGAACTCCGCGTGTGCAGAGGGACTGGCGTCTATCTCGCGCCTGTTATACGCAGCAGCAATGACCGTACCCTCCGAGACTACCACTGCGCCTACAGGCACTTCGCCCAGCTCCTCAGCAACCTGGGCTTGCTCGAGCGCCAGTCGCATATAGGCGATGTCATCAGTCTTTGTCATGTATCCTCTTGCACTTACACTCGTTATTTCGTCAACGCGCTTTTTGCTATTGTTCATTCGTAATGTCTTCAGTCATTGTTATTCAGCTTCTTATACTTACATTTACTGTTTCGTCAACGCTCTTTTTATACATCCGCACTGTCTTCAGACTTTGTTATGCAACCTCTTACACCTTGTACATAAAGTCAAACACGTCAGTACGCTGCAAGACTATCTGCATACCCAGATTCTCGCTATCTTTAGCCAGACTCTCCTGTAAGGCGTTAAAGCCACAGGCATCCTCATCTATGGTTATCAGCATGGTCATAGAAAAGATCTCCTCAAGGATAGTCTGAGAAATGTCATCGATATTGGCTCCGCATTCATAAAGCGTTGTAGCCACCGTGGCAACTACTCCCTTGCGATCTCTGCCTAATACAGAGAGAACTGCTTTGATTTTCATATTCTTCCTTTACTTCTCTTATGCGCTTGTGTGTAACCTTCTGTACCGATGCAGACAGGTGCTGGCACCTCGTTGAGGTACGGCTACGCTCATCTGTGGTGCTTTCGCCAGAGCGAGTTGCACCAGTGAGGAAGCACTCTCATTGAGCCATACCCAAAGCACGGATTATTTTGCTTTACTCACGATAACTGATTATAACTGAGCGGTGTCGTTTACCCGAGCGACCTGACACACTTAGTACACTTGGTACGCTTAGCACGCTTAGTATACCTAGCACAGATCAGTACACTTCACACACTTCGCACATTTAACATGCTTAGCACGCTTAGTACGCTTCGTACACTTAACACGCTTAGCACGCTTAGTACGCTTCGTACACTTAACATGCTTAACATGCTTAACATGCTGAGCACACTTAACTCACGGCATTATTTTGGCAAATACTTCCCAAGCATTTCGCTCGCTTTTGAATTGTGGTTGAGCGCTCCGTCGATCCTTGTGTGATTAGCACCTCTGAGCTCGGCATTTGAAAGGCCTTTTCTGCTCTGGATAAAAGTGTCTGTAGACACAAGGTTCTCGATTGCTGCCGATGTCTCAGACTCATGCGAATGGCGCTTATCAGCATTCCGGTAACGAGAGTATATGTACCAATAAAAGACAAAACCGGAAAGAAGGAGGATAAGTGGCGCTGCTGCTGCCGCATCGGAATCGCTGCTGTCAGCAATAAGAGGAACAACAGCAATTATAAAGGTCATGAGTCCCATAGGGTTTCCTCTTCCTTCTCCTAACTGGCAAGAAAAAGCATCACGGCTAGAAATACTCCTGTCACGATACCGATGGCCTCAACAATAGCAGAAATCGCCAAAAGCTTAGGCATATGGATGGGTATCGATCCCATAGTCTCGCCGGTGCAGGCATTGACTGCTACATAGTGTAAAAATTTCTTGCCGTTTGACTTGACTTCAAGATACGAATATAGCCATACGGGGAGATACACTGTCTTCCAGAGTTCCCCGTCGATCCTGATGTTCTCTACATCCCAATGGATACCTCGATCATAGAACATTGCCTGTTGCCAGGCTCGCCAACGGGCTATATCCCGAACTTGAGTCATTACCAGGTTCTCGACCTGTTCTCGATTGACGCTTCTTTTTTCAGAGGTAAAACCGCGAAGGTAGTTGGCATTAAAACGCACTGTTTCTTTAAGAGGATAAGGCAGTATAGCGTTGATGATGTTGTTGCTGTTGACCCCTGTGGTTTGATTGAGTTTATCGGCCGAAGCTTCTACGGTAAGATCATCGATATACAGATCAAAGTCGCGCCCTACCGCATAGGCATCCGCATCGTACCTGGTTTGTCTGTTATTGCCCGATCCCGTTGTATACTTGCGTGTCTGATGCTCGCCCTCTCCTCTGAACGAGGCATAAGCATTGACATCAACAACCATATAGGGAAGATACACTCCCATGATATTCTCAGTGGTAAACTCCGCCTTAAAACGTGGATGAGCGAAGAAACGTCGGTTGCCCACGAACTGCTCGATAAGCAATCGCGCTTGCTCTTTAGTAACACGGAAAGGCATAACCGCATCTGGCACCGCGCCATTGGGCACCTGCTGATTAAGACTAAGCATATTTCGACACCAATGGCATCGCGCTTGTGGTGCCTCATTGGTGTCTACGACGACTTCTGCCCCACAAGCACTGCACTTGAGTGTAACAACGTCGGCAGCATCAAAAGCAATGTCGGACACACCTATGCCCAGATGCGTGCCGTTCAAGCGGGAGATTTCTCCATCTATACCATCGGAAACCTCTGAGAACTCCCGGTGGCAGAAGTTGCAATGCAATAAACCGGTGTTCATATTGAGTTGCATGTCGGAGGATCCACAGGAAGGACACTTGGTTATTCCGTTACTGAGGCTCCTGTCCTGATAGATAACCGGCTGCCCTTCGGGCGCGGGCAGGCCTCCGGTACCGGCAGCAGATGCAGTATCACTCACAGCCTCCTGTGCAGTGACACCAGACATTGTATGAGGCTCATTCATTCGAACCGGAGCGCCACTGGGCGGCGGCATTTCATTATGCTGGACCTCAAGGACAGGTGCGCCACTGGGCGGAGGAGGCGCATTGTCATGCTGAGTTTTCATATCAGGAGCGGCGCTGGGCGGAGCGGTTTTATGTGCTGGCTCACCCTGGGGAGGCAGGGGGACCCGCTTGCTCTCGTCACTCATTTACAGACCCAGAAGCTCAGCCTTTTTCTTGTCAAAGTCCTCTTGTGTGATGACACCACTGTCCAAGAGGCCTTTGAGCTTGGTGAGCTGCTCGTAGGGATCTTCTGCGCCGGAGGTTACGCCGCCGCCCGCACTTGCTGGAGCCGCAACACCTTCGACTGGTACACCGGTGGGAGCTGGCGCAGACTGCTCCTGAGTTGGCACGGCTGGGGGCATCCCCGCTTGCGCATCGGGAGACTGCTGCAAACCTTGAGCCATACTCCCGGCGGCATTCATTCCCATGCCCATAAAGGCCATGCCGAGCCCGCCGCCGCCGTCAGGATTTGAACCAGCAGCCTCAACGCCACGCGCCACAGACTGTTGGAGGAAGGCATTGCCGCGTTGACCGGTAAGCGCGTCCGCCTTACGCACGTCGGAGAGCAGGAGTCTGGTATCTTCATCGTATTCAATGGAGATCAGCGCCGCCTTTATAATCTCAAGGCCACGGTCGCGTTTCCAGTGATACCCCTCTTCTACCGCCTCGTCCAGTGAGCTGGCAAACCCCACAGCATCTTGTTGAATACGCGTGATACGGTTACCTTTATCGGGGTCATTGGTATAGGAACTGAATGCGGCAGAAAGTGAGGCAACAACCTCGGTAAAGAGCTGCTCGGCTGCTTTGTTGCTGAAGTCAGCAAAGTCAAAAGCTTGCATAGTGCCTGCCGTAATAAACTCCACTGGTACGAATTCTTTGATAAAGAGAATAGGATCAACGATCTTGAGTGTGTAGGATCCTCGTGTTATGGCACCTACCTGCGTTTGCAGATAAGCGTCGTCCCAGTAGATCTCCGCCTGGGTACCAAACTTGTTGTCGGGAATCTCCTTGAGATTTATAAAGAATGCCGCCTGTTGGCTGCCCGGCTGTCCACCATACTTGAAACGCTCCCAGCTCTGCTTGATG
The DNA here is from genome assembly GCA_031555185.1 of Coriobacteriales bacterium. Taxonomy (GTDB): domain Bacteria; phylum Actinomycetota; class Coriobacteriia; order Coriobacteriales; family UBA8131; genus WQXH01. The sequence goes on from JAVBUQ010000074.1 coordinate 6,424, forward strand.
ACTGATTCAATAAGGCCGCCGCCACTGAAAAAGCTCTGGGCATTGATGTCGGTGGAGGTAAAGGTATAGCCGCCTGCCTGGGCAATGAATCCGGTAAGGGCGCCATTCTCAAGGGTCACCAGGCCAAACCCCTCCGGGACAACGATTGTGGAACCATTGGTGATGATGTTCGCTGAGCCTTTGGTATTTGAACCGCGCTCCATGTTCTGCTGCTGCTGGAGGGCTGGCACTATACCTGCCGAAGGACTCACTCCCTGAGGAACGGTGTAGAAGTCCTTCCACTGATCAGCAAAACTGCCTCCTATTGCACCGGTAAACGCCTGAATGAATCCCATGGTCCCACCTCTCTATAAGTCTTCTGTACTCAGCTTTCCTGCTTAGCTCTCTTCTGATGCAGACAACATCCTGGTATTAATTATGCTGATTATGACAGTATTAGGATTACGGGTCATAGTATCATATAGCTATTCGCTTTTGTTACTTACAGACAATTTAATCTCCCGCATGTTGCTCATGTAACTCGTGCTCAAATCCCTGCTCAGCTTTCTGTTTAACTTCTGCTCAGCTCTTGGTCTATCTCCTGCTCAACTTCCTGCTCAGCTTCCTGTTTGGCTTTCAACTCGACTTCCTGTTTAGCTTTCTGCTCAAATCCCTGCTCAGCTCTTGGTCTATCTTCTGCTCAACTCCCTGCTCAGCTCTCAGTTTATCTCTCGGTTTTGCCCTCCTCGGCTTAGCCCTCCTCGGTTAGACTCTCCATTCAAACCGGACTTAGAACCTGTCTTCTTTGTGCTGCACAGTTTCTTCGATTCTGCGATTGCAAAACCTTCATTACCGTCTTTTGTGTGCGAAATTTTCGATTGTGCGGTGGGTAGCAGGGCTTTTTCTCATAATTTGGGGCATCATCTACCGCAGAATCGAAGATTTTGTGCACGACGCTGCCGCTTACTGGGTTTATCTATCGCAGAATCGAAGAAACTGTGCACGAGAGTGGGGAATGGGAAACTGGAGCTGCAGACGATCTCAATCGAAATAAAATACCAGGAGGGAAGTAGCAGCTGGGAAGCAGAAAAATCAAACAGGCTATCTACCAGCACTGACACGAAGGTTCCTCTAAACAGCGGCGCGATCCTAAGAGGTTTTTGAGTAGATGAACACCAAAATCGTGTCGTATTTGAGTGTGCCATTGGAATCCGGAGAGGGCTTAAAGCCGAATAGTGTGTGACATTATGTGACATTATGTGATATAAGAAACGGGGATGTCAGGGATACATAGATTAATAATAGGTGATCCACCAGCACTTTAACGAGGAACACAGAAAATGAGTGGCGGAGGGATAGGGATTCGAACCCCAGAGACGGGGAACACCCGCCTAACGGTTTTCAAGACCGCCGCATTCAACCACTCTGCCATCCCTCCGCAAAGTGAGAACAAGGATACCACAGTGTTAATAAAACAGGGTCACTCCATTAATGAGAGGATGCTCTGTGA
>JAVBUQ010000095.1:0-6061 GCA_031555185.1 Coriobacteriales bacterium
GTGAGAACTATCAGTCGGGGGGCATTATTTGGGTGGGTGGTCTGGTAGGTGCTTTACTGGCGAGCGCAGCGTCTGATGCCATGGCAAAACAACGAACAGAAGGAACGGTGCTTACCGGACATATACGTTATGAGTGGCTCAATAACGTCATTGCCTTAAGTGAGAAACTTCCCTTTGGGTTCTCAGACGAGACAATCGTTTTCACGTATCGCGGCTCAGAGTACAGTACCTGGACGGTCACCGTCTCTCTCAAAGATGCCAAGGGTATCGCAGAAAAGACCAGCGCAGAGATCAAAAGACGATACTCTCTGTTCACACAGGGCAGCTCTGATGAGAAAGCTCAAGCGAAAGAACCCTACCAGCTGCCGGCTGTTGGCGCCACGCGCCCAGCAAGTGCCACAAAGCCAGCAAGCACAGCGCAGGCTTCTGAGACTTCTGGCTTTATGTACTGCACCCAATGCGGCAGGAAGATCAGGGAGTCTGCAGCTTTTTGCAGGTACTGTGGGGCAAAGCAGAGCAGGTCGTAATCTGAGAATAGTCTACTTTGCTGGATCAAAAAGTTCGTTAAGTGAGGCATCACTGAAGCCCTCGCTATAGGCACTTGGGATGACAACCGTGCCCCCGGAGCCCTTTACACTCTCATAGAGTAAATGCATGGTTCTCAGCCTTAATGCAATCTTGTCGTCTTTGTAGACTTGCGAAGCATCGACGAGCATTTCAGATATATCCTTTTCAACTTCTGCCAGCACCATACGGGCATTTTTTTCACGCTCTGCCTGCGCTTCGGCAGACATTGCGTGTTGCAGTTCCTGTGGAATAACGATGTCACGAATGCCCACATTGAGAATGGTAATACCCCAGCTCGAAGTCCTTTCTTCAATGACTCCCTGTAGTTCTTCATCCAATTGATTACGTCTCGTTGCGACTTCTGATGCACTAGCCCGTCCTATCGCATCACGCAAAGCGGTCTGTGCAACAAGTGAGACTGAGTTGTAATAGTTTTCTACTTCCAGACATGCCTTCCTGGCATCCCACACCATCCAGAACAACACTGCATCTACATTAATAGGCACCAGGTCGGAAGTCAGGGTCTCTTCGGCGCCAAAACCGGTGAGCATCACACGCGTATCGGCCTTAAGGGCAGCACTCTCAATAAAAGGGATGGTTACGTAGAGTCCCGGCCCTTTTGTCCTGTTGAACTTGCCAAAGCGGAGTACGACGATCTTCTCCCAATGAAGCGCAACGTGTATCGAAAGCGTGGCAAGGATAGCAACGAAGAGTGCGGCTACCAACGCCCACACATTCAATGCCTGCGCGATAAAACAACCTATTGCAAAGACAAGACAAAACACAACAACAAACAGAAAGGCAGAAAATATGATTGACGCGTTTTGGGCGGTCTTTCGATCATTGCGTGTGCTGTAACGCTCTATCGAAGATATCTTCTTCTTATTCTCAGAGCGCGTAGGCTTATCGGTTTTTTCTTTCATTGAGACTCCTCTTTTCATCTGCGAGGTTCCGTGAGTTTTCCTGGATCTTCTGTGCGACATCGATCATGCGCAGCCTCACGTCGTCTATTGACATCCCCAATGCCAGACAACGCTTTATTCCATCTTCGATGATCGCATCAGCAACCTTGAACATATCGTCCCGTTTGTCGTCACCGATGTCTCGTACAAAGACGCCTTTACCCCGTACCGACATGACATAACCATCGTGCTCAAGATTAACGTATGCCTTGCTCACGGTGTTGTAGTTGATCTCTGTCTCCGCGGCAAGGGTCCTGACGCTTGGAAGCTGATCGCCAGGTTGATAAAATCCAGTTTTTATCAAGTAGACGATCCTATTTCGCAACTGCACCCATACGGGTAAAGCAGTGGATTCATCTACTTCAAATACTGTCATGTTCTCTCTCTCGTCAAGCTGATTCAAACACAGCGATGTATTATACTCTAGTGCCTCTTACCACAGACCAAAGCCTTAATAGGCTCCTGCCATTACGATGCAATAACGCAAACAAAACCCTCCAAAAAGACAAAGGATGCTCACAAGCGGAAGAACAAGTCGTCTTTTTGTCAGATCTAATAAGAGATCAGCCAAAAGAGGGACTGCTATCCCCAGTCCTATTGCTCCGCCTACAAACCACACAATAAGGTCCGGGCTAAAGAGTAGCTCGACCGACTGCATTGTTGTCCAGTACAACGTCGACATTCCTAAGAGGAGGGCAAGCATCATAAGCTCCAAAACAAGGATGATCCTATGGCTCATATGCAGTCTACGTGTATGTGCCGCCAGCCATGCATATCCGTCCTTGAATGGTGCCACGAGGAAGATGATCGCTGTTCCCGTTGATAAAGCCGAGAGGATGAACAGGACAGGAATAGCATAACTGTTCCAAAACGGCACGGTTCCCATGCTCTGCAAAAAAATGCCAACGTAGGTGATAAGCAATAAACCAAATATGACACAAAGTACTTCTGCTACCTTCTTTACCCTTGACGGTATCTGAGGAAAGAATTGATTTGCTGCCGTTAGGAAAAAGGAAAGCAAGATCGTCCCCGTTAGAATAAAGGTCCCAAAACTCAGCACAGAGGTGTTTGGTCTGATAAAGAGTAGATAAAAATAGGCTGGTCTCCCCAGGTCTATGACCAAACAGGCAGCAGCGATTACTACGAGCACAAGCCCAAGGGTATAGCAGAGCTTCTTGAGGTCATCAAATGCCTTTGTTGCTTCATTGGAACGATGCGTGCTTCGGTGAAAGAGCAGGCTCCAGAGAGAGATCACCAGTAATAGTCCGCCTCCGCAGCCTCCAACGAAAAGATAGGTTATCACCAGCAGATTGAACACGATAGCGATCTTTTCTCTTAACGTTTCAAGCAGACGGAGCCGTCTGCTTGATAAGAACACATCCTGAAAGCTTTGCTCATGCAACATATCCATGCACTTTTATGCAGTGTAAACGAAGGCTTCTTTCTCCTCATTAAAGCTTATACCATAACGCTTTGCCAGTTCTTCTGAAAAACCAAAGACCAGCTCCCCTACTCCCTTGTAGTAGTCAGAGCGGGCGTACTCCCGTACCTTATAATGCCAGGCAGCTAACCAGGGCAGGATATGGTCGGAGAGAAAGTCCTTCTGCGCAGTTGCGAGATCTGTTGCCTTAGCGGTATCTGCCTCGCAGAGCGCATCGGCTTCAAGGCTTAAGAGCTCACTGAGAAATCCCAGCATGAGTCCCAGATTGTCATCAGGCTCTTTATACAGGTTCTCGATCTCAAGACCGTACTCTCTATACCATGCGCGTACCTCCAACGTCTTTGGCCCCATCAGAGGGCTGTTCAAATCACGGTAATACGCTTCCCAGGAGGGCGCTTTGGGAGTTCCATATCCAATAAACAGATAGAGCCACTCATTCTTGAGGCTGGAGACTTCTTCGTAGAAAGCAGTATTATCTGCCTCCGTCTGAGACTCCGCCTTCTCAGCTGCCGCTTTATCACACCATGCCTTCAGCTTCTCAAGTCCACTAACAACAGATACGTTGTCTATACCAAAGGGAGCGGCGGCAAACACATCATGCTCGATATACTGGTTGATCTGCTCTTCATTTGGCTCGCGATAGATCAGCTGAGAGGCGAGTGCAAAACACACTTGTGCTGCTCTAACGCCTTGTTCATCGAATTCGCTTTTCATGTTGCCTCGTTCATCAGGGTATTGCCTCATCCAATAGGTAGGCCTGGGCGGTATTAAATGCCGCCCAGGCTGTTGTGTGAATATCCTTACGTGTTAAGCAGGCAGTTCCTCGGGAAGGCTTACCGTGCTTCCGACAGCTGATCCAGAAGGCTGAGCATCCTTGCTTGGTTTCATAACCATGCTGGGATATGTTGTATTGAGTGGCAGTGGCGCAATTTCAATATCGCCCTCACCATACGTGATCTTGAGTTCTTCCACATCTCCAAAATCAAGGGCGCGCATGGGGCAGCTTGAAACACAGAGAGGAATGTCTCCCTCAAGTACCCTTGCCTGGCACATGTCACATTTGGTGACGATGCCCTCCTCTTCAATATGTTGTGGAGCGCCATAAGGACAAGCGGTAAGACACGCGTCGCAGCCAATGCAAAGCTCTCCGTCGATCCAGACTATCCCCGTGTCCGCCTCTTTGATTATGGCATCTGTGGGACATACGGAAAGGCACGCCGGTACCATGCAGTGGTTGCATGCCATTGAAATGAAGTAGCCAAAGACATCAACAGGTTGATAGCTGGCGGATACTTCAGAAAACTCCCAGCTACCGCCTTGATAATTAAGTACTTTTCTCCAGAGATTTTCTGTGGGGAGCGCATAGGTCTCTTTACAGGTTACCTGGCAGGTCTTGCAGCCGGTGCATCTGGTGGAATCAAAATAGAAGCCATATTGAGCCATGTGTAACACCTCTTCCTATTCAATGCCCACAGGCATGACGATGGGGCAATCTTTATCGGGAACAAGCTCTAGTGGCCCCGTATATTTTTCTACCTGCACCAAGGTGCCGGACCAGCTTTGGCTACCGCCGCCGGATGATTTTGGCGCCTGAAGGATATTGGGGTCTCCACCCAAGTCAATGCCTGTCTCAGGATCGATCCTCAACCAGCTTCCGTCCTGCAAAGCCACTGCTCCAGGAACAACGGTGGGCATTACTTTTGCAGGGCGCAATACCTGTCCATACGGGCTGGTCATAAGCACAGGATCGCCGTTTTGAATCCCACGTGCCTCAGCATCCACCGTGCTCATAAAGCACTCCTGAGGGAAGGCTTCGCGAAGCGAGACTACATCATCATTAACCGAATGTGCACGTCTCAGAGAATGCGGTGTCCATAGAAGAAGGGGGTACTCTTCAGTCTGCGTGCCGTGCCCTTGCGCAGGATCGCCGATCTGCCATTTTCCAATGGGAGCTATCTGCGAAAAGCCCGTAGCGTTGACCTGCGCCGCGAGTATCTCGCAGTAAATCTCAAACTTTCCTGAAGCTGTATTGAGCGGATTGGCTCCGGGATCATTGTAGAACGCAGAGAACGGGTCGGCTATGTCGTCGGGGCCGGGAACCGGATACTTGTAGATTCCTGCTTCTTTGAACTCGGAAAACTCGACCATACCACTCTGAGGCTCAGCATCTACTCCGAACTCAGCAATATCTTCTTCCGTAAGTGTGAACAAAGGCATTGAATCACCGGTAGTAATATCAGTGTATCCAGCTCCAGAGACCGTAGCAAATCCGCGCTCAGGATACGTCATCGTGTTTACAACTGAAGGCTCAATGCCCAAACGTGTTGCCAATTCCTCAGCTATCTCACCATCGCTCTTCGCTTCATATAGAGGATTCATTATGTTGTCGCACCATAATACGAATTCTGAAGTGCCTGCATTAACGAAGTTTGCCTTCTCCCACCAGCTCGTGGTAGGAAATACAATGTCGCAATATTCTCTGGAAGGATCGAACCAGGGTCCCATACCCCAGACAAAGTCCATGCTGCGAACTGCCTTGATGCCTGCGTTAGCATTAGGAAGTTGGTTAAGTGAGCTGGCGTAACCGCCAAAGTAAATTGCGTGAACGTCAATTTTATGCTTTCCACCCGGCCATATGTCACGTCCATACTCACCGTCAAGGATGGACTGCCATGTCTCTGAGGGCTCCATGTTCTCCCACCCCAGAGGATCTTCGAGCACCGACCACGAAGGTATAGGATAAGCCATGTACACGGGTGCGCCGTCGGGCTGCAAGGGATTGACAGGATTCTCGGCACCATTAGTAGCATCTCCAACTGACAGGCCGCCGCCATTTTCAGTAATACCTCTCCAGCCCATGGTGCAGCCAGGTGAGCCTACGCCCCCGTGCATAAGTGCCATAGTATAGAAGCTCTGTACAAACTGCTCTCCGGCCGGAGTCTTAGAAGCAGATTGAGCGGAATGGAAATGTACCTTCTCAGCTGCTGCAATCTGCTCGGCCAGCTCACGTATCTTGGCTGCCGGCACGCCACACTTTTTCTCTGCCCACTCAGGAGTCTTGGGTTCGCTGTCATAGGTGCCCAAAATGTAA
>JAVBUQ010000046.1:0-12431 GCA_031555185.1 Coriobacteriales bacterium
CAGAACCATCCCAGTGATAGGTCCAGTATTCTCCGTCACCACGTTGAGGGTAGGCTTCCCAACAGCACCAGGAATCAATACCTGCCATGTCGGCACCTGCCCCCAAAGCCATACGTGTGCACTCTCCTGTTGCAAAGGGGAAGGGACCGCCTACGACGGCATTGCGGAATACCGTGGGGCAATATTTTGCAAGCATATCCTTGTTCATGCCAAAGCTGCCGGTGCACAGGATAACACCCTTCTCAGCTTTAATGTAGATTTCTGTTCCATCGTCGACCCCAACAGCCTTGATGCCTACCACGCGTCCATCCTGCATGACGAGGCCGTCACAAGCAGTTCTAAAGCGAATATCTGCCCCTGCTTCTTCAGCCTTTTGTGTAAAGTCATCGCAGATGAACTTCATGCCAAGTGGCTGAATACCGCCTTGGACACGCATATCCAGATAAAGTGGCCCGAGGCAGACCAGTGGTGCGCCATGATCGATCATCCAGTCTTCACATTCGGCACCTTTTTCTGCAAACTGTGCAAGGAGGTTATCATCAATGGTGTAGTTGTAATAAGGTTGGATTGCCCTGATGAATTTCTTTCGTTCATAAGGATATGAAGGATAGGCGTATTCAATCTCATTTTGTGCCTTTGAACCACCAGGAAGGGTAAACCAACCGCAGGCATGCTTTGTTGCTCCACCGGTAACGGATTCTTTGTCTATTGAGATTACCTTAGCACCTGATTCGGCGCTGTACAGAGATGCGGCGATTCCACCACCACCCATACCAACCACTACAACGTCTGCTTCATCATCCCACTCGGCGGGAGGATCCAGCGGAGAAATGGGAGCCGCGCCGGGGAGATCCATATCAACTGTTGCGATGGCCTCCGTTATTTGACCTCCTTCAGTTGACGCACCATCATTTGAAGACGAACCAGAAGGTGAACACCCAATGAGCGCAGTGCTTGCCACTGCAAATGCTCCTACCGCGGCACCACTTTTTAAGAATGAACGACGTGATAGTCCTGCTGTATCCTCTGAAGACAGGTCTTGCGTGTTCTGCTTTGAATCTTTCATCTCTCCTTCTTTCTCCCTATGGTTACTCAAAACAAGGTCTTGTTCTGATCCTGCGCGTCCTCGCGCAGATACCAAACTGTTTATGCCGCTAACAGTAAGAGACAAGGCAGGATATTCCTACCCCAGAAAACGGGGTATTGTGGCGCGAAAAGGGGGAGTTATGGCATTAACCAGGGCTCCATACCAGCTGTATGAAGTTGCCGGAGAGAAATTAACCGTTCATCTGGCCGCTAGAAGAGCGCCACCATAGCCACGACAAAGGCTACAGTAATGACCAGGCCGGCCACCATGATCAGCCATACCCCAGGTCGTGCAAAGTTGACTGTCCAGCCAATGCCAAAGCGCTTGGGTAAAAAGAGGCTTGGGTCGTCAGGATTAAAGTAGAATACGCCGAGCTTCCAATAGGTATCCTCATCGGTCAGCATGACATCAGACTCCTGCATACGCGCAAACAAACGCGAACCCCCTTGCCCGTATATCAACGAGATGACAAGAGCTCCGGCAATCAGTATCAATGCGCCTATCATGAGAATAAGCCCTGCCTGCGTAAGGCTGATAATCCCGATAAATGAAAGCGGCATGGTAGCAAGCAAGGCGCACAGCAGTATGCCGCCAATGAGCAAGTAGAGGCTTTGCGCATGGGCGAACATTCCGTACGCCAGGGCGCTGGCAGCAGGGGCTTTTGGATCCACGAAACGCTTTGATCGGGTGATACTCCAGTGAGCAAAAACAAAGCAGGCGGCAAGAAAGGCCTGAACTATTCCAGGCATGAGCACCACAAGCCAGGATTTTTCTACGTAGTTATCAACTGATCCATCTATGCCCATGTGTAGGGGGATCTGCTGAGGCATACTCGCATAACCGAGGACTCCTATAGCAAGGGTTATCAAGAGGATAGGAATGTAGAGTAGATTCCATTTGAGAGAGACTGCCTGCGGAATAACTTCTCCACCCACAATGGCCGCGGTCTCTTGATGGAGTGCCTCCCAGTGCTGCTCAGTCTTATAGAGACGTACCTTATGTCGATAATGGAGCATCAACAGATACCCGACAAGGCAGATGACCAGAATTCCTGCGATCATGGAGATAACCGATGCGGCATCGTCTCCGATGAGGATAAATGCGAGGGTAGCCAGACTGAGAACAACGGTAAGGATGATCATGATCACGGCGTAATGACGCTTCAGGCTTTTTAAGTAGGGATCACGGAGCGCCGTCTCAGGCACCGTCACGGTAAAGCACTCGTTTTTCTTCATCAAAAAAGGAGTGATGGTCATGATTATTCCCGTAAGGGGAACAATCAGTGTTGTGAGCAGTAACATTACATTGGCGTCTACCGTACTCATACGTTCTCTCCTTTATATGCCGCGAGGGCTGCATCCTGTGCTGCCTCAAGAAACGCTTTCATCGAGCCGCCACGCGCGCGGTGGGCAAGCGCCAGGGTCTGCATTTCTTCTTTCATCTTGAGATGTTCAGCCTCGGCCTTACCCGTGGTGTTGTCTTTTTGAGGATCGGCTATAAAGGCACCCGATCTGCCTTTCATAACAAGATAGCCTTCATCTCGTAATACCGCATAGGCTTTGTTGACGGTATGGAGATTGATACCCAGATCCTGCGCGAGGGAGCGCACCGAAGGCAGTGGGTCACCGCTCACAAGTTCCTCACGAGCGATTGCTGCAATAAGCTGTGTGCGGATCTGCAGATAGAGAGGTTCTTCAAGTGATTGGTCGATGCGAACGATCATGGCCGCCCTCATTCCTTAGGTTCTCTGATAGCGATAGCGTAAGTATCGCTTGATTTTGTTATAGTAATTATATAACAGATATAACAAAATGCAAGAAACTGTCTGAATCCTCTCTCTGTGTGACCTCCTGTTCCATGCCATTCCAACCATCAAAGGTTTGCCTCTTAGGCTCCTGTCTGCATCCTCTCTCTGTGTGACCTCCTGTTCCAAGGATGCCTTTCAGAGAGGCCAGAACTATCAACCCCGGGAGCGGTTCGAAATGTTCCCAAACAAGGCTCATCAAACAGCATCGACCTCATGCTAACCAGGAATATAAAAGACTTCAGGCATTCATCGGTGCCAGCATTGAGCCCACGGAAATATATAAGGATTCATAAGCCTGAGGGTGTTGAGTATACGAGCAGAGAACTCCCCCTGTAACAACCGCGATCTGGATATGAGACTATGCCTCCGCCAGTAGACTGATGCAGAAGCTGCCGTACAGGCAACTTCTGCATCCTGTCAGAGGATGTTCCAAAAATGAGGTGACCCTTTCAGCGTGACCTGACCAAAAGGATGGCTATGAGTGCGATTGCCATCACCGGAAGAATCAAGAGATAGCCAGCCATCTGCCAGCCAAAGTTCTCCAGAAGAGCACCAAAGAGCGGCGCGCCCACAGCTCCTCCCATGTTTTGGAAGAATTGCAAAACGACCATTCCCATGGTTGTTCCTAAGGCAGTCGCCGGCATGATCTCTGGAGCGATTGGTCGTGAGGTCGAGCCCGCTGTTGCCACACCCAGGCCGGTTATACCTATAAAGGCGATGAGTATCATTAAGTTGCCCGCTCCCACAAAAGCAAAGAAGGAGCCGACAATAATAAAGATGAATGAAACAATGACAAACGGCTTGCGCCGCCTGGCCCGGTCGGTTGCAAAGCCAATGATGGGCATCATCACCAGGGCAATAGCGGTAAGGATGGATGTTACCGTCGAAGCCATTTGTGGATCCATGCCCCAGGCTTCGCCCAGATACTGGTTGTAGAAGGAGTTAATACAACCAAGAATGACGATATTCCAGCAACCAAATGATATTCCGAGTAGCCAGATATTCTTGTTTCTCAGCACCTTCAGGCACTCAAGAGGCGAAGCAGTAATGGTGACCTCTTCTTCCGCGTGTGCGCTCGGTAATTTGTAGACGAAGAGAAAGAGAAAAAAAGCGATAGCCGAGCACAGTGCACTGATCCACCAGAGACTTTCCCAACCAAAGACAGTTTTGATAGCAGGCCCAATGTTAAACATGATAACGGTGCCTACCGGAACCCACGTTGCCCAGATGGCGAGGGGAAGACCCCGCTTATCGGCATCAAACCACACGGTAATAGCAGAAGGAGCAGAAACACCCAACAGACCAATGCCAAACCCTTCAATAAAGCGCCCGATAAACAGAACCTCCAGAGAATTGAAGAGTGCGCCCACGAGACTTCCGAGACACAGACAGGCGATGGCAAGAAGCGTTGTGCCCTTAAGACCGATCTTGCGCACAATAAAGACTGTAGGAAATGCCAGAATGACCCCAATGATTGAAATCGAGCTCATGAGCCACCCAAACATAACCGGATCCATACCAAAGGCAGGAATAAGGGCATCGGCAACTGGCGGGATCTTAAACTGATTCATGGGAGCCATAAAACTGGCAAAGTAGGTCACTGCAACGATCAGCCAGGCATAACCAGAATTTTTACTCCACGTTTTTTCCATACAGAACCTCCCTTAACTTAGAGAGAAACCAGGGACCTTATAAAGTCCGACTCCTATGCTTGTGCCAGTCCAAGATCGCCGAGCGACACATCGATCTCCCTTGCATCGGCAGTTGTGACAACCGATGCATAACCAGGCATACTGATCTCAACTTGATAGAGCTCTGCCTGGAGCTGGTTAAACATCACGTCACCAAAAGCGTCAGTCTTTGCTTCATTCATCAGGGTGCCTTCGCTATTAAGCAAGGTGACTGTTGCGCCTATCAACACTTCATCTGCATCAAAATCTACCGCTGTCAAAGCGATGAACCGTTTGGGAAGATTGAGGTAATATGCCTGTGTCTCACAGGCTTCCAAACCATCGAGCGACTCTGCTTTCTCCAATACATCGGGTTGATCCGAAACATCTGCATATCTAATTGCCCCTGTTGGACAGACATCGCAACAGCGCGGTTCCGTCCAGCCATTGTCAAGAAGATGAGCGCAGCCCGTACATTTTTGAGCAAGTCCAAGCTCCTGATTGGCGTAGATAGCGCCTATCGGGCAACTCTCAACAAGGGTTGCAGCCAGCTCAGCATCTCCAATAAAGGCAGGGTCAAGGATGACAAGGCCGTCTTCACGGCGATAGGCAGCCTCGGGTTTACCGGCTGCGTGTGCCGCCTTGATACAGGGAGCATCAACGCAGTGAGCACACAGTATGGGGATATACGACAAACGTACAACAGGGACTTGCCCCCGAGTCTTCTCATGTATCTTGAGCCAGAATTGGCCGGTTTCCGGCTGCGGTTTGGCATAAGAACCCCAATCCGCGTTGCAGTGCTCATCCTTACAGGCAATCTGGCAGCTATAACAACCATTACACTTTGCGACATCAATGACAAAGCTTTTCATTTATGCCTCCTCTTGTATACGGGAACGTGCAGTGAGACCGGCATCGGAATCATATTCTCGCGCAAAGGCTTCGGGATATTGCCTGGCCAGATCAAAGACATCCACTTTCTCAATTCCAACCAAAAAACCATTTGTTACCTCGCCCGGAGCGTTTTCTGAGGTAGTTGCATTTGGACAAATAAGATTATTGGCTCCGCCTCGGTCCAGACCGATACCGTATCCAAGCACAATACTGTCAACGCGAGCGCCGTGATCCTGATAGAGCGCGCCGGGCATGATCCGCTCTGTGACGAGAGCCCCGCCCAATACTGCTCCTCGTTCATTAAAGAGCTTGACAATGTCACCGTCCGTGATGCCGTGTTTTTTTGCATCACAGGGATGCAGCCACACAGGCTCATACGCATAACCGTCAGGCCCCACAACCTTGCAGGTTTCTATCTCCCTCAGCCAGGTAATATCGTCGCACTCAGCATGCACACGCCATCGAGGATGGTTGGACACCAGCAGGTAGGGGTACTCCTTTGCACGATCGGAGGAAATACGTTCCTTGTGGGTGTCAGATTCTTCAATCCACTGAGGATAGGGAGCCCGAATCTCATCATCTGGCCAGACTTGTTTGAGTGCGGTAGAGTAGATCTCGAGTTTTCCTGAGGGTGTCTCAACGGGATAACTCTCGGGATCCTCACAGAACTGGCTCATACCTACAGGGTCGTCTTCCCACCCTTTACGTGTGGGAAAAAGATGGAACTTTCTTTCTAGAAATTCATCAAAGGGATACCGTATTGGGTCGACACCAGATTGTTCATACGCTAAGCGGATATCTTCGTCTTCCATACGTCCTTTGGTGTATTTCTCATAGAGTCCCTCATATTTGCCCCCATATTTCTCGAGTTTCTTTGCAACCTCGGCAACGCAACGATAGTCGCTCTTTGCCTCGCCAAGAGGTTCGATAGCCTCTTCTTCCAGATACACGCCATTCCACTGGCCGCTGAAGACATCACAGGAGATATCCTTTACCTCAAACTGTGTAGCCACCGGCAAGATGATGTCGGCAAAGAGGCAATCATTTTCCATCCAGGGATGTTGCACAACGATACACTCGATCTTTTCGCTGCGGAGTGCTTCCTGGTAATAATGCCCGCCATTCCAACAGGTTTCCCAGCAGGGTGTATCGGTCCAGATCATATGCAAGCCAGAACTACCTTTAGGAGGAAAGCTGTAAGGGGTAAACTGATCAAAACGTGGAAGACAGGCGCATACACGTCCGTACCAACTCACGGTACCTTCGAGAATAGTATTAGGAACAAGCGTCTTAGGAACAAAAGGCTCCTTTGGCGGACTCATCATCCAGCCGTGCCAACCACCCATGGTATTTGGGATGACTTCACTGGGAGGCAGAGGATTATTTGTCTCCATGCCAAACAGGTTCCACTCGATAAACTTGAACTGGTTAGCGCCCGGCTTGCCTAAGCCCTGCATGGCGAGTAAACAAACCTCGAGACGCGCCGGTTCATGGGCAAATGCGCCTCTGATGTACCCGCCGCCATTGCCATGTGCGATAGATACTGCGTGCTCTGCCCAGTAGCGGGCAAGTGCCTTGATCTTATAAGAGGGAACCCCGCACTTCTCAGCTGCCCACAGGGGTGTCTTTGGTACCTCGTCGATATAACCAAGCACATATGATTCAAGCCAGTCAAAACCTACGGTGTGGGAGGCAATGTATTCTTTATCGTACGTATCTTCGGTTATCCATATATAAGCTATCGCAAGTTGTAAAGCAGCGTCGGTATTAGGAAGAACGGGATACCATTTGTCCGCATGGATGCCATTGGCATAATTAACGTCCGGGCATATAAAGATCGAAAGTATCTCCAGCTCATTAAACCAATAACAGAGACGGCTTGCCTGTTGTCCGCTCCAGCCCCAGGGAGTAGTTTCGGGATCGGCGCCCCAATACAGCACCGCGTCACTGTTTTCGCTTACATCTTTAATAATGTTGTTTTGCGAGGTATTCTGGCCTACCGGATCCATGCCCCATACATGTTTGGCACCCCAGTACCAGCCCTCCCAGCTATCTGGCTGACGAGCCTGTAACGTATATCCTCCAATATGGTCGAGCAACATGGTCTGACATCCGTGGCCTCCGGCTACACTTTTGGATTCTCCGTGTCCTTCGCCTTGCGCGAGTATGGCCTCTGGCCCGTATTCCCTGTGCATCCTCTCTATCTCCGAAGCGATGATGTCAGTTGCTTCATCCCAGGAGATACGAAGGTATTTACTCTTGCCTCGGCTCTGCGTATTGCGTTCACCCTGTGGATCCCAGTCAATACGCTTAAGAGGGAAGGGGATCCTGTTGGGAGAGTAAGCACGTTTTTTGTATGCCAGAGAAAAGGGAGGAAGAAAGCTCTTAAAGCCGGGGTCAAAAACCTTTCCTCTTGCTTTGATCTGCCAACCATTGAGATCTTCTCTCGTATATTGTTCATCGTAATGAACTGGTCGGATACGAGCGACCTTACCATCCTTAATATCCACCTTAGCCATGTTTGATCCATTGCCAAAACCGCTCAGGCCAAGATTCTTAAATACGGTTCTGTCTTCAGTTTGCATGGATAACAACCTCCTTTTCTACAGTTTTTTCAAAGCGTTCTGTTCGCAAAATAGTTCAAAACGCATTCGAATACGCTCATTTTCTCAGGCAGAGGGTGGTGCTCGATATTAGCTATGAGGCTGCACTTAAAACTACAAAGGCTCTTACTGTAGTCCCTGAGTATGAAAACGCTGCGATCAGGCTATTTGCAGGGGTCGGCCTTGGGCATCATGTTGTCAACAAGGTCTATCAGTTCCTGCTGGGAGTGTATCCCTAATTTTTGGTAGATACGATAAATATGCGCCTTTACAGTATGATTAGAGACCACAAGCTCATTTTCTATAAAGGCAGCGTTGCGTCCTTTAGCTAAGTACGAGAATATCTCAGTCTGGCGCGGAGAAAGCCGTGCTCCTTCGCAAATCTCTTTGCAGACGTCTTCCAGAGCTCGTCCGCTGCCTCTATTCTTGTCCACCATCACGATGACTGTGTCCTGTGTCTTTTCAGAGCTGACCAGGGGGATGATGAGTATCATAAGCGCCGCAATCACGATAACCGAAAGTGAGAAGAGCTGTCCAGAAAAGCCGCTGAACACAAGAAGCAACCAAGAAAGAACATGTCCGATGAAGATACCAAACATGATAAACATACGACGTGAGCAATAGATAGCCAGCGCCGAGTCTTTCTGGGCCTGCATAAGCCCGGTCACCGTATTGAGATGCACAAGGTCATACCACACAAACCCAAAGACCAGGAGTGCGCAACAGATGATACGCAGATAATAGTCCACAAAAGGCAGGGGTAACAACATGATAGTCATCAAAGGTAAGATCCATTTTGTCGACGACTGAAGAAGTGATCGTGGCCCCAGGAAGAATAATATCAGCAGCACTGGCCCGGGCAGGCAAAATGCGATGATGATAACCCACGAAAAATGACCAAAATCATCCATCCCCAGAGAAATAGCAACGCCTATGGCAAACCCAAAGGCTACGCCAAAGAGCAGTTGAAAGGGCATTATCTCCTCGGAATCCTTGATCCACTGTACAATACTCTGCCGCTCTTGGCTCGCCTCTTCCTTCTCACCTGCATCATGCGACAGGACACGTGCGCTGAGAAAAAGCACCGTAGCGAGGAGAGGCAGGATCATAGTAATAAATAAGGCGGACTGTCCTTCAAACATATCTATGGTGATATAGATCAAAGCGCCCAAGGAAGCTGAGATCCCTATAAAAAAGAGGGAGTCCTTTTCTTTTATGGTTGCAAAGAATTGACCTGCCTGCAATGACACAAGTGCATAGGCAGCTCCAAATGAGAACCAGGCGATAATCTCCAGGGGGAGATTTAATTGATCAATACCCGAAACACTCGCGGTGAGAAGATACAGTCCCACAGAGAGGACAACCGGAATCAGAACCATTGCCGCGTTGCTCCACTTTGAGAGTATCCAGCGTCTTGCGCAGAGCACACAAAAGAGAACAAATGAAGTCGAGAAAAAAGCAACGCATCTGTATAAAGGTTCTATGTGGAGCTCAACTGGAATGGGGAGGACCACAACATCACTGAAACACGTAAGGTAAAACCATGCCCAGTAAAGGGAGAAGCCAATGACACCACAGATTATCCGATTGTTCGTCTCGGGAACCGAGGAGGTCTCGGTTTCTTTGCCCCCTGAGGCTGTTTCGTCTGCGCGCCTGTCTTCTTCCATATACCTTCCTCCCTGGTGCCTCACACTGTACACCTGCTGTGTTACAAGGAGACATGCGGATAGCGACCACATGCTGAAACAGCAGGCATTCTGTAGCGCATAAAGCCTTCGCATAATGCGTACCGTCCACTTACTATTCAGATATGAGCAATCATACTCCGCTTGCGGCAGCTTGCTGTGGCACACAACTGGTATAGAGGCATTTTAATACCAACGGCCTACAAGGTTTTCTGCCGATTTCATAGCTTAAGCCCCCTGGTTTTGAGATTCAGCATATTAGCTGATTGCAGAGAGCTTTTAAAGAAAGGACTATGAAGCAATCGCAAAGTAGTGCTGTTTCGAACAATTCAATACTAACAGGCTGATCGTGTACTCCACAGAAACGCGATCACAAAAAACAAGGAGGGAAAGAAATGACAGAAACTAGCGCTGTGATGTCAGACAAGCAGTTGACCCCCGTTCCATCACGATCATGGCCAATGCTGTTTCTCATACTCTTTATGAGTATAGCTGCGCCCCTGAATATGTTTAAAGCACCTGGCCTCGCAGGGACGCTCATGGAGACCTTTGGGTTGACACCTGCAGACTTTGGGTGGCTCATGTCTGTCTTTACTATCATGGGTATTGTCCTGGCTTTTCCTGCAGCTGGCATCATGGCAAAACTCGGGATCAAGATCACGGTAATGATTGCTCTTATTGCGGTGATTCTCGGGTCGATCATTGGTGCCTTCGCAGCCAGTTTTGAGGTACTTTTAGCCGGGCGATTCCTCGAAGGTGTTTCTATGGGTTTGATTTCGGTTACTGCCCCAGCGGCGATTTCCCGGTGGTTTCCACAACACAAACGTGGACTGGCTCTGGGAATCTGGGCACCTTGGGTGCCTATCGGTAGCGTCATTATGCTCAATCTTGCAAACCCGATAATGGGAATAACCGGATCATGGACAGCGGTATGGTGGTTTGGTGCTCTCTACGCTGCGGTAATGCTCATCCTTTGGATGCTTGCCTATAAAGACCCCGAGAAGCCTATTGTCGACCCAGACGAAGTACCGCCCAACCAAGGTGATGGATCAGTAAAAATCAAGACCAGCACGGCAGCAATAGTGAGCATCTGGCTGGTGGCTATAGGCTTCTGTATCTTCAATATCGTACAGAATGGCTCAATCAATACATTCTATCCGCCCTACTTAATGCAAGACCATGGTTTTACCCAACCCGATGCAGCATTCGTGACCAGTGTTATTACCATGCTTGCTATTCCCGGCTGTATATTGGCCGGGTGGATCATTGATAAAACCAAGACACTTAAGTGGACCATGATTGCAGGGTTTATACTCATAGCCGTGGCAACTATCTGGCTCTTTGCCTGGACAGCCGACTGGCAGATGTGGTTGGCGGTTTTCATTTGCGGGCTTTTTGCGCCCCTGTCAACAACAGCAGTGTTTGCTTCGGCGCCAAGTATCATGGGGCCAGCAAAGGCTGGTTTGGGCCTGGCTATCATTGCCTTCATGCAAAATATAGGCACCTTTATCGGCGGCCTGGCACTGGGCAATTTAGAGATGACGTTTGGATGGGCGATGGCATCATATCTATTGTTCTTCCCGCTACTCCTCATTGCTGCAATCTGCGTTTTATTTGCAAAGAAATTGAGGTAATAAGGACACGAGTCTCTTTTAGCTTTGTGCAGACACTGAAACAAGTGGGATCGTCTCGAACACTGCGACGATCCCACCTAACCCTTGCAGCCTCGGTAATAACGCTAGAGTTCCAGGCGATTCTCTGGATTACCAACGCTAATACTTGTCGATGGCATCGAGGAATTTCTCCAGCTCGGGTTCTTCCATATGGAAGCCATGCTTATCCTCAGGATATGCTCCGGTGCGGACGTCCTCTGCCCAGTCGGCATAAGCCTCACAGGCAAAGGGGAAGAATTCCGCATAGGCCTTGGCATGAGAAGCAGGCTTGGGCATCATGCCAAAGGTATCAAAGTCTACCATCTCACACCCATCTGCAGCACCGCCTGCTGCGATAGAGATCACTGGTACGCGCAGCTTCTTTGCAATGGCATTGGTCACTTCTATAGGAGTGAGTTCGATGGTCATTGCCATCATGCCGTTTTCCTGGTATTCGTAGGCCATACGAAAGACTTTCATAGCATCTTCAGCAGTCTTGCCTAGACGCTTATAGCCACCTTGCCTGGCAGTCTGCCAGCCAGAGAGTGCGCCTACATGTCCAAATACTACCAAATAGTTATCGGACATATACTTAAGGGTCTCGTTTGTGATGCCCATGGGCAGCAGAGAGTCTGCGCCGCAGTTCATATAGTGAGCACCGTTTGCCACGGCTAATTCTTTGGATGCATACGTGGGAGTCTGCATATAGAAGTTGAGGTGAATAGTGTTGCAGTTGTTGCGGGTTGCACGGATCCAGTACGGTGCGATCTCTATCTGCATCGCAGGATCTGTGCCATCGCCAGGTACGGTGAGGCGGCAGATGTCGACGCCGACCATTTCCGCTGCTTTGGTCCAGAAATAATCTCGGTTTGCCGGGCACATCTGCACGATGGGAGTACCTTCGTCCTTAAGTTGCTGAAGGTAATTGATCGTCTTACGACCTTTTTCCATTCTTGAGGCCTTGACCTCTGTTGCTTCTGCCATTTTTCTTTCTCCTTTCAAGAAGTTATTACGTATGGGTTAATGACCATTT
>JAVBUQ010000063.1:0-8030 GCA_031555185.1 Coriobacteriales bacterium
ATTGCCTATTGAATCCATACCCATACCAAAAGCACCGCCCAGAAGAGGCAGGAAAGAAGCTGGCTTAAGCAGGTTGAACACATTGGAAAAACCAAAAATGAACAAACCAAAAAAGCAGATCCATTTTTCCCTGTCGTTGAGCTGTCGATCCATAACACCAAAGTTAACTAAAGCGTTTGCAGCCATATCTCCTCCTAAAGAGAATAAAGTTGTTGTTTGTTATTACCTTGCATTTGCCGGGCCAGTTCTTCAATAGGCCCGTAGGTCATGCACTTGGCCTGGCAGTGATGTACGCAGGTCGGAAGCTTGCCTTGCGCAACACGGTCCTCGCACCCATCACATTGATCGGTAAGAACAGGAGCGTAGTCAAACTGCCATGTATCTCCCTCGATCTGCCAGGGTCCCACTTCAAAGATCTTTATACCGCCTTGTCCGATGTCATAACCAAACTCCATCTGGCAGGCCAGCTCACAGCTGTGACAACCACTGCACCAGTGATAATCAACGAGGATCCCATAGTTATTTGCCATTTTTACTCACCCTCTTCAACTTTATAGAGCTTAACCAGCATACATTTGTAGTTTGATCCAAAACCGCTTTTTCCTGGTGTCCAGGTGACGTTATTGTTGATGTTGAGATCAAAGACGTCATAGAGGTTCTCCGGATCAGCCTCTGGGAGCCACCAACCGTGATCGGTGGAGCAGATGCGCTTGTCTAAAAGCACCGGCGTGATCTTTACTCTACGCTTAGCGCGGTCTTTCTGATTCTCAACCCAGACCCAGTCGCCGTCCTGCAGGCCTAGTGAGGCGGCGGTTTCGGGATGGACCTCGATCATCGGGTCGGGACGCAGGGCACGTAAACGGGGGATCTGACGATGTTCAGAGTGGAACATTCCCCAGTTACGGGCACCGGTAGTCAGGACTAACGGATACTCTTCCAGAAGCTCTGGTGTAGATCCTGGGCCTGGCTCGGGTTCCTCAAAGTACGGCAGAGGATCCAAACCAGCATTTGCGTACTGTGTTGCCCAGATCTCCAACCTGCCGGTGGCGGTATTAAAGCCCGGTTCACCGTCGGGGCGCAGCTTACCCTTTTCATATTTCTTGTATTCATACTTGGGAAAAGCCGGGGCAACCTCGCGTAATTCATCAAAATTGTAGCCTGTCTCTTCAATGAGAAAAGAGAACATCTCCTTGACATCAGCCCAGGGCCAGGCATCGGGATTGAGGCGACGACCCAACTCCAGATTGATCTCCATATCGCTTCTGCATTCACCAACCTGAGTGACCTTATTAAGAGTCTCACCGCGTTGTGCGCCGTCGCCGATGCGAAGGCCGTCGCGTTCCGGGTAGGTAGCTGCCGGTAATACGATATCTGCCAGAGCCATAATGGTAGGCGTCCAGAACAGGTCGACACAAACGATAAAATCGAGCTTCTGTGCTGCCTTGAGCCATCGTTTTGGGTCGGCGCCCATGCAAGAGATGGCGTTGGTGGTCTGCAGCCACATGGCCTTGATCTCGTAAGGCTCTCCAGTTTCCAGTGTCTCCATGACAACGTCCGGCTGGAAGGTGGCAAAACCGTATCTCAAAAGCGGATATTTGTCGAGGCCCAGGCGTTTTTCTGTTTGCTCGGGAGTGAGCAGGTCCGCGCCAAAGCCGCCTCCATAGAAGAGGATCTCCGGAGGGATGATCATGCCACCCGGCTTGTCGATATTGCCGGTGATCTGCGTAAGTGCAGCCATGGCCTGTATTGCAGGAAGTGCCTCTCGGGTCATGTCCACCGCAACGCCCCACTGCAGGCAGGCGCTTTTTGCCTCAGCAAAGAGGCGAGCGGCGCGGCGGATCTTGTCCGCGTCGACCCAGCAGATCTCCGCGACCTTTTCGACCGGGTAATCTTTGACCCGCTCTGCAAGTTCTTCAAAACCGTAGCACCATCTATCGACAAAATCATGATCATACAGGCCTTCGCCTATGATGACATTGAGCATACCCAAGGCCAGCGCCGCGTCTGTACCGGGGCGCACGGGCAGGTGCACCTCGGAACGGGAACCCAGCCACGTCATACGCGGATCGCACACGATGGTCTTCATGCCGCGACGCTGCAGGTCAATGACCCAATGCCCAAAGAATCCGTCTGAGTTTGAGACGAGGGGATTATTGCCCCACAGAATCATGACTTCAGGAATCTCGTACTCGGGATTGTCGTAGCGGTCGGGGAACTGCTGAGAACAGTCGCATACCCAGAACTGGCCTGTTGTTGAATACATGCCCGAAACACGCGGCAGGTAGCAGGCCAGTCCACTGAGGGGAAATCCATAGTTTGGGCTGCCATACGACCAGGCAAGACGGCTGATCCAGGCGGCGATGTCGCGACCGGTACCTTGTAAGAAAAGTACCGTCTCCGCGCCAAACTCCTCACGGATATCCTTGAACTTCTTTTCTATGGTATCAAGTGCTTCTTCCCAACTGATCCGTTCAAACTCGTTGACACCTCGTTTTGATTTATCGCGCTTCATGGGGTACAACAAACGCTTGTCACTGTTGGTGACCTCAGGCAGATCCAGGCATCTCACACAGAGACGGCCTTCGTTGAAGGGATTCTCCGGGTCGCCTTCAACTTTGACCAAGGTATCATTTTCATCAGTGTAAAGCAGTACACCACAACCAATATGGCAGCCTGGGCCAGTCCAGGCACTACCTCTGGTTACCTTCAGTCCCTCTTCCACGTACGTCCATGGCTTCTCATGCTCGATGAGTTCATACTCTCGTTTTTCAGCCACACGAATCATCCTCTCTACAATAAATGGACATCCCTACGCACAGTTAATACAGTGCTAGCCTTGCTTTCTATGAAACAATCAATAGAACTCTAGGTAACGCAGTATAAAGAGAGCTAGAGGTGCATAAATCAAACGAATAGTGCCGACATCTCGAATTCAGTCTTTTCGTATGAGATGTGTAATGCTTATTCAAGGGCAAACAATGCCTGCTGCGTCTTGTCTGCAAGTTTGGTGCTCAGTTCACTCAGTTCACCATAGCTGAGGCACTTTGCCTGACAATGATGCACACAGCTTGGGAGCTTACCTTTTGCTGTACGAGATTCGCAGAGGTTGCACTGCTCGGAGAATAAGGGCATGTTGATATGCTGCCACTTATCGCCCTCTATCTGCCAGGGGCCAAGAGGTGTGATCTTAATGCCCCATTTATCAGGCGGAAGTCCAAGCTCCATCTGACAGGCGATCTCGCAGGCATGACACCCAGAACACCACTCATAATCTACTAGAATTCCCATCTTTGCCATGATCTCTACACCTCTCCATCAACTTTGTAGATCTTTACGAGCAAGGTCTTGTAGTTGCAACCGAATCCCGACTTTCCAGGGATGTACTTAAAGAGTTGATTTACGTTGAGATCAAATACGTCGTACAGATTCTCAGGATCACTCTCGGGGAACCACCAACCATGGTCGGTTGAGATGGTGCGCTCGTTGACGATGGGGGTTTCCTCAACACGACGCTTGCAACGACCCATTGCGTTTTCCAGCCAGACCCAGTCGCCATCCTTGACGCCATACTTTGCAGCGGTTACAGGATTGATCTGAACAATCGGATCAGGACGCACGGCACGCAGATGCTTGATCTGACGGTGCTCTGAGTGGAAGAGGGTGGGGTTGCGTGCTCCGGTCGTCAACACCAGGGGATACTCCTCCAGGAGTTCCGGAGTGGCGCCAGGACCAGGTGTGGGCTCCTCAAAGTAGGGGAGTGGATCGAGTCCGGCGCTGTTATAGAAGTTACTCCAGAGCTCTATGCGGCCCGTGGGGGTCTCAAAGCCAACCTGACCATCGCTTCTGAGTTTGCCGGTCTCGTGCATGTGGTACTCAAAGGGAATGTATGCGGGAGCATTTTCCTGCAGCTCGCCAAAGTTCATACCAACGTTTGCGTCCTCAAGGATGAAGGAATACATCTCATCAACATCTGCCCAGGGCCAAGCCTCGGGGTTGAGGCGCTTACCGAGGATCAGATTGATCTCCATATCGCTCTTTGCCTCACCGATTTGTGTGACCTTGTTGATTGCTTCTCCGCGTTGTACACCGTCTCCCACTCGGATACCATCACGCTCGGCATAGGTGCAGGCCGGAAGTACGATATCGGCGAGGGCCATGATCGTGGGGGTCATGAACATGTCCACTGATACGATGAACTCAAGAGTCCTGAAGGCCTTCATGGTGCGCTCGGGTTGCGGTGAGGTACAGGCAAGGAAGTTCGTTGTCTGCAGCCAGGCAGCGCGCATCTTGTAAGGCTCTTCGGTTTCATAGGTCTTGAGCATCTCGTCGGTGGAAGCCACCTGGAAGCCAAAGTTCAGGAGACTGTACTTATCCAGTCCGATCCTCTTGGGGCGAACCTCATCACTGAGAAGTTCATTGCCCCAACCACCTGCATAATAGAGAATGCTGGGTGGATTGATCATTGCGCCCGGCTTGGCAACATTGCCGGTGATGGCAAAGATGGCGCTGAGAGCATGACAGGCGGGCAGTGCTTCTTTGGTGGTGTCAACTGCGAGGCCCCACTGCATGATGGCGGCATCGGCGTTTGCGAAGGTACGGGCAGCGTCTCTGACAGTCTCAGCCGGTACCCAGGTGATGTCTTCAACCTTCTCAGGTGTGTATTCCTTTACACGCTCGGCAAGTTCGTCAAATCCGTAGCACCATCTGTCTACGAAGTCATGGTCATAAAGATCCTCTTCAATCATGACGTTGAGCAGACCCATGGCCAGTGCGGCATCGGTGCCAGGGCGCAGCTGCATAAAGTCCACCGCTTTGCTGGCAAGCCAGGTCCTGCGGGGATCGGCTACGATGATCTCGGTACCCATCTTCATGATGTCAACAAGCCAGTGGCCAAAGAATCCATCAGATGAGGAGTTAACGGGGTTGTTGCCCCATACGAGTACAACATCGGGGCGCTTCCAGCGGGGATCATCATAGCGAAGAGCAAACTGCTGTGAATAGTCGCCCAGCCAAAATGCGCCTGTAGTTGCAAAGCAACCAGCTACACGAGGAAGATAACAGGACATGCCACTCATGCCAAACAGGTAGTTGGGACTACCATACGACCAGCAGAGTCTTGTGATCCAAGCGGCAATATCGCGTCCGGTGCCTTGATAGAACGCTACACACTCCGGACCGTACTTCTCACGGATCTCTATGAACTTGTCAGCTACGGTATCGATGGCCTCATCCCAGCTGATCCGCTCCCAGGTGTCCTTACCCCTGTCCTTGGGGTCACGCTTCATCGGGTATTTGAGGCGATCATCATGATTGACTACTTCTTCGAGTGCGAGGCAACGGGGGCAGAGTCGCCCTTCGTTGAAGGGATTCTCTGGATCGCCCTCTACTTTTACCAATTTGTCGTTCTCATCGGTATAAAGGAGGACGCCACAGCCGAGATGACAACCTGGTCCTGTCCAGGCGCTCCCTCGGGTGACCTTCAACCCAT
This sequence comes from Coriobacteriales bacterium, assembly GCA_031555185.1. GTDB lineage: Bacteria > Actinomycetota > Coriobacteriia > Coriobacteriales > UBA8131 > WQXH01. The sequence goes on from JAVBUQ010000063.1 coordinate 5,489, forward strand.
CTTCCTCGTACTTCCATGGTTTCTCGTGCTGGACGAACTCATAGCCTCTGTCTTCCATGGATACTCCTTTCTCAGGTCGTGTCGTGCTTTCCTACAGAACGGTAGAATTCAATTGAGCGAAGAAAACACAAAAGGCAAGCGCAAACAGCTCTCGCCTTTGGCTCTCATCAACTGAATCCCCTCCAGTGCCGAAGTATATGAGCGTCCTGTGAGAAGTAGGGCTGCACTTTTTTCATACCCTATGCCTCAGACCGTTCAAAGGTTCTGTCCAACCCGGAGTTTACACAGAGAAGACGTGCTCAGGGCTTCTTTTGGGGTCATCTCGGACGATTCGGCATATGGTCATGGTGATTTTTCCTAGGGTATTCGTTTTTTGAATACTACGGTACTGCTCTGGGTAACATACCACGCAGATTCTCGATATAATGTTCCTTGGCCTATGGACCTTAACTGCCCATCAGAGAGTAGGCAGTGTCGCTGATTGGGGTGCGTATGCAGCTTGAAGCATTACGAGATTTTGTCCTTCTATCCGAAAGTCTGAGTTTTTCCGCAACCGCAAAACAACTGTATGTTTCACAATCTGTTTTGAGTAAACGTATCGCCGCGCTTGAAAAGGAACTCGGGGCGACGCTTTTTGTGCGTGACCATCATTCAGTCCGCCTTACGGCGGAGGGAAAACTTCTCGCCAGTCGCATCAATAAGTTGATCGGCTATTACGACGAGACACTGAGTGAGCTCGACCGCATGCAACGTAAAGTCAACTCCGTTCTTAAGATCGGGTATATACACGGGGCGCTACGTGATTTTCTTCCCCAGGCCTGTCATGAGTTCAGCGTTGATAATCCCACAGTTGAGCTGGAATTGTTTTCCATGGAAGCCGATGAGGCAGTCTCAGCGCTTAAACAAAACGACATAGATCTCTGTGTAACGACATATTTTAAGAACTGCACCCCCGGGATATTTGAGCGTGCTCTCCTTTTTACTGATGACTGTGGAATCCTCACACCCCTTCGGCATCCCCTGGCGCAAAAGGAAATCCTTATGCCAAGTGATCTTGACGACCAGACCGTGCTGACCCCAAACCCAAAGAGCTTTCCATACTACTCGCGGTTTGCTTCAAATGTATTGGGCAAGCCTGCATACAAGGTGAATATCGTTAATGAGATGCATGACATCAGTATGGTCTTGCCCTTTTTAGCAACGGAAAGAGGAATTGCGTTTACCATGCAGCACCTGGCGTTATACTATGGCTCAAACTTCAAATACATCCCGGTTCTCGACGAAGACCTCATGTGTTCCATAGAGGTTATGTGGAAAAAAGCAAACGAAAAAGAGGCTGTGAGAGAGTTTACCAACTGCCTTAAACGCGCTACAGCTCATCTGCGCGAGTAATGGACAAAATCCAAAAAAGGCAAAAAGCCTCTGGCTGAGAGTACACTTACGCTCTTATCCTTTAACTACCGCAAACAGGCATGTGTAATAAACACGCACGCTAGCAGGAGCGGATTACCTTGAGTTTCCGTTAACATACAAAAGCTTAAAACTTGAAGAATTGTGGCATACTGGACTCTTGACTGAGAGAAACGAGGTATTCATGACTCAAGAGGAAAGCCCCATCCCACCTCAGGCACCGCAGTACGTTGTATCACCTTTGGAACCGTCCCAGATCCCTCACTATGTGGCACCACCTCAAGCTCCGGCACAGATGGTACCTCAGCAGCCTGTTCAGGCAACGTATTCAAATCCTTTGTTTACAGCGCCCCCACCGTTGCTCCACTGCCAGAACCTGGTTAAGAGTTATGGTATGGCGCCGGCACTGGGGCCGGTCACCATGAGCCTCTATCCCGGGAGGATAGTAGGCCTTCTTGGTCCCAATGGATCAGGAAAGACAACGCTTATCAAAACCGCTGCCGGACTTTTAACCCCTTCTTATGGCGATGTAAGGATCTGTGGTTATAAGCCTGGCGTGGAATCAAAGGCGTTGGTGTCCTATCTGCCCGAGCGGACCTATTTAAGTTCCTGGATGAAGGTATCGGACGCACTTGATTATTTCGAGAGCTTTTATACAGACTTCAGCCGTACACGTGCGATTGACATGCTCTCTCGCCTGCAGGTTCCTCTGTTCACTCAGATCAGCAAGCTCTCAAAAGGCACCAAAGAAAAGGTGCAGCTCATTCTCGTGATGGCACGGCAGTCCAAGCTGTATCTCCTTGATGAGCCCATTGCGGGAGTCGACCCGGCGGCGAGAGACTATATACTTGATACGATCATCTCTCATTATGATCGCAACGCTACCATCCTTATTTCGACCCATCTTATTTCTGATATTGAGAAGGTCCTTGACGACTACATCTTCCTGAGTCGTGGTCAGGTGGTTTCTGCAGGTCCGGTAGCGGCAGTGCGGGAGGCTGGTTGGCCCTCGCTTGATGCCTACTTCAGGGAGGCGTTCAAATGTTAGGTAAACTTCTCAAGTATGATTTCAAAGCACTCAATCGTGTAATGTTTCCGTTGCAGGGCGGTGTGCTTCTTGCCGGTCTGTTTG
>JAVBUQ010000053.1:0-4752 GCA_031555185.1 Coriobacteriales bacterium
AAGTCACACTCTTCTCTACCCAATGGATGCTCGAACTCTCGGACGGAAGACGGTTGGACACGTTCGTGGGGCCTGCGGCAGATGGTACGACCATCTCCTCGAATTTCTCCACACAGGAGCTTAATGCAGGTAGTGGTTTTACCGCGTATCTATACTTTGCCGTTGTGCAACCTGTTCAGACAGAGGAGGAGATTGCTGCCGGCGTTCCAGCGGTGGTACTCACGCCCAGCGCCGTTGTGTACCAGCCTTCAGCGTTCACTTACCGTGAGGACCTCCTGGTTACCTGGAAGGTACCTGTTCAGGCTACAGAAGCGACAGAAGGATAAGGCAGAAAAACTCGTCAAAGTCCGTCTGGCGCTGAGGCAGTGAGCGCTGTCCTTACGGCAGCAAGGGCAGCTTCTCCAATTGCGGCTATTCACCAAGATTCTCTGAGGCGGTAAAGACGCCTACCCCATCACCATACTTCTCATAGAGTTTCTTGTACTTGGGCTCACGTTGTTTCCAGAAGGCATACAAGGGGGTAGCAAGAAAGATGGAGGAATATGATCCGAGAACCAGGCCAAAGGTCATGGCAAAGGCAAAGTCCTTAAGGGTCTCCCCGCCAAAGAAGAGCATGGCCAAAACAGGCACCAGAGAGGTCGTCAGAGTATTGATAGTGCGCATCAACACCTGATTAATCGAATGATTTGCCACTGTCATGAAGCTGTGGTTCTTTGTAGCCTCCATGTTGTCTTTCATACGATGGAATACAACGACGGTGTCGTACAGCGAATAGCCCATGATTGTGAGTAGGGCTGCGACAACATTTGGTGTGACCTCTCTGCCGATAAGAGCATAGATGCCTACGATGATGACAATATCATGAATGAGCGCGATAACTGCTACCAAACTCATCTTGTACTCAAAGCGAATGGCCACATAGACGATAATCAACGCGATGGCCACCAGGAAGGCGATGGCAGAAGTACGCGTGACTTCTTCACCCCAGCCTGGTCCAATGGTCGTGACCTGAAAACTACCGGCTTCAAGACCTAGAGCTGTGGCTACCTCGTCAGCAAGGGCTGAAGCCGCGGCGGCATCCGTCTCAGAAGTGCGGACAACAAAGCCGGCCTCTCCATCAGAAGAGGTGGTTGTTTGTACGATAGGAGACTCTGCGCCTGCATCGGTAAATGCATCACGCATCTGTTCCGTTGTGATGTCGCCCGTATTACTGAAGTCGATAGAGGTACCACCCACAAACTCAATACCAAAATTGAGCCCACGAAACACAATGGCAAGAATGGCAATAACAATCATCGCAGCAGAAACAGCGAAGAAGACCCGGCGCTTGGACAGGAAATTAATATCTTTCTTAAATGGACGTACCATTATCGCTCACCCCTTGCCATTTCTCCGATAGATTCTGCGTACTCCTCGTCCTCCTTGACACCCCAGAAACCTGGATGTCTGGAAATGACTTTGGGGGCCAGCAGACGTATGAGCGGAGCTTTGAAGAGCAGCATGGTAAGTATGTCGCAGACAACACCTATCGCAAGGGTTAAACCAAACCCCTTAACAGCACCCACAGAGATAAAGAAGAGCGCCAGTGCCGAGATCAAGGTTACGAAGTCAGCGTCAATAGAGGTGATAATGGCATGTTTTACGCCTGTGATTGAGGAGGCGCGGACGCTTCGGCCCATACGTATCTCCTCTTTAAAGCGCTCGAGCACAAGGATCGAGGAGTCCGCTGCCACGCCAATCGAAAGTACGATACCAGCAATACCAGCCAGACTGAGAGCAAAAAGACCAAAGTAACTCAAGATCGCAAGAACACCAAGGTACAGCACTGCGAAGACCGCGATGGCGGCTGCAGTAAGCAAACCGAGCCCTCGGTAGAAAATGATGAGGTAGATAGCTACCAGAGCCAGACCAATGAGTGCCACCAAAATACCCTGAGCAAGAGCCTCCTGCCCAAGTGTTGGTCCAACGACCTGTGATGAGATGACGGTGAGACTCACGGGCAGGGATCCGGATTCCAGCACCGTCTTCAGTGAGCTGGCGTCCGCCAGAGTGTACTCGCCGGAGATTGACACATTACCATCCGTAATGGCATTTTGCACCGCCGGCGCACTTTGGATGGCACCATCCAGAATAATTGCTATCTTTCCTTTTGTGGGGGCCAGTTCTGTGGTCACTTCCGCAAAGGCAGCCGTGGCTTCGTTATTGAGATCAAGGTCTACCGTATAGGTTGTTCCTAATTCAGATTCAAGGTTTACAGAGACGGAATCAATCTCGGAGCCGGTAAAAATAGGTGTGTAGCTTCCGGGCTCCAGAGTCAACAAGTGGTACATGGTGTAGGTCTGGCTTCCAGACTCGTCCAGCGAGTAGGACTGAATGGAGTACATACCCGAAGGCGCGCGTCCGTTGACAAGCTCTGCGTCGATCTGCTCTTCGGTAACTTCACCAAAAGCGAGTTGTATATTCAGCTCCTGATCAGAGATGATATTGCCGCTTTCCATAGCCTGTACGTCTTCTTGATCGGATACGTCCGCGAGATTGACAAACTCCAACACGCCTGTCTGCCCGATAGTAGAAAGAGCCTGTGTCTGGTCAATGCTGCCGGGGATCTGTATAAGCAATTGGTCGGTCCCCTGAATTTGAACAGATGCCTCACTCGCTCCGAGAAGATTGACACGTCGCTCAATGATCTGACGGGCTGACTCCATATCTTCTGGAGTTACCGCGCTGCCGTCGGTTTTTGTTGCTTCCATGACAATGGAAAGTCCGCCCTGCACATCCAACCCCTGGTGTATCTTCTCCTGAGGTGGGATGAACATAAAGCATGAGCCTATCATGAGCACCGCAAGCAGGATAAGCAAAACAACGTGATTGCGTGCCTTTGATGGTTTCTTTTTTGGTTTAAATCGTTTGTCGGCCACATTCCCCTCCGAATCGAATAAGGACGTAGTGGATTATAACGCTTTTATGTATCAATAATCATTTGAAGCCGGAGATTCATACCACTCTTTAAGAAAGTCCTGAAAAGTACCGGCCAAAAGTGCAGCGCGAGCCTTACGAGTAAGATCAAGCAGATAGTGTACGTTATGCACAGAGAGCAGAACGGCACCGGTTATCTCCTTGCTTTGGACAAGGTGTCTGAGATAGGCGCGAGAATGAGACGCGCAGGTAGGACAGGTACAGTTTGGGTCGAGCGGACTGAAATCATGGGTAAAGCGGGCGTTTCGCAGGTTAAGGCGCCCTTCGCTTGAGAACGCAGTGCCGAGACGAGCGGTACGTGTTGGCAGCACCGAATCAAACATGTCCATCCCAAGGTTGATAGATGCGAGCATGCTGGTAGGATTGCCCAGGCCCATAAGGTAGTGAGGCTTGTCTTCTGGTAAAGACGGACAGACTTCTGCCATACTCTCCAGCATGATCTCATGTGGTTCGCCCACTGAGTATCCCCCAAGCGCATAACCTTCAAAGTGTGAGGTCTCGGCCTCTATCTCTTTAAGGCGTCTGATATTCTCAAGTCGCAGGTCGGTGTGCATGCCACCTTGCACGATTGCAAACAAAGCTTGTTGAGGGTTATCCTGCTCTAGTCGGCAACGGCTTGCCCAGGCTACAGAGCGCCGCATGGCAAGTTCTATCTCCGCACGTTCTGCAGGATAGGGAGCGCATACATCCAATTGCATGAGAATGTCGGCACCCAGTTGCTGTTGCAGACGCATATTGCTCTCAGGTGTCCAGCGGTGCTTTGACCCGTCAAGGATAGACTGAAAACTTACTCCTTCATCATCGAGTTTCATGGTGTCTTTGAGACTGAAGATCTGAAAACCACCGCAGTCTGTAAGAAGAGGACGTGGCCATGCCATAAAGTTATGCAGTCCTCCTGCCTCGGCCATAAAGTCGCCACCGGGGCGCAGGGAAAGGTGATAGGTATTGCCAAGTATGATCTGCGCATTGAGGTCAAGGAGTTGTGTCCTGGTCAGTGCTTTAACACTGGCACGTGTTCCCACCGGCATGAATGTTGGTGTCTCGATGTCTCCGTGTGGAGTATGCAGGACACCGGCTCGTGCGCCACTCCGAGCATCATAAGCTTGCAGTTCAAATCTGAAATTCTCGTTCACTCAAACTCCTCAGTCAACTACGTACATCAAATCAAACAATTAACATGGCATCGCCAAACGACAGAAAACGATAGCGCTGTTCGATCGCCTGTTGGTATGCATCCATCAGATAGTCGTATCCGGTAAAGGCAGAAACAAGCATGAGCAGGGTCGACCGTGGAGTGTGGAAGTTGGTGAGCAGAGCATCCACGGTTCTGTACCGATAACCAGGTGTTATGTAAAGACGTGTCTTTTCCTTGCTTACGGCGCAAAGGACACTCAGATCATTTGTGGCGCTCTCCAAAGCTCGGACGGCAGTAGTGCCAACAGCGATAACACGCCCTCCCCTTTCTCTGGTTTCCCTGACCGCATGTGCGGTCTCTTCTGGAACGGTATAGACCTCACTATGGATGTGATGATCGTCTATATATTCCTCTTCTACTTTGCGAAACGTATCCAGCCCTATTTCCAGGCAAACGGTGGCAAGTTTACAGCCCTTTGCCTGAGTTTTGCTTAAGAGCTCCTCACTAAAATGAAGTCCTGCTGTAGGGGCAGCCGCAGAATTCTGTTCATGGGCATAAACGGTCTGATAAAGTGAGTTGTCTCCTGTATACCCTTTGATATAGGGAGGCAGAGGCAGTTTACCCAGGTCTTGAAGAGCACT
>JAVBUQ010000092.1:0-6837 GCA_031555185.1 Coriobacteriales bacterium
ATACATCCCATCTGGCCAGGCATCTTCGGAAAGGTAGAGACCTTTTGCCACCCTCTCAAACCTGTGGGATTTGGCGTACTCGATGACATATTGCCTGGAGATACCTTTAGCTACAGCATCTGAGACCACCAGATAACCAAGATTATCCTCTACGAGCGTGTCTAGTGTCTTAGTTTTATTCATAGCAATACCTTACATTCATGCATATATCATACTTGATATTTACATTAACGTAAAGCTTACTTTTCTCACTACTACTAATCCAATCTCATTAAATTGGAGGTTACCTATGCCCTATATAGACCCACTGGAAATCGACCGAGTCAAACAGATCGACTTGCTCACCTATCTTATATGCAACGAGCCTGATGAGGTCATCAAACGTTCTGCACGAGAATATACAACGAGGACCCATGACAGCCTTGTTATCTCAAACGGTAAATGGAATTGGTTCAGCAGGGGTGTCGGAGGAAAGAATGCACTTGACTATCTCATAAGAGTAAAAGATATGAGCTTTCTTGACGCCGTTCGGCTGTTAGCGAATGCCAACTGCGAGCCGGTGTTATCGCTGCCCGGAGTCTTCGCAAGAGCTCAAATGCCAGCAAAACACATCCTACTCCCCCATCGTCACATAAATTGCAACAAAGTTAAGGGCTACCTTGAGCTACGTGGCATAGATCCTTTTATCATCACTGAATGTATCAAGAGCGGCCTTATTTATCAAAGCCAGGCTGACCACTTCACAAATGCGGTGTTCTTTGGGAAAGACAAAGGCGGTACACCTAGATATGCCTTCATGCGAGGCTGCACAGGAGACTTTAAAAGTGAGGTGGCAGGAAGTGAACTGCTCGGCAGTTCAGCTAACTCACCAACAAGCACTTACGTCCGGCAGCCCTCTGGGCTACCGGACGTAAGTGGTGGTCGGAGGCAGACTTCATGTCGTGTCAAGGCCAAGCCGCTTCGCGGTTGCTTACGCAAGCCTGTGACACTCCGTAGCTCGGCGCTTTGCCCTTCGGGCATTGTAGCGCCGTGGCGAACTGCTTGGCAGTTCTTCATCGCCCCCACTACGCACTTCACCCCTGTAGCCTTTTGGCTACAGGGGTGAAGTGGTGGTCGGAGGCAGACTTGAACTGCCGGCACGCGGATTTTCAGTCCGCTGCTCTACCAACTGAGCTACCCGACCACATGGTCTCTTCCTGCAAAGAAACGCAGCTGCCTATTCTACCATTGATACCTGGCACGTCAAAGCCAAGACAGGTGGTTCTTTTTGTCGACTTTTCACCTCGACTTTTACCGCAGATTATCGAAACGTTATTCCTAGTAGGAAGTGAGGGAAGAACCAGGGTCATTTATCAGTACAAAGGCATACAGGACGTTAGCCACCAATCCTACGCAAAAGGCAACGATGAGCCAGGTTCGACAGGTTTTCTTATGTCGGGCATACAATGCGCCGTTTCCGTATGTATAGGCCGTGTTCATCATTACAGCGTATACTAGCGCCGGTATAGCCAAGAAGCCACCACAAAGGAGAATCTCCAGAATTGCCAGGACTAAAAAGACCACAAAGTTGTTCTTCTGGGGGAGCGGCACACCACCTTGTTGCCACTGTTGCGGCGGCTGTCCGTTGGGATACGGATAACCTTGCTGGTACGGTTGTTGTTGGTAAGGCTGCTGAGAGGGCAAACCGTCCTGTTGCCATGGCTGCTGGGAGGCGCCTGGCTGCGGCGGATACTGATACTGTGTTCCTTGTTGCTGCGCTCCCTGTTGATAGGGCTGGCCCTGACCATCTGGCTGGGCAGGATGCACCGGTATCTGATATGGCTGTTGCCCCGGCATTTGTTGCTGATAGGCCTGTGCCGGAGGAATCTGTTGCTGATATGGCTGTTGCTGGTACGGTTGCTGGGGATGTGGCTGTTGACTGAACTGCTGCAAAGGCGGTGTCAGCTGCTCAGGAGGAGGGGTAGGATAGACCTGACTGCTGTCTATCTGGCTGAGCGGGTTATTCTGCTGCACTGATTGCTGGTAAGGCAAACCGGCCTGTTGCCATGGCTGCTGGGGAGCTGGTGTCTGCGATTGCTGCTGGTACTGTTGCTGATACGGCTGTTGGTACGGCTGCTGCGCAGGTGACTGAGGTGCAGGAACATACGACTGATCGGATGCAGTTGGTTTAGGCGGCACCAGGTTGGTAAAAGGATCCTGGTCTGGTGGCGGGTACTGTTGTTCTGTCATTACTGTCTCCCTTTCATTTCACCGCTTCAAAACGGTACGAATCAGTTTCAAAAGAATATGCTTAAACCCTGTTCTCTCTTGTCAGGTATCCCTGTCTCTCTTTGGCGCTTATACCCTTACTGCTTTACCTGAGCTTCAAGTGCTTCGCAGTAAGGGGCTCTGATGTCTGCAAGAGACACCTCAAGAGCTGCTTTCTGCTCCTCCTCAAAGACTGTATCAACAGCGAGCAGGCTACCGCCCACCTCTCCTATTACGCTGCAGGGCACCTCATGCTCTACCAAAACATCCAGAACACTCTCTACCTTCTCAGGATCGACGCTTATGAGAATACGACTGGCGCTTTCGGCAAAAAGTGACGCCACGGCGGGTAAACCATCGTCAAGCACCACGTTGGCACCCAGGTCCCCTGCAATGCAACATTCCGCAAGAGCAATAGCAAGGCCACCTTCACTGCAATCATGGGCGCTCGCCAAAAGACGTTCTTGCACACAGAAACGCACCGCATCCTGCACGGCACCCTCAAGCTCCAGATCAAGCGCAGGAGGTCTGCCTGCTACCAGATTGTGCACTACCTTAATGTACTCGCTCGCTCCCAGCTCGTCAGCAGTCTCCCCTACCAGAATTATCACGTCGCCTGTCTGCTTGAAGGCTGTGTCAATAGCTACGCTCACATCGTCCAACAAACCAACTATCCCTATGCTGGGCGTGGGGTAGATAGCAGTGCCAAAACTCTCGTTATAAAAGCTCACGTTGCCACTGATAACAGGTATGCCGTAGTACCTGCACGCCTGTGAGAGACCATCAATAGCCTGCTCAAAGGTATAGAAGACCTCTGGTTTTTCGGGATTGCCGAAGTTAAGGCAATCGGTGATCGCAGCGGGTTTGGCACCAACACAGGCGAGGTTACGCATACCCTCTGCCAGGGCAAGCTGAGCTCCCGCATAAGGATCGAGGTAACAATATCTACCATTGCAATCGGTAGAAAGAGCTATACCACGCCTGCTCATGTCGCCGCGTCCGGTGTCGCCTATACGCAAAACAGCTGCATCCGCTCCGGGGAGGATAGCTGTGTTGTTCTGTACCTGATGGTCGTATTGGCGCCATATCCACTCGCGTGAGCAGATATTGGAACTGGCAAGGAGCTCACAAAGTACCTCATTAAAGGGTGCCTGCGTCAAGTCATATTCCTGTGCAGTAGCCAGGAGTTCTTTGCGGTCGCTGGTATCAGCACGTGCCAGACGCTTCTCAAAGAGAACATCATGCAGCGCGCCCGGGCAGGCGGCTGTCTCATACACAAAGTTGGGTTCGCCCTCCTCCTGCATACGCTCAAAGTAGTTCTGCAGCTTGTCCAGATAAGCTGGGCGCTCGCTTGCGGGGTCATACTCAGGCGCAGACTCCGCCAACATCTCTGCCGGCATGTCCGCCACGATCTGTTGGTTGGCTGGAAGGCAGCTGTCACGCACAACAAAGCGCCCGGTATCGGTGATTGAGCCGATGATTGAGGCTGCAACCCCCCAACGAGCACAGGCCTTTTCTACTGCGGGCCAATCCTCAGGCGTGACTACGGCAAGCATACGCTCCTGGCTCTCCGAGACCATGATCTCAAAGGGCTGCATTGCCTCTTCGCGTTGCGGTACTTTGCGTACGTCAATGTCGATGCCCACCCCGCCTCTGCTTGCCATCTCAGAAGCAGAGCTGGTAAGGCCGGCGGCACCCAGGTCTCCAAGTGCCACAAACGTGCCTGCCTTAAGAAGCTCCAGGCACACCTCAATAAGAAGCTTTTCTTCAAAAGGATCGCCCACTTGCACAGCAGGACGTTTATGCTCGGCCGCCTCGTCAAATTCCTGTGAGGCCAAAACGCTGGCACCGCCAATGCCGTCGCGGCCGGTGGAAGATCCTATCAGCACCACATGGTTGCCTGGCCCAGAACCAATGGCGCGAGTAAGTTCGCTCTCACGCATGAGACCCACGGCCATGGCGTTTATAAGACAGTTGCCTTCATAGGCCTCTTCAAAAAAGACCTCGCCGCCCACGGTAGGAACACCAAGGCAGTTTCCGTAACTGCCGATACCAGCTACGGCTCCATCAAAAAGATAGCGCTGGCGTGGTTTATTAAGCGTGCCAAAACGCAGGCTGTCAAGACAGGCTATGGGACGGGCGCCCATGGTAAAGATGTCACGGATGATGCCACCCACACCGGTAGCCGCCCCCTCAAAGGGTTCGATGGCGCTGGGGTGATTATGGCTCTCCATCTTAAAGGCAATAGCCCAACCGTCCCCTACGCTGATGACACCGGCGTTCTCTCCTGGCCCCTGCAAAACATGTTCACCGGCACTGGAAAACTTGCGTAACTGTTTTTTTGAATGTTTATAGGAACAGTGCTCACTCCACATGAGGGAATAAATGTAGAGTTCGGTGAGTGAGGGGTGGCGACCTTGTACACGTATGACGTTTTCAAACTCGTCCTCGGTAAGACCAAGCGCCTGCGCCAGTTCAAGCGCAAAAGCAGCGTCGAGTATCTCAACGTTCTCAGCCACAGGACAGGGAACAGAACTCATATCAAGATCAGGAGAAGCGTTCATTACACTGCCACCATCCTTTCTACAAGGGAGGTGAACAGCGCCTGGCCGTCGGTGCAACCACTGATGCCATCAACCACACGTTCGGGGTGTGGCATAAGGCCAAAGACATTGCCCCTGGTATTGCAGATACCGGCAATGTTATCCATCGCTCCGTTAGGAGCCTGGCCTTCTTTGCTGCTGCCATCTTGAGCGGCATAGCGCAGTACGACCTGTTTGTGGGCATGTAATGCTTTCAAGGTGTCTGCATCGCATATGTAGTTTCCCTCGTTATGATTAATAGGCATGCGTATGAGCCGTCCCACATCCTCAGGCGCAATCCATTGGCAGACACTGTCCTCTATGCGCACATCGACGTGTTCGCAGATGAATTTGAGCCCGGAGTTACGCAGAAGAGCACCCGGAAGTAAGTGAGCCTCGGTTAGTATCTGAAAGCCGTTGCATATGCCCATGACAGGTCCTCCTGCCTCGGCAAACCCAACTACCGCATCCATGACAGGAGAGAAACGAGCTACCGCTCCGCAACGCAGGTAGTCTCCGTACGAAAAACCTCCGGGTAATATCAGAGCATCAAAACCAGAAAGCTCGGTATCTTGATGCCAGATATATTCCGCCTTGTATCCCAGATAACTCAGAGCATACTGTACATCCTGCTCGCAGTTTGAGCCAGGAAACACTACCACACCAAATGTAAATGACACACGCTCTCCTTGTTTTGCGCTCTCTTACCTTTTCCGGCTGAGTAGCCTGGTTATACAATCGGGCTAGTCACTACAGAAACAAATACAACAGATGTCGAGTGCGGGTATTGATCCAATGACCTCTACAGTGGCCCTCATGCTTCTATACGAAAGTCTTCGATAACAGGATTAGCCAAGAGCTTCTCGCACATTTTGGTCACGTCTTCAAGGCTTACTTCATCGGCAGTCTCAAGCTGGATATACTTGCCAATCTTGACATCCTCGATACCAGTGAACCCCAGATTATCGAGCGCCCCCTTTGCGGTTGCTCCGGCAGGATCAAAGATACCTTGCTTGGCAGTAACGTAGATGTTGTAGCGCTTCAAGATTATTCCTCTGTCTCGTCCGGAATGCCCAGGTCGGCGTCTTCCTTGGATTTGCGTTTGAACGGCATCTTGGAATTGGCACGCTTGAGCTCTTTTTGCGCTTTTTTCTGCTCCTCTAAAAGCCGTGCTGCCTCCGCCTTTTGCTGTTCATGCTTTTGCTGTTTGGGGCTGTTCCTGCCACCACCGCTGGCTGCTTTGTTGTATTCCTTCTGCATTTTGCGGATCTTACTGTAATCGAGGATGAGAGCACCAATAACGGCCACATACGCAAGTACCATCGGCACCATCATACCCCAGCCATCCAGAAACTCGGGGAAGTTGAAATTGATGATAAAGGATACGATGATCGCCGCAACGCCAACACCCATCAATATCCAGTAGATCTTCTTAAGACGTTTGTATTCCGGGGTATCCGGCCCCTTGCCCCTTACCGGAACGTTGGCATTTGCATCAGTTGGCCTGGGGGCAACAAACTTTTTGACCTTGTCTATGGCGCCTTCTTTCTTGGGCTCCTCAGGCTCCTCGCCAGACTCAAGACGCGCTTGCTTCTCGCGCTCTTCTGCCTTGCGCCTCCGTTCGGTCTCTTTTGCTGCGATCTGAGCGTCGCGCCTTTTACGAGCTGCCTTTCGCTCCTGTTTTGTCGTTGGCTTTTTGTCGATGTGGACAGACGAGGCAGCCTCAGTTTTAGGCTTGAGTTGTGCGGCTGATTTGCGGGTCTTTCCCTGCGGTCCATCACCCTGGTAGCGATCATTCATCGGATTACGCTGTGCCATTAGTTCCTACTCCACTCACTCATACACAAAAGCGCACGTGCGCCACCGCAGCTGCTCTGCGCAGTTACGTCCGCAAGCCCGCCATTTCAATGGCTTTGATACAAAGAACCATCTCTATAGTGTTGCATTACTCGGATGAACATCATAACAAATCGGCGGCAGGAATGAACCTCTCGCCCGTAAGCATCTC
>JAVBUQ010000127.1:0-16389 GCA_031555185.1 Coriobacteriales bacterium
TCCGGTGCGTATAACCGAGGCAAAAACATGGTATCTCCGCGGCGTGCTGTTATAGCTGTTGTTGGCCCCACGGCCACGGGTAAGTCTGCCCTCGCCGAGGCTTTAGCCCTGCAACTCAATGGGGAGATTGTCAGTGCGGACTCCATGCAAGTCTATAAAGGCATGGACATAGGCACGGCAAAAGTTCCGTTGCACGAGCGTAGGGTCGCTTATCATTGTATAGACGTGGTAGCGCCTGGAGAGGAATTCAACGCCGCTCTCTACCAAAAGGCAGCTCGAGTTGCTTTTGAAGATATCTGGGCACGAGGTAAACAACCCCTCCTCTGTGGAGGAACCGGCTTGTATGTTCGTGCAGCGCTGGAAGATTTTTCGTTAGGCCAGGATGATGAGGGCGCTGATGCCCAGGTCACCCGCTCCGAGCGCCGCCGGTGTCTTGAGGCTGAAGCCCAGGAGCTCGGCCCTGAGGCCTTTTATGCCAGACTCGCTGACCTTGACCCAGAGAGCGCCGCCCTTATACATCCCAACAATACCCGTCGCGTAGTAAGGGCTTTTGAATGGTTGGAGGAGGGGAGCAGTTACGCAGAGCAGGCAGCAGGCTTTGACGCACACAACGAGGTATACCCTGCGGTCTATCTGGGTTTGGATATGCCAAGGGAGCTGCTTTATACGCGCATCAATGCGCGTGTCCAGCAGATGGTGGAACACGGGCTGCTGGATGAGGTGAGCGAGCTGTTACGCAGAGGGTATGGGCATGCGCTCACTGCGCAGCAGGCCATTGGATACAAAGAGCTGCTTCCTGTACTATCGGGCGATGAGACGCTTGAGGCAGCAGTTTCACATATCCAGCAGGCTACCCGCCATTACGCCAAACGCCAACTGAGTTGGTTCAGGCGGGATAAGCGCATCCACTGGCTTGATGCCCGTCTGCCATTGCCTGAGCTTACCTCTGATGCCTTGGCTTTCCTGTCAAGTATGTGCGGGTAAGGATGGCTCTATCCACTATTCGTACTTCTCTTCATTTATAATTTACAGCCATGCAGATCAGTTTTCAAAAAATACAGGGAGCCGGTAATGACTTTGTCGTGTTTGACAACAGGCAGGAGTCTGTAAACCTCAGCGAAGAGCAGGTCAGGTGGATCTGTGACCGCCATTTTGGCGTGGGAGCCGATGGCCTCATAGAGGTGCGCACCAGTCCACACTCTGAGTGCACCGCTTATATGCACTATCGCAATGCAGACGGCAGTCTGGCTGAGATGTGTGGCAACGGCGTAAGATGCTTTGCGCGTTTTCTGGCGGACAACGATCTGCTTTCTGATGAAGAGAAGGCCTCACAGTCTTTTATCGTTGACACGCTGGCCGGGCCACGTCCCCTTACCTTTGAGGTAGACGAAGTAGGCAAACTCACCGCCGCTACGGTTGTGATGGGAGAGCCGCAGTTTGCCCCTGAGCAGATACCTACGACGCTTCCGGCTACAAGAGATATTGCTGTTTATGATAGCAATTTAGAGGAATATCGCCAGGAACAAGCAGTGGTCCAGGCGGTCATCACCAATGATACGGTTAAGTATGTCATCACCTGTGTCAATATGGGAAACCCGCATGCGGTGATGTTCCTCGAGTACATCGATGCCCTTACTGCCCATACCTTTGTCCATTATCCTGAGAGCATAGATTTGGAGAGCCCCGGTTCTTATCTGGAGAGCAACAGAGAGTTCTTTCCTCAAAAGACCAATGTGGAGATTGCCGCGGTCAGCGGCACTAATCGGATACGCATGCGTGTGTACGAACGTGGTGTAGGGGAGACCCTCGCCTGTGGCACTGGGGCCTGTGCTGTGGCGATTGTGGCATGTATTCTTGGCGAGGTAAAAAGGCAAGAACCGGTGTTGGTTGACCTGCCTGGTGGCACGCTTGAAGTTGAATGGCTGCCTAATAATGAGGTACAGCTTACCGGACCGGTTGACACATCGTTTAATGGAATTATTACAATATGAAATTAGATATACGAGCAAGGAATCCGCATGACACAAATAGATTTTAAGACCGCCAGGAATCTGGACCACCTCCCTCCCTATCTTTTTGCCCGTATCGACGAAAAGCGTGACGCAATGCGTGCCGCGGGCATAGAAGTTATCTCGCTGGGCATAGGGGATCCCGACATGCCCACACCTGAACATATCGTCGATGCCATGGCAGAGGCTATCCGTAAACCAGCTAATCACCAGTATCCTGATTATGCCGGTTCGTTGGCATATCGAGAGGCGGCATCACGCTGGATGCTTACGCGCTTTGGTGTTACTGTTGATCCCACAACGGAGGCCCTGGCACTGATAGGCTCAAAGGAGGGAGTTGCCCATATCCATACCGCCTTTGTTAATCCGGGAGACTATGTACTGGCGCCATCCATTGGTTATCCGGTGTACTCCGGTGGAGCGACACTCATGCACGCCAATACACACTTCATGCCCATGTGTGCAGAGAACGGCTGGCTCGCGGACTTCTCTGGCATCCCTGCTGAGGTGCTCACAAAGGCAAGGATCATGTTTCTTGGTTATCCCAATAACCCCACCGGTGCTATCGCCACACCGGAGTATTTTGACGAAGCCCTGGCGTTTTGCCATGAGCACGGGATCTTACTGGTACACGACAATGCCTATAGTGAGATAGGTTTTGATGGGTACACTCCTCCCTCCATTCTGGAACGTCCTGGTGCGAAAGATGTTGCCATCGAGCTTTTCTCGCTCTCAAAGAGTTATAACATGACGGGTTGGCGTATCGCGTTTGCTGTTGGTAATACAAGCGCTATCAAGGCATTGGGTACGGTCAAGAACAACCTGGATTCCGGGCAGTTCACCGCTATCCAGGAAGCAGCGATTGCTGCCCTTGAGGGTCCTCAGGACTGCATTGCAGAGATGTGTGCCCTGTACCAGCATCGTCGTGACCTGGTGGTGGACGCACTCCATGCCATAGGAGTAGTCTGTGAAGACCCTAAGGCTACTATCTATATATGGGCGCAGGTACCCAAGGGGTACACCTCCGAGGAATTCGCCACGCGACTTTTAGAAGAGGCGCATGTTATTGTCACTCCTGGAAGTGGATACGGGCCGGATGGCGAGGGTTATATCCGCCTTTCGCTTACCCTGCCCGACGAACAACTGCTTGAGGCTGTGCGCAGAATCAAGTCGATTGCCTGAAGATGGCAAGAGTGCGTAAAAGAGTGAGGCAGAGTGCCCAAAGTGGGAGGCAGAGTGCCCAAAGTGGGAGACAGAGTGCGCAAAGCAGCCAGTCTGTGGTTTGATTCTCTGGTCTGCGGTAGGTAGTAAAGGAAACAAACATGGCAAGGCCAAAAGGACAGCAACCAAGCAAGGTCATGTTGGTAGATGGTTATAACGTCATCAGAACGGGGTTTTTGTACAAGCACATGGCGGAGCAAACCCCTGATCATTCTCAGGATGTCTTTAATAGAGCGAGAGAAGCGCTGCTCTCTGATGTTGCGAGCTTTGCCGGGCGTGAATTCAAGGCGACTGTCGTATTTGATGGCGCCGGCAATCCAGGGTCTGAAGGTAAGAAACAAAGCTTTGGCACCATCGAGTATCTCTTCTCACCGCACGGCGTTTCGGCAGACTCAGTCATCGAGAAGCTGGCACATAAAGCAGCCAACGAGGGGTTAGAGGTTCTGGTGGTAACTTCAGATGCCACGCTGCAGTGGACGGTCTTTGGAGGTAAAGTCGTACGCATGAGTTCTGCGGGATTTTGTGAAGAGATAGAGGCCCTACGTCAAAGCCTGGAAGATAGCACCGCTCCAAGCCTCCAGGCACCTGCAATCAAAAACACCTTGGCCGAGCGCATCGATCCCAAGGTCGCCGCCAGGCTCGAACGCATTCTACGAGGTGAAGAGTAAACAAGCGGAGGCAGTGTTGCATCAGATAATGAGCATACTATGGTTTGTTCTATTAATGAAAGACTATATCAGCGCGGACAGTGTTGAGATGTGAAGTATAGATATCAAAGAGGCGAGCCTCCAAAGCTGCAACACAAAACGAAAGCCGCATCCATGCAACATATGAGCACATCATAAGCCTGTCCGAGGTGGCCAGACCAGCTATCTTTTGTAATACGAATTAAGCAGACGGTATATGTGATTGAACTGCCTGCCCCTATGCAAAAACCCTTTGAGATTCCTGCCGGTATAACGATGCGTCATCTCCACAGGCACCTCAACTACGCGCTGCTTTTGCTGAAGAGCGCGGACAGTCATGTCAACCTCCATGGCATAGCCGCTGGCAAAAGGACGGATCCTGCTCAGACAGTCCAGAGTAAGAGCTCTCTGGCCACTCAGGGGTGCTTGTGCCTCAAAGCCATTTCCAAATTCAAAGATTCCATCACGGGCCAGTGACCGCGCAATGCCAAATCCGGCCTTTCCGGGAGGTGAGGGCAAAATGCCTATTACCAGATCGGCTTCGTGAGCGCAAAGCGGTTCAAGTAATGCTGCAGCAGCGGAGGCGCTTGTCCCTAAGTCTCCATCCAGCAAAAGAACGCCATCCACCATGCCAAAGGGCTGCACCCTCTCCAGCGACGCCGCCGCCAACTCCATAGCAGCGCCTTTTCCAAGGTTACGTGTAGTGCCCACAACAAATGCGCCTGCACTCATAGCCTCTTGAGTCGTGGCGTCAGAAGAACCGTCATCAGCAACAATGACCCCCACAACCCCAGGCACCAAAGCAGCGGCGATAACGGTGTCCCTGATGAGGTCTGCCTCGTTATATGCAGCGATAAGGACAGCAAAGTGATGTTCCGATGCAGTTTTCATGTTCACAGCTCACATTGTAACCAAAAAACTCATTCGACAGCTGCTACTGGTATAATCGATAAAACAGTCCAAGGAGGGATACCCCAGTTTGCTGGCGATTATCACAGCATTGATCTTTTGTGTTGCCATACCTTCGGTATTCATGGCTATGCTCACACGCTCCTTGGCCAGAACCGCTCCACACTATCCAAATTATCGAGGTGTCAGTGTCTACAACGGGTTAGGTATCGTGTGGTTCGTCTGGCTGGTATGTTTTTGGGTGGGGGCGCATCTTCTCGTGGCAGCCCGCATGGATCTGCCCAATTGGGTGAGTTATCTGATCCCCATATTTCCTCTTATCGCCGGTTCCTGTGCGTTTGGGCTCTTTGACGACTGGGTCGGAGATCACAAGGCAAAAGGTTTCAGAGGCCATTTGGGTTCACTGGCTCGTGGAATCCTGACGACCGGCGGCATCAAGATGATTGCCATCGGTCTCCTTGCGCTCTTTACCATGGTCAGTCTGTATTGGGGCAGCGACGAAGGCATCGCCCGTGTCATTATCGGTACGTGTGTTATCGCCTTCTCTGCAAATTTCATCAATCTTTTTGACTTGCGCCCGGGACGTGCCGGAAAAGTCTACCTCGTGGGGCTTTTATTCAGCGTTCTTGTGGTAGCACTTGGTGGTGTGTTATTTCTTGGGTGGCCTGATATCATAGCGCTGGTTCTTGCCGGGCTCGGACCACTTGCCGCGGTGTGGCGTTTTGATATTGGCGAGCAAGGCATGTTGGGTGATGCTGGTGCTAATTCAATGGGAGCGTTTCTTGGTTACCTACTTGCCACCGCCGCTCCCCTGTGGATGCTCATCATGTGGGCAGTGATACTCATGGCTTTGAATCTGGCCGGTGAGTATGTTTCTTTCAGCAAGATAATCGAGGAGAATGGGATTCTCCGTAAACTCGATGATCTGGGACGTAAAGATGTCGTAGAATAGGGGAGGCATTGACTGATTCATTGCATACCGTCTCGCAGCCAGTTTGCCCCTGCTCACATCGCGCAAACGATGGCGTTATCTTTAAGAAGTGCCATCGTTGGCACAAACAGGGCAGAGGCAAACTGGCACACAATCCGGCGTATATGCGATTAATCATTACTTCCTACAAAAAAGAAGGAGAAGCATGACCAAGCACATTTTTGTAACTGGCGGCGTTGTATCAAGTCTGGGGAAGGGTATCACTGCAGCGTCGCTTGGTCACCTCCTTAAATCACGGGGTTATAAAGTCACTATGCAAAAAGCAGATCCCTATCTTAATGTTGACCCGGGAACGATGAGTCCCTTTCAGCATGGAGAGGTCTTTGTAACCGACGATGGGCATGAGGGCGACCTTGACCTTGGACATTACGAGCGTTTCATAGATGAGAACCTGAGTCGCGAATCCAACTTTACCGCCGGTGCTATTTACCAGAGCCTCATCAGCAAGGAGAGAAGGGGAGACTTTCTCGGTGGCACCGTTCAGGTTATTCCACAGATGACCAACGCCATAAAGGAGCGTCTTTCGCGTATTGCTGAGCAAAGCGGTGCCGACATCGTCATCACGGAGATAGGCGGCACGGTTGGCGATATTGAAAGCCTGCCTTTTATTGAGGCAGCCCGTCAGTTCAAGATGAGCAAACCTATAGGCGACGTGCTTTTTGTACACGTGACGCTGGTGCCCTATATTGCTGCCGCCCATGAGGTTAAGACCAAACCTACTCAGCACAGTGTCAAGGAACTCCGCTCTATAGGTGTGCAGCCCGACTTTATCGTGTGCCGAAGCGACCATGAGATAATAAAAAAGGTAAGAGAGAAGATATCGCTCTTCTGTGACGTACCGGTAGATAATGTGCTTTCGTGCGTTGACGCTTCCAGCATCTATAAAGTGCCACTCCTCCTTCATGAACAGGGATTTGACAACAAGGTGCTTAAGGCGTTGAGCCTTCCTGTTGGAGAGATAGAGTTGTCGGACTGGCAGGCTTATTCCAATAAGCTCGACACCCTCGTTGGCAAACCCATCGATATTGCTGTGGTAGGTAAGTACGTGAGTCTACCCGACGCATACCTGAGTATCATTGAGGCACTGGGGCATGCCTCCGTGTTTCATAATCGCAAGGTCAATGTTCATCTTGTTGATGGTGAAACGCTCAGGTCCGAGGGAGTAGAGAAGATCCTCGCACAGATGGATGGCGTCCTTGTGCCGGGAGGATTTGGCATGCGTGCCTTTGAAGGAAAGATAGCTGCAATACAATACGCCCGGGAGAACAAAGTACCTTTCTTGGGTATTTGCCTGGGTTTGCAGGCGGCAGTGTGTGAGTTTGCGCGCAATGTTGCAGACATGCCAGGAGCCAATTCAGCTGAGTTTGCGGCTGAGATGAGTGACACAATCCCGTATCCCGTCATCGATTTGATGCCCGAGCAAGAAGATATTGATGATCTGGGGGGCACGATGCGTCTGGGTGCGTATCCCTGTAAGATCACCGAACATTCCCTTGCAGCCGTTGCCTATGAGGAACCCATTGTCTATGAGCGCCACCGTCACCGTTATGAAGTTAACAACGCCTACCGAGAGCGCCTGGCAGACGCCGGACTCGTCATAAGCGGGCTCTCGCCGGATGATCGTCTGGTGGAGATGATCGAGCTTAAGGATCATCCCTGGTTTGTTGCCTGTCAAGGTCATCCTGAGTTCAAGAGTCGTCCAACGCGCACCCATCCGCTTTTTCGCGATTATGTTGGCGCAGCGATACACTACAGTGATCAAAGGCATGAGTAATGGCTGTTGTCAACACAGAACGCCTGCTCAATACCTTTCTGGAGCTTGTGCAGATCGATAGTCCATCTGGCGCGGAGGCTGGCGTTGCTGCCTACTGTAAAGAGACGTTGGAAGCAGCGGGGTGTGTGGTACGGTTTGACGATTCGAGTATCATTACCGGTAGCGACGTTGGCAATCTCTTTGCAACGCTTGTCGCTTTTGGAGGAGAAGCTTCTCTCTCATCAAAGCCACTCTATTTTTCTGCTCATATGGACAACGTCAATCCCTGTACGGGCGTTAAACCGCGGGTTGAGGGTGGGTTTGTCTACTCCGATGGCACCACAGTGCTTGGCGGGGATGACAAGGTCGGTATCGCGGCTATCATCGAGACGGTACGCTGTCTGAAAGAAGGAGAAGCGCAAGGGGAGCCTCATCCGGAGATCAGAGTGCTCTTATCGGTGCGGGAGGAGCAGGGTCTCATGGGGGCGAAGGCTATGGACATCACGGAATTCGCCGATGCGCAAGGTGCCTTGTGTTATGTGCTGGATGCTGCCGGCAAACCTGGCCTTGTGGTCAATGGCGCTCCCTATCAACATTCCTATCAAGCCCGTTATACAGGCCTGGCAGCCCACGCGGGCATAGCTCCCGAGTCGGGGATATCGGCCATCAGGGCTGCCGCAAAGGCTGTTGCCTCGCTGGCGCAAGGCAGAATCGATGAACAGACCACTGCCAACGTCGGCACTATAACAGGCGGCACGGCCAATAATGTGGTAGCAGAACAATGCCTCGTAACCGGCGAGATCAGAAGCCATGATGAGGACCGCCTCATTGCATTTGAAGCAGATGTGGATAAAACGCTTAAGGCGGCTGCGGAAGATGACGGCACCGGGGCTGGGCCTGTAGGGGTAGAGGTTGTCTGGGAGGTCAATTATGAAGGGTTCTTTGCCTCAGAGGATTCGCCCGAAGTTACCCTGGCGCTCAGGGCGGCAAGAAAACTTGGCCTTGAGGCGCGCACAGAAGTCGGTGACGGTGGTGCTGATACCAATATACTAGTATCATACGGTTTGGCCGCTATCAGCCTGGGGTGTGGAATGGAACGTATCCATTCCACAGACGAGCGTCTTGCCATACAAGATCTTGAGGACCTGGCCCGATTGACGATGAGTATAGTGAGGGAGAGTCAGAGAGGGGTATAGATGGAAAACAGTGGAAAACCACCACTGCGTATAGCCATCTGCGAGGACACGGAGTCAGACCTGCGTAACCTCAAAGGTCTGATTGAAAGCTCCGGTATTAACTTTAGTCTTGATGTCTTTAAGAGTGGTGAAGCTTTTATTGCGGAATTTGCCAAAGGCTCCTATGACCTTGTCTTCCTCGATGTTTTCATGGAGATCCTTTCCGGGGTGGAAACGGCAGAGAAGATCCGTGAGCAGGATACTGACGTCGTTATCGTGTTCACCACGACAAGCGAGGATTTTACTCGTGAGGGATATCGTCTCAACGCCTATAAGTACATGATCAAACCGGTCATCAAGGAAGACGTTGAGGAGTCTTTGGATCTGGCTATAGTCAAACGTGATCGAAATCTTGAAGCAACGCTGGAGATAATCAGTGATGGTAAAGCAGTCTCCATTCCCTTTAACGACATTGTCTATGTAGAATCCCGGGATTCTCGTTCGTATGTGGTTACCTCTGAGGGCGAAGAATATCCCACGGTAACCTCCCTTGAGAGCTTGGAGACACTTCTTAATCCGCCACGTTTTGTGCGTAGTCATCGCGCCTTTATCGTCAATCTTGATCATGTGGACGATGTCGATGATGATGTCAGCATCTTTATCATGGATAATGGTGACTCAACCTATATAAGAGTAAAGGACCATAAGCGCATCAAGAATAACTATGATGACTATATCTTCAGCAAGATTCGCAGTGATTAAAAGAGCACTCGTTGTGTCCTATGCGGTCATCACAATTGCGCTGGTGGCCATTATCATCGCATTCTCTCTTGCACCCGCCTATAACGTCACCTATTACTTCAATCCTTTGACCACTACCGATACCGTGCAGTATTCGGTTAACGGGACACAACGAGGAACACTCAAATTACCCTATACTCTCACCGGGCTCGAGCCGGGTGATGAGGTGTCGGTGTATCTGGAGAGCAGTGGCAATGAACAGGACAATCTGCTGGTACAGGTGGATTATGCCAAATGCGTGCTCTACGTAGACGGCGAACCTTACTACAGTGTAGGCACCGAAGGGACCTATCCCTCATTTCAAAAAGAGCCGCCTCGTTCAATTGGAGTCGTTGCGCTACCCAATGTCAGCGCCGGAACGGAGCTGCGGTTGGGTTACACTGTCTCTTCTCTTGGAAACTCGCTTGAGATTCCACCGTTTCTCAGTGGAGACCAAAACCTCATTACCAAAAATATAATATGGGAAAACTACCTCGCTTTGATACTGTCGATGATCATGCTTGTCATAGGAATCACGCTTGCGATTCTGGGGTTGACCTTTTTCAGACGTCTGGAGATGGCCATTGTATTGTTCTGGTTGGGCCTTACATGCGCTGTCTGCGGCTGTTGGACTTTTTTTGACAACGATGTCATTCTGCTTTTCTTCAGCCAATACTCAACGTTTTACTCGGTTTCGCTCATCGCGCTCTTTTTTCTCCCTGTTCCCCTGGGTCAATTCTGCCTGAGTTTTCTGCAGCCCTATCGTATGAACGTCCTCAGCGGCACCTATTATGCTTTATGCGCCTTTTTTGCTCTGATGATGGTCTCACATTTGAGTGGCTTCATCAGCTTTGGACAGATAGAGCCGTATTTTATGATCTTCGGATCACTGCTTTTAGCTTTTTACACTGTTGCTGTTGTGGTTGCGCGCCAGAGGTTAGGAGCAGCCGTCTCGTCGCTGTTTATTTTTGGAATGGTGCTTTTTACTGCCCTCAGTCTCTTTGATGCGATGAGTGGTTATATGGGAATAGAGAGTCCTACGGGCACTTTCTTTATGGTAGGTCTGCTCTTTGCCACTTTGGTGGTTGCTCTTATTGTATGGGAGTATCTGAGCGATGCTTTAGACGCGCTGGAAAAGAACGCTCGCCTCGAGGCAGATATCTCCGCAGTCAATCGCTCACTGGATCTGCAGCGTAAACACTTCCAGGATTTTACGCACAATGTGGAGGAGACCCGACGTATACGTCATGATCTACGGCATCAGCTGGTGGCCATCCAAGGTTTTATCAGTGAGAATAAAGACAAGGAGGCTTTGGAGTACATCGATAAACTCTCCAAGTCAATCCCCAGCATCTCGGAGATGCTGATCTGTGACAATGTCGCTGTTAATTCTCTGGCTGTTTACTATATGGCTCAGGCCGAGTCAGAGCATATTCTCTGTGATATCAAGATGGCAGTGCCCTTTGTGGTAGGACGTATTCCCGACGGTGACCTTTCCATCATCGTCGGCAACCTCTTTGAGAATGCTATTGAGGCTTGTATGCATGTAGAACCGGACAAGCGTTTTATCAAGATCAGGGGAAATGTAGCTGCCAATCGCTTTACCCTCGTGATAGACAATAGTTTTGACGGCGAACTCAATGTCACCGGCACTGATTTTTATTCACGCAAGCGCAAAGGTTTTGGTGTGGGTATTGCTTCGGTGCGTTCGGTGATTAAGAAGTATGATGGCAGCATGAAATATGAGACAGAATCCGGGATCTTTAAGACCTCACTTTATGTAAAGATATAGCCTATGCCTGATTTACGACTGAGACTAAACAAGGACATGCTGGTTGTGGCGCCATTACTCACGTGGACACAACTCGATGAAGATATGGAGGGCTCTGAGTGTCTTGAGTATCTCAATATCCTGGACGAAGATATGGTAAGAGAGACGCATCGGCGCTTCAAGATGGCGGGTGCCCAGTGTGTTTTGACGAATACCGTGCAGGCAAATCGTCTGGCCCTGCAAAAACATGGTCTGGAAGATGCCCTTGTGGATGTTAACAGGGCGGGGATGCGACGTGCCGCGGAGGTTGGCTTTGAGCATATCGTTGCCGCTGTTCAGGTCACCATGCCGGAAGTGCTTGGCGAGCAGCTGGAAGTGCTCCTTAAAGAGAGACCGGATGCCGTCTTTCTCGTTGGTGAGGCCGATACCCATGAGCTCTCTGCTGCACTTGAGACCATCCGCGGTTTGACTGATATACCTCTCTTTGCTCCCGCAGGCGACAGCGCATATGTCGCAAAGGCGGACATCATCTACACCATGGGTTTGAGTGTGACCGACACGCTGCAAGAACTTTGCAAGATAGCAGCCCACAGTAAAACCTTTTCTCTCATGGCCTGTCCCTCCCTGGATGAGCCAGAAGGAAATAACAGGAGGCAGCGCGGTCTCGCACGGGACAGGATCGCCGAAGAGTTGGTTGATTTTGCTCTGGACGCTCGATTATTCAGGGCTCAATTCATAGGTACGACCGCTGGGAGCCCTCCTGCATATACTGGCGCCATCTCTGCTGCCATTGGTGGTCTGGATGTGGTAGCCTGACCTCTGGTTAATGAGACCGCCGTGGTTACTTATAGCAGTCTCTGCTATACCAGCGAGAGGTTGCTCCCCACGGGTGCGAAGACAACTCTCTAAAATACACGAAAGAAGTGAGATTTGTTTGTAATCGCTGCTTTGATAGGTACACCCATTCTTGCTGCTTTACTGCTGCTGGTGTTTCGTGGCGATAAGGTCAGGACGGTAGTGGTCATTGCCGCTGCCGCGCTTCTCGTGGTATTAGCCCTTGTTCTCACGATGCAGTATCTGTTTCAACCCAGTGGCTTTGTGGTTCCTCACGCGGAGCTGTTCAACTATCTTGCGCTGGGAATCGATCTGATCTGTTGTCTCTATATTATCTATCGTGGGATACGTACCTCAAATTTTCTCGCTATCTTCCTTGCGGGGATACAAGCCTTACTGGTGATTTTCTATGAACTCAGCTACGCGCATCAGGCGGATGTTGCCATAGACCTCTCTGTTGATCAGCTTTCCCTTATCATGGTGCTTGTTATCGCCGTTATCGGTGGGGGTATCTGCATTTTTGCCATTGGTTATATGCGCGATTACCAGGAGCATCTTGAGAACGAAGGACGCGGGTTGGCCATCTCGGGAGAACCGTCTCGTGTGGCGGAGGTCTTAAAGAGAATACGCGATCGCCGCCATATCTTCTTTGCGATCATATTTATCTTTCTAGGTGCGATGTTTGCCGTGGTGCTTTCTAACAGGCTCTCGTGGTTGCTGACGGCCTGGGAGGTAACCACCGTATGCTCTTTTGCACTTATTGGTTACACCCGTACTGAGGAAGCAACAAAAAACTCTTTCAGAGCAGTTGCCATCAATCTGGCTGGTGGCATGGCCTTTACGACGGCACTGATCATGTTGGC
Source organism: Coriobacteriales bacterium (assembly GCA_031555185.1). Taxonomy (GTDB): domain Bacteria; phylum Actinomycetota; class Coriobacteriia; order Coriobacteriales; family UBA8131; genus WQXH01. The sequence goes on from JAVBUQ010000127.1 coordinate 12,993, forward strand.
TGGTGGTGAGTATCAGATTCTTGAGCTTGACCAGCTCATCGCCGTTGGTGTAGGCGGCACGTTATTGTTGCCTGTCATGCTTATTGCTTTTGCCGGTATGACCAAGGCTGCGCAGATGCCATTCCAAAACTGGTTACTGGGCGCTATGGTAGCTCCTACTCCGGTGAGTGCCTTGCTGCATTCCTCCACAATGGTTAAAGCAGGTGTCTTTATCATCATTAAGTTGGCACCTGTACTGGGCTGGAATGTGCCCGGATTGTTTGTTCTTGTCGTAGGCGGGTTGAGCTTTCTCGGTTGTTCGGCTTTGGCTGTGTCACAAAGTGGAGCAAAACGTGTGCTTGCCTACTCCACTGTGGCCAACCTGGGTCTTATCGTTTGTTGTGCCGGCGTAGGTACGCCTGAGGCAGCATGGGCTGCCATCTTCCTTCTTGTGTTTCACGCCGCAGCAAAGGCCCTGCTCTTTTGCAGTGTGGGTACGGCGGAGCATCGTATCGGCGGCCGTAGTATTGAGCAGATGGACAATATCTTTGTGCGTATGCCCTGGCTCGCAACCTGTTTGGCGCTTGGCATGATGGCAATGTTCATTGCTCCATTTGGCATGCTTATAAGTAAATGGGCCGCACTGGTGTCCATAGCAGACAGTGGCCATTTTGAACTGCTCTTTGTGCTTGCTTTTGGTTCTGCCATAACGTTTGTCATCTGGGCAAAATGGCTTGGTAAGGTCTTGTCTGTTGGCAATGAAGATGAGCGTGTACGCACCAAAGTCAGTCTGCCCGAACGCTTCTCTCTGGGTGCTCTTGCGCTTTTGCTTATCTGCATCACGTTGTGTATACCGTATCTTTCTGAGCTGTTTGTCATGCCTTATCTGCAGATGACTGGCCTTATCTACCAGGTGCCTTCATGGATTCTTGCCTCCGACGTGTTGGGCTACGACAATCTTATGATAATGAGTATCATTTTCTTGGTAATGCTGGCCTTGCTAGTGGTGCAGATCTTCAGACGCCGTCCTGCTCCCAACGACACCGTGTATATGGCCGGTGTGGGAGCACATTCAGAAAAGCGCAGCTATTACAACGCATTTGGTGACGAGAACCTGGCCACCCAGCGCAATTGGTATCTGAGGCCTCTTTTTGGTGAGAGGCAGCTGGGCCGTCGGGTTACTGTGTTGATGGGTGTTGTCATGGGACTCTTCTTTATGCTGGGCTTTATTGCGGAGATGATGTTATGACGATCCTCTCCTTTGTCATAGCCCTGGTAGCTTTTCTGGTGCTCGGACCGGTGTTAGGGTGTCTTCTGGCCGGTATTGACCGTATTGTTACGGCACGAATGCAAGGCCGCGTGGGGCCGCCGTTGCTTCAGCCTTATTATGATGTACGCAAACTACTGTCTAAAGAAAGACGTAGTCTCAACAGTTTTCAGGAGTATTACCTTGCCCTGGCCCTATTGATGGCGGTGCTTTCCGGCTCGTTCTTTTTTGCCGGAGGCAACATTCTGCTCGTGATCTTTCTGATAAGCCTCTCCTCATTGCTTTTTATCGTTGCGGCATATTCTACGCGCAGCCCGTATGCAGAGGCAGGCGCCGCGCGTGAGATCATACAGGTACTTGCCTATGAACCTATGCTCATTTTGATGGCTGTGTTTTTCTACTTCATTACGGGCAGCTTTGATACTTCCTCGGTTTTTGCATTGAGCTTTCCCCTGGTTGCCCTGCTGCCTCTTATCTTTGCAGGCCTGCTCTTTATCCTTACTATCAAGCTCCGTAAGTCACCGTTTGATCTGAGCTTCTCGCACCATGCACACCAGGAGCTGGTCAAGGGCATTACTACAGAGATGAGTGGACGTAACCTTGCCCTGGTTGAGATCATGCACTGGTATGAGAGTATTCTATTTTTGGGATACGTGGGACTTTTCTTCGTATGGGCAGGCCCCTGGACGCTTCTTCTTGCGGTAGTCGTCGCAGTGGCTGTGTACTTTCTGGAGATTATTATCGACAATAGCTTTGCCCGCGTTAAGTGGCAGTCGATGCTGTTGTGGAGTTGGGTGGTCACACTCTTGTGCACGGCTCTCTCGTTGGTGTTGATTATCCTTCTACGTGGGTTTTTTGTTTGAGGAGTAGGTATGCCAGCCTCTGTTAAATCTCCATGGGTCCTTCATTACGATGCCTCAAGCTGCAACGGCTGCGACATTGAGGTACTGGCTGCCCTCACTCCTCTGTATGACGTTGAACGTTTTGGCATTATCAACACCGGCAACCCCAAGCATGCCGATGTTTTTCTTATCACCGGCAGTGTTAATGAGCGGCAAGTGCCGATAATCAGGCAACTCTATGAACAAATGTCGGAGCCCAAAGTGGTTGTAGCCTGCGGAATATGTGCTTGTACAGGTGGTGTCTTCAAAGAGTGTTATAACAATCTTGGTGGCGTTGACGTGGCTATCCCGGTAGATGTGTATGCCCCAGGTTGTGCGGTACGACCGGAGACCATCATTGATGCGGTTGTCCAAGGCCTCGGTGTCCTGGAAGAGAAGCGGGCGCAGCTTGCCAACGGCACGTTGAAACCGCAGACACTGCCTCCTTTGCCCAGCTCTGCAGATAAACTTGTCAAGGGAGAGAGTGTCTCTGCTTCCTGGCTAAAGACTATTGCCTCAGCTGCCCTTGAACCTGAGGTAGAGGAGCGTTGATGGACCCACAGGTATTTAGAGAAATAGAGCTCGATCAACTGTTCGCTCGTGTAAAGAGTTATAAAGAGCGCGGCTGGAGACTCGCCAATCTCTGTGCCAGTACGGTAGGAGACAAAGTCGAGCTGTTGTATTCATTCTCGACAGCAGAAGAGCTTGAGAACCTTTTTGTGCTGATAGACAATGGCCAGCCGGTGCCTGCGGTGAGCAAGCTCTATCCCAACGCCTTTTTCTTTGAGAATGAAGCGCGTGATCTTTATGGGGTCAAATTCAAAGACAGCCTTCTTGATTATGACGGTCGTTTCTACTCACCCAGTATACCCACACCGCTCAACCCTTCCTCCTTAGAAGCTCAGCAGTATCTTGAAGAGTCAGAGCAAACCTCAGGCGCAGACAGAACTGATACGTCGGATGCAACCGAGGCACAAGAGGAGAATGATGTACAGGGAGACAGTGCCCATTTTGTGGAGGCTGTTCCCACAACGCCTGTTCCCGATGCACCAGACGCAGGTGTCGTAGCTTCTGCTGAAGCGGGGGAGGTGGAAACACATGGCTGAACGTACGATCATCCCCTTTGGCCCTCAGCATCCGGTGCTTCCAGAACCGATACATTTGGATCTGGTTGTTGAGGACGAGAAGGTCATTGAGGCTATTCCGCAGATTGGTTTTATCCACCGGGGACTTGAGAAACTAGTTGAGAAAAGAGACTATCAGTCTTTTG
>JAVBUQ010000049.1:0-4833 GCA_031555185.1 Coriobacteriales bacterium
GCCGGGCATATAGCTCATCAAAGCTTGGGCATACTCGGTTGCCGGTATATTGCCACCCGTGGCGGCATAGTAGGCCATCTTTTTCATCTGCGCACAGACGGCATCTGCTATTTCTTCTCGCCCGTAGCCAACGTTGACGCACCATACACCGCCCGACGTAACATCGATGTATTCTTTTCCATTGATGTCTTTAAGTCGTAAGCCGTTACCTTCTACGGCGATAAGTGGCGCTTTGCCCTGATGCAGTGTCAGATGGTGCCATACGTTCTGCATGTCCACACCGGCAATGTCAGAGATGAGTACTTCTGTCATGGTATCACTTCCTTTCTTGGCTCCATTACTATCATTACCATTTGTAGTCTGGTCAGACGTAAGATGCTTCTAAGGAATATCGCCATGCTTTGCCCTCTGCAACTCAAAAGAAACTCAAAAGAGGGTGCGGCAAAATATGCTTCTTTGCTAGCAGTATAACCACTTCAGAGCCCTCTACAGTATTAACAATGGATATGGGAGTATAGAGAATTTGTATTATACGAATACCGCATAGACCTACTACTGTAGCAGTGGAAGGGTTTGTCCTTTCTCCAGGTTAAAAGGTAAAGCGACGTATCAAAAGAGGGTCGCCGGGTAGCGAAGGGAGCAGAGCAATGAGAATCGGAACGGTAAGGGAAATAAAAACGCATGAATACCGTGTAGGACTAACCCCAGATGGCGCTCAGCTGTTCTCTCGCGCTGGCCATGCGGTGTATGTCCAAAATGGCGCGGGCATAGGCTCCGGGTTTTCGGACAGTGAATATGTGGCAGCAGGTGCAACCATGCTTGAGAGTGCGGAAGCTATCTACACTCAGAGTGACATGGTTATAAAAGTCAAGGAACCTCTGTCATCTGAATATCCGTATTTCAGAAAAGACCTGATCATCTATACATATCTTCATCTTGCGGCAGACCGTGAACTCACCGACGCAATGCTTGCTTCGGGTGTTAAAAGCGTAGCCTTTGAGACCATCACCGACAAAAATGGCGCTCTTCCCTGTCTGCGACCAATGAGCGAGGTAGCAGGACGACTAAGCGTACAGGAAGGTGCTAAATACCTGGAAAAACCCTTTGGAGGACGAGGGGTTCTTCTGGGTGGTGTACCCGGTGTTTCGCATGGCAAAGTCGTCATTGTGGGTGGGGGCGTTGCAGGCACTAATGCCTGTAAGATGGCAATAGGTCTGGGCGCGGACGTCACAGTGCTTGACCTTAACCTCTCTCGTCTGGGCGAGCTTGACGATCTTTTCGCAGGACGTGTCACTACCTTATTCAGCTCTCCCGGAAACCTGGAGGCAGCCTTGACCGGAGCCGATCTGGTGATAGGTTCGGTCTTGGTCCCCGGACTTGCGGCGCCTAAGATCGTTAAACGTGAGCACTTGAAGCTACTCAACCCCGGCGCGGTCATTGTTGATATTGCCATAGACCAGGGTGGCTGCTGCGAGACTTCTCACCTCACCTATCATGACGAGCCCACCTTTCTTGAAGAGGGGGTTAACCATTATTGCGTTGGCAATATGCCTGGTGCGGTGCCACGCACCTCCACCATTGCACTTTCAAATACGACTTTACCTTTTGGACTCAGAATCGCCAACTCCGGATTGGAAGCAGCTTGCGCGAGGGACCCACATCTTGCCGCGGGGCTCAACACCTATGAAGGAAAGTGTTGCTACGAGAATGTTGCGGTCAGTCACGACATAGACTATGAGCCGGTCACCTTCTAGCGCAGAGAGGGCAGGGCAATTTGTCACATTTTATCTGCGCGTTGGAGCGAGGATACGTATTATTACTGGCTCATCCGCTCATAAGCGCAGTTCAAGGTAAGCGTTGCAGCTTAAGAGGCTCGCCTCTTTGATCCAGCACACAGTTCTCTTTGAGTTCCTCTGAGAGGCTGCGCTCGCCTTCAGCTTACGCAATGCTTACCTTGAACCGCATTCCGCAAAATCGCCAGGTAACAACACGTACCCTTCGCTCTTCAATGAATAGCTCGCGTGACAAATTGCCTGTCCCCCACTATCCCCAAAAGGTAGAGCCGGGTCCTGATACTTCAGACCCCGGCTCTTTTCATACTGTCAGCAGCGTGCTGATGGTGCGGAGCTTTGTTCTCCTTGTACTGTGAAGATGTCTCTAGAGATCATCCGTCTCCGACCAGTTGCGAACATCCAGATGCGCATATTTAGGAAGCAAACGGGTAGGCATCTTAAAGGCATCGCGCCTGAAGGGTGGGGCCAGTTGCGTACCATCACAGCAGATCTCAAGTACCGTAGGCTTACGGGACTCGAGTGCTGCCTTAAGGGCTGGGCCAACCTCTTCTGGATCACTCACGCTCACGCCTACAGCCTCCATGGCGTTGGCCACCGGTGCAAAGCTCTTGGGGTTAGGAATGTCCACACCAATAAAACGATCGTTGAAGAAGTCAATCTGGTTCTTTTTCTCAGCACACCAGGCCATATTGCGAAAAACAATCGCAACAGCAGGTAGATTATGCTCGACGGCCGTGCTCACCTCATGCAGGCTCATACCCCAGGCACCGTCACCGATAATGGCAACAACAGGAGCATCGGGTTTTGCCAGCTGAGCTCCCAGTGCCGCCGGATAAGCAAAGCCAGTATTACCAAAGGTCAAAGCAGCAACATGGCGCCCTTCACCCTTGAACTTGAGATAGCTGTTTGCTGTTGAAGAGACATTTCCGATGTCGGTGCAGACGATGGCATTCTCAGGAAGAACCTTGCTTATCTCAAGCAGTGCGCGACGGGGGTTCATCGGTACACCTGGCACCATAGCCAGATCATAGATCTCCTTTTCCCACTCGTCCTGACGTTCTTTGATAGTCTTCATGCGACCTTCGTTAACAGGACGGGCTTCAAGTGCCGCGTCAATGGCCTTGCTGGCCTCACCGGCATCGGCGATCATGCCAAGCTCTACCGGATGGGTACGCGCTATATGACGAGGATTGATGTCGATCTGGATGATCTTTGCCTCCTCAGGGAAGTAATTGATGTCGTATTGTGGCAACGTGCCAAAGACGCTGAGGCGAGTTCCGATAGCGAGCATGACATCAGCCTCGGACAGGGTTTTCATTGCTGCTTTAGAACCCATATATCCAATGGGGCCCATCCAGAGCGGATGATCGGACGGGAAGGCATCGTTGTGCAGGTAGGTGCAAACGACCGGGGCAGTGAGTTTTTCTGCAATGGAAGCCACACTCGCCCACGATTTGGTGTCTACCACGCCACGCCCCGAGATGATGACAGGATTCTTTGCCTCGGAGAGCAGGGCTATGGCTTTGGCCAGGTCGGCCGGGTCGCCCGCGCCCCGTTTATCTACACGGTACTGATGGGGCTCAAGGATCTGCTCATTGATCTCGCCGTAGAAATAATCCCTCGGAATATCCAAAAGCACTGCGCCACGTTCAGCGTAAGCAATGCGGAAGGCGTTACGCAGGCAGTCGGCTGCACGCGAAGGGTGAGGAACTCTGATCGCTGCCTTGGTGATGGCTTTGAATATCTGTACGGTGTCGGCTTCCTGGAAGCCATCCCAGCCAACCGTTGCGCTTCCGGCGGAGGGGCAGATGACAACAAGAGGCGTGTGGGCCATATTTGCCGCCGCCACGGAGGTCACCATGTTGGTGATGCCGGGGCCATTCTGTCCGGTGATAACGCCACACTTGCCGGTGATTCTGCAAAATGCATCCTCCATATGGCCGGCCGTCTGCTCATGTCTTACGGGAATGAATTCAATGCCCGCGGTGGGAAAGAGGTCCAACATATCCATAAAGGCACTTCCCACAATGCCAGTAACGTGGGTAACACCTTCAGCCAGCAAGGTTTCGACCATTGCCTCACTGGGGGTCATCTTGATTTTGCTCATAGTCTAATCTCCTTCCGTATTCTCATCATGCAAACATTAAAAACTTGGTCCGTACTGCGGATCTGTCATGACATTGACACAAGCAGGCTTTCCAGAAGCCAGCGCACGACCAATGGCAGGGCCAATATCACCTGGTTCGGTCACAAACTCTCCATGGCCACCCAACGCTTTTACGATCTCTTCGTAGTGAGTCTCCTGCAATTGCAGGCCAATGGGATCGATATTCTCGGTCTTCTTTGCCTCAGAGCGCATGATCATGCCCCACTGCTTGTCGTTGAGAATGACTGTGGTGATATTGAGGCCATAACGCATGCAGGTCTCATACTCCAAAACGTTGTAACCAAAGGCACCATCGCCCGTAAGGAGGATGACATCCTTCTCAGGATGAGCCAATTTGGCAGCCATGGCATAACCCATGCCTACACCTAAGGGGCCAAAACTCGTGGCAGAAATGCCCAGCTGTTGACCAGGGCCGGTTGCGGGCAAGGTCGCCGTAGCCCAGATGGCAGCGTCGCCACCGTCAACGACAAAGATCGTGTTCTCGTCGGCACGAATGGCCAGTTCAAACATCAAACGTAAGGGATGTATAGGAGTGGCATCGCTCATCAGGCCTGGCATGGCAGCAGCCATGACTTGCTCTCTGATTCCTTGTATCATCGAGACCCAGGCACTGTGATCAGCTTCGGCACATGCCTCGGCCAGCTGTCCTACCACCGTACGAGCATCGCCCACAAGCGGCACGGTCACATTGACCAGGTTGGTTATCTCAGAGGGGTCGATGTCCACGCGAATGACCGGCACACCCTCGGGAAGAACCGAAGGATTGAGCGTATAACCCGGACGGGTCCCCACGATGATCACCAGATCACTGCTCTTAATGGCATTGACCAAAACGGGATGGTTATACGCCAGACCTCCAAACAGATCATGGGT
>JAVBUQ010000143.1:0-27041 GCA_031555185.1 Coriobacteriales bacterium
CGTATGCATCATGACCTGCATGGTCATCTTTATTACCGGTGGCAGTTCGTGTGTTGGTATCAGTGCCGGTATGCTGGTGATGGCGTTTACCTACACTAATGCGCTTTGTATGCAGTTCAATCGTCTTAACATCACGTTTACCCAGATCAATCGTGGACTTGGCGATGCTGCCGCGATGACGAGTATTCTGGACGAGCCTACCCTGGTAAGTGACGTGGAGGGCGCGCCGGATTTGGTGGTGAGCTCCGGGGCGATTGATTTTGAGGATGTGAGTTTTGCGTATGTGGAAAGCAACGAACTCTCTACCAAGGTCTTCTCCGACTTTACGTTGCATATTCCCGCTGGCCAGCGAGTAGGCCTGGTGGGCAGAAGTGGTTCAGGTAAGACTACGCTCACAACACTCTTACTTCGTCTTTCGAATTTGCAGGAGGGACATATCCTTATTGACGGCCAGGATATTGCGGGTGTGGCACAGGTAAGCATTCGCCAGCAGATCGCTTATGTGCCCCAGGAGCCGCTGCTCTTTCATCGAACCGTGCGCGAGAACATCGCCTATGGTTGCCCCAGTGCCAGTGACGAGGAGATCAGGGCTGCGGCGATCAAGGCCAACGCTCTTGAGTTCATTGAGACCCTGCCAAAGGGTTTTGAGACGATAACAGGCGAACGTGGCGTCAAGCTCAGCGGAGGACAGCGCCAGCGCATCGCCATTGCGCGCGCCATACTTTCAAATGATCCTATTCTTGTATTGGACGAGGCAACCTCGGCCCTCGACTCTGAGAGCGAGAAGCTTATCCAGGATGCCATGACCAATCTCATGCAAGGCCGCACCTCCATCGTGGTAGCCCATCGTTTATCTACGGTGGCTTCACTGGACAGGATCATCGTATTGAGCGAAGGCCGCATCGTTGAGGATGGTACGCATGCTGAGCTTGTTAAGGCAGGCGGTGAGTATGCCAGACTCTGGTCCAGACAGAGTGGCGCGTTCCTGGGAGATTCTTAGAAGAGAGAGACTCCAGTATTCATTTTCTGGAAGTATCGGCGCGTCTGAGCAGGAATCCCGTCAACAAGGCTCCGGCACTTGCTCCCAGGGTATCGGTGAGCCAGTCAACAGGATCGCCAAAGCGCCCTGGTACGAAGAGTTGATGAAGTTCGTCGCTTGCCGCGTAGGCAGAGGTGATAACAATGGCAATGAGAATAATCTGCCAGGACTTGAGCTTACCTCCCGTCAAGGCAACCGTAAGCAGGGATCCCAGTATCAGATACTCGCCAAAATGCGCAAAATAATTCAGGAACCCCGGGTGTTTAGGATAACTATCGCCGGGAATGGCCGAGAAGATGAATATAACTACAGCCCAGGCTATCGCGAGAACGGCAGTGAGGATCCGCCATCGTTTGATTTGGGTGTTGGTGAGTTTTTGCATGCATCTATATTACCGCAAATGCTTCTCCCCTTACTACCTTTGTGGTAGGATTGCAAGGCTGTCCGGAACGCGACGTGGATATGCTTCACTCAAGGAGGGAACGGACAGCGAACGTCGGGATGTGGCTCAGCTTGGTAGAGCGCTCGGTTCGGGACCGAGAGGTCGCTGGTTCAAATCCAGTCATCCCGACCACCTTTTGCAAACATCACCGTATCGTGCGGTATGACTTGCTTTATGGTTCCAAACTATCTTGATCCAGAAGAAAATCGAACAACCCCATGGTTACGATGCCGCTGTCATCACGCTTCGTCTTTATATTGTCTCCAACGATGACATACTTTTCAAACGAGTCAGGTATTTTACGCAAGGAGCGTTTTTCCTGTTCTGCCTTAGCAGGATCGGGAATGGAAAAGGCTGATTGAATATAGCACTGGTAGCTTCCTCGTCTGGCGATGAAGTCTATTTCGAGACGCTTCTTGTGACGCTTTCCTTCTGCATCAGATTCAGTGATATCCACAACGCCGACATCGACCAAGTAGCCGCGGACTCTCAGCTCATTGAACATGATATTTTCCATAATGTGATTTTCTTCTTGCTGCCGGAACCCAAGGCGTGCATTTCTCAAGCCTACATCTACAAAGTAGTATTTGAGCGGGGTGTCGATGTATTTACGGCCTTTGACATCGTAGCGCTGCGCGGAACTCAAGAGAAACGCCTCTTCCAGATACTCTATATAAGTCTTGATCGTCTTGTCGGTAAGGGGATTGTTCTGGGTGCTTTTGAATGTCTTCTGCAGCTTAGAGGGGTTTGTAAGAGAGCCAATCGACGATGCCAGGATACTGACAAGGGCGTCGAGCTCATCGATGTGCCGCACGCCGTTTCGTTCGCAAATATCGCGAAGGTACACCGTGTCGAACAAGCCGTTCAGGTATTCAGCCTTCATCTCGTCGTCTTCGCGCGAGAGGATGAGCGGCATCCCGCCAAAGACATAGTAGTCCTTCCATGCCGAAACAATGTCGCCGTCATATGCAGATGCGTATTCGGAAAAGCAGAGCGGATACACACGCACCTCGTCGCCGCGTCCCCTGAATTCAGTGAGGATGTCGGTAGATAGGAAGCGCGAATTACTGCCGGTGATATATATATCGACATTGTCCATGCGCTGGAGACCGTTAACCACATCAGCGAATTCATCAACATGCTGGATCTCGTCGAGAAATACATAGTAGGGCTTATCGTCGACAATAAGTTCTTTCACATGAGAATAGAGCTTTGCCGCATCGCGCAAATCCTTGTTCTCGATGCCGTCCAGATCGATCCCAATGATATGGTCGACAGACACCCCCTCCCCAAGAAGGTATCTTCTGTAAAGGGAGAAAAGCAGGTAAGATTTTCCACATCTCCTAATACCTGTAATGACTTTTGCCAGACCATTGTCTTTCCGCTTGATGAGTCTTTTGAGGTAGAGGTCGCGATTGATTTCCATTGCTACTCCGAATTTAGTCTACATGTTACTAGTATTCGTAATATATCCTCACTTTATGGCACTGTCAACTTCAATGTCGATATGAAATTGTCGACTACTAAGTTGTTGATTGATCCTGTCCTTTGATTCAGGACGACCTTGAGAGCGCCTGTATCAGACAACGCCTCTTAGTCTCACTACACCGCTGTCTCTACTGCTGAACAGGTACCGTTCACAGAGTAATCTATGAGTTCTTGGTTACCGCTTCAGCCCCTCCGATACAGCCGGGGTATTGAAAGCCGATGCAGCGAGCAGTGAGGAGATCCACTCGCACGCCACCAGGTTTCAAGGGTAAAAAGAAAGAAAGAGCGAGTTAGCTCCAAAACGGTAGCGAGCTCGGAGCCTTGATATACCCTGACTGTATCGGAGGGGCTGAAGCGGTAACGTTTTGTGTTTTTTTCGGGGATGTCTCATGTAGGTTGCGAAGATGAAAAACAGCTGTTAGACTTCTATGCTGCGTTAAGTAATGCCAATCAGTTACTAACATAGTTACAAATATGTATGACTGACGTGGTCTCTTGTAAAGGTTTTGGTATGCAAGCGGGGCTTAACTAATGGGCAAAGGATGTAGGCAACGTTTGAGGGCAAAACGTTGAAGGGCAAGAAAATCCTCTTTACTTAATGTGGCGATAATCTGTTGAGGGCCGGGCAAGGTAATACTGCCTTGTCAGAACAATACAGATAATTGTGAGTTTTCAGTTGGTATATCTGCAAGCAGACAACAGGGTAGACAAGCAGTCTAGGGTGTGGGAATTTCAAGCAAAATAATTCTGGGCTAGGGATTCGGGCAATCATATGCTTCTGGGCGAGAGATTTCAGAACTGAGGGTAGAGACATGAGAATGAATATGAGAAAGAGCGTTTTGGCAATCCTGTTGACAATAACGCTCATCGTGGCATCCGCGCCGTCAATCTATGCTTTTCAGAGCGCAGCCGGGGAAGATCAAACGAGCACTACCATCCAACCAAACACTACGACACCACCCGCAAACGAAGCTAATGACGCGGTACCAACAGATGAAGAGGAAGGCTCTTTACACGATGCGGACAGCTCCAGCAATGTAGAGGACGTTGGCTTACTGCCAAACAGTGAAGACGACAACCCTTCTGGAATAGTTGAGAGCCAGACAAACGCAGTTATTACCAGCGCAGCAGAAGTATCGCTCAGCAGTACCCTGGACTCCATGTTTGAATTGTCAGCGGATGGAACCACGATCATTCAGTTTATACAGGCCTCAGATTATCCTGTGTATGACGTGGTCATCCCAGACGAAATAAAACCTGGAGTAAAGATAACCGCAATCGGTGACTCTGCGTTCACCGGCAGACAGCTCAAGAGCGTTACCATTCCCAGCACGATAACAAGCATTGGCGCCAATGCGTTTTACAACAATCCCGCTCTGACAACAGTGACTTTTATCGGTGCCAGCGCCCTCCAGAGTATAGGCAATAACGCCTTCAAGAATTGCAGCACACTCAATGGATTTACTGTCCCCAGCGGCGTTACCTCCCTGGGATCTGGCGTGTTCTCCGGGTGTAGCGCTTTGTCGGCCATTGCCATACCTTCCGGTGTTTCTACGCTGGCTCAAGAAACATTCTACAATTGTACATCGCTGTCTTCAGTGAGCCTTCCAGAGGGGCTTGCCAGCATTGGCGCCAGCGCGTTCTTTAACAACACGGCACTCACTAACATCACATTGCCTTCCACATTGTCTTTGCTGGGTGACGGCGCGTTCTCTCTCTGCACCGCTCTCAGTGCCATCACCCTGCCAGAAAGCCTTACCACCATTGGCGCGTATAGCTTTAAGCGGTGCCAGGCCTTGACCGAGGTCGTTGTTCCCGCCAGCGTGACTACGATAAAAGCCGACGCGTTTCAGGAGACGTCTTCTAATCTGGTCATTGACCTTACAGTACACGAACCAGACTCCATTTCTGGTAAACCATGGGGTGCCAGCACGCAGCTGATTTATTGGAAGAGCTCTGATACCTCCTGCTTCTATCTCAGACAGGATGGCATGATTGCCGGACTTAAACCAGCAGGCCATGATGGCGCGGGTGCCTGTCAGCACCCCACCTGGCACCAAACCGCATCAGGTGATATCGAGATTCCGTCATCCATAGGTGGTGTTACGGTTGTTGGTCTGGCAAAGAATGCCTTTGTCAATAATCAGAATATCAAGTCCGTTGTATTTGCTTCTGACTGCTCCTTTACCGCAATAGGAGAAGGTGCGTTCAGTGGATGCGGCAGAATGACTTCTATTGTCTTGCCCAACGCAATCGAGACTATCGAGAGCTCCGCCTTTTATAATTGCGGAGCGCTGTCGGACGTGACATTGTCGAGCAATCTCAAGACCATCGGCACAAACGCCTTTACCAATAGCTTTGCCCTGAAGAGTATCTTGTTTCCAGAGGGGCTGCAAACAATATCCACCGGTGCCTTTGGCGGCAGTTCTCTGACACCCTCTGTAACGCTTCCCGGCTCGGTAACCAACGTGGGCAGCGGGGCGTTTGGCTCGTGCAACGGATTACAGAAAATCTACATAGAGGGCACCAATACCGCCCGTTCTTTTTCTACTAACGCCTTTTCTTCCCTCAAGAACACCCTCACCGACATCTACATCGAAGAGATGGACTATGACACACTGCCCGGTCAGCCCTGGAATGCGCAGTATGCCACGGTGCATTGGAAAGACAAGGAGTATCCCTCAGAGATCATTGAAACAACAGGAACCAATGCAGAAGGGGAGAACATCGCCGGTTTTGAATACAACCGTATCCATAATCGTTTTGTGGGCTATGTAGGGCCTACGGGAAAGGACGTTGACCTGACGGTTCCCTTCTCCTTTGAACATGAGGGAACTACCTATACGGCGGACCTGAATAATCCGAATATCCCCACGCTTAAAGATAAGACGTTTGGCGTGGTCAAGATAGAAGAAGGCTATACCGGTCCTTTTACACTCTTTGCCTATGGTGGTAACTCAACAAATATCGACGAGATTGTTCTGCCCTCTACCACCACGGTAACAGGAGACGGATTTGCTCAGAACAACATAAACCTCAAGAAAGTCAATTTGCCCGAAGGCCTCAAGACCATCAGCAATAACAGTTTTGACGGCTGTACCGGGCTTACGGATATCGATAATCTCCTGCCCAATTCGGTAACGACTATCGGTATCAACGCATTTAACAAGGTCCCGCTGGGCAGAGACAACTTGGCATTTTCGTCTGGAATAAACGCCGTAGGTAGCAAAGCATTTAACGGATGCGGGCTCACAGGCGATATTGTCTTTCCTTCTTCGATAACATCGGTGGAGAGGGATGCCTTTACCAATAATCCCGGTATTACCAGCATAACCTTTGATGTCTATCGTTCGGATGTGCCGGCTTTATCGAGCAACGTGCCGTTCATGACCGACCGCAACGACGTAAATATCTACTTCAAGGGAGAGTTGCCGCACATAAGCCATCAGGTAGAGAGCGATACTGATTTCGTGAATACACCTCTCACGCGTATCAAGCTCAGTGCCTTTATGGAGACTAACCCCAATACCGGCAAACCGATCGCCTATCTGGCAGGGCTGTGGATGAGCCCGGATGGCACCTTCGAAAACGCGGTTTCAATATTCAGCGGTGGTATCAATGTAATTGCTGAAGAACCGGACCTGGCTCTGCCCAACGGAACCTATACCTTCTTTGTCGCTTCAAGCGTAATGATAAAAGAAGACGTGCTGGACCCGGAGCAGTTCATCACTTATGAGCTCACCATAGACAAGACGTTGCCCCTCACCGTGAGCGCAAACGATTTTACGCTTTTCAGCAATGAGACAGGCGTGGGCAACCTTACCCAGAGTGAGGTGCTTACAAGGGCATCTGCTGCCGCACATGAGCCGTGTTATGATATACCACTGAGCATCGCAAACGGGGAACTTGCACTATCAAACACCGATCTGGCTGCAGTGAACGCGTTGAGCTCACACGGTGAGACCGTCGAGATAGCCGTTCTTGGCGATTACTCGGGCACCTATACCTATACCGGCTCTGTGCCTTGTTACTACGGTACAGGAAGTGATGGCAAGGACTACCCCTACACCGTGTCTGGATCACAGAACATCATCGTCACCTACTCAGATGAATATACCATTACCTTTGACGAGGGAGTACACGCTACCATCCCGGGAGCCCTGGCGGGCAAGCTGTCTTCCGTTCATACGTTTAATGAGAACATGCCCGCTGAGCCACTGGTCATACCCGACACAGGCTACCGATTTACCGGTTGGAAGCAGGAGGACACCGGCACGATATATAACCCGGGTGCCTTGCCTGCAAAGGTAGTGGGTAACGCGACCTACGTAGCCCAGTGTGAACAGATAGAGTACACGCTCTCGTTTAACCTGAATGGCGGCACCAGTGCTCCCATCGCCAGCCAGAAGCTGTATTACAACACCCTGGCCACCGCGCCAGCGAGCATACCAACACGTGCCGGTTACACCTTTGCCGGTTGGTATAAAGACGCAGCGGGAACCATGAGCTGGAATTTTGCCACCGACAGAATGCCAGATCATGATGTGACGCTGTATGCCAGCTGGAATGCCAGTCCTCCCTATGTTCCACCAGTGAATCCTCCGGTTGATCCGCCTGTAGTGCCGCCTGTTGTTCCTCCGGCAAGCGACACCCCTGCTCCCTGGCAACCAGACACCTACAATCCTGTCCAGCAGCGAGAGATCAACCAGGGCACCTCGCCCTCCGGCGGATTTGGTGTTGGCGAAACCTGGAGCCTTCTTAACCTCATCCTGAGTATCATGGCGCTCCTGGGCACGGTTTTCTCGGTTGTATTTACGATCATAAGAGGAAGACAGAAGGACGCCCAGAAAGATCAGGATAAGCAACAACCTCAGGGCAGATCGCAGGACACTGCTGCATTAAGGGCTGCCAGTGGGCAGGCAACAGGACAAGATGATAAAAGTACAGAGGAGAAAGGCCAGAAGAAACGGTGGGTCTCCTTTGTTGTAACCCTGATCCTCCCCCTGGTGTTTGGTCTTATTCCGGGTATCCTGTTCCTGATTCTTGAAGATGTCACGCTTTCCATGACCTGGATTAATGAGTGGACCCCTCTCATAGGAGTGAGCTTTATCGTTGCCGCGGTGGTGATTATTATCTGTGCGATAAAAAGCGCTACGAACCAACCGTTCACCGTTTACTTTGTTGACAGCAAACAACAGGCTTCTTCATAATGCATACCTCAAATGCATTGACAGAGACAGTAAGCTGCATGCAAACGCCACAGTGAGCCGGAGACAGTGCGAACCCGGTGTAAGTAGTCTGCAGCCCAATATCACTCTTGAGCAGCGTTTTGAACGTCGTATGACAAGAAAGCCATAGGACAAGTAGACAACGACGGATTCCCACCGTTAACAGGGACGCATATGCTGGTATGGCGATTATGGGTGGTAAAGCGAGAGCTTAAGTTTATTAATTGACTCTCGTCCCGTGCGAAAACGGCTTCGTTTTGGGACGAGAGTTTTCTTTTCCCTCGAAGAGCAAAGGAGGTAGTTGGGCTATGAGCATAGCCAGTGTCATCCAGGTGTAAGTCATCGTGAGGGTTTGTAAGGGTTATACAGGAGCCTGTGGTAACCCAAGACAAAGCAGACTCGCAACAACTGATCAATCAGGATGCAATGCAAAGGCTCGAAGTGACAATAAGAGTAAGGTCACTCGAATTTTGCTGTAGCAGGTATAAAGACATATAAAGGAGAAAACTATGGAAACCCCGAAAGAAGAAAACAAAAAAACTGAAGAATGGGCCAACCCGACACCGGCAGGACTTGTTGCGCTGGCGGTAGCCTGCCTGTGTTTTTTTGCTCAATTGAACGGCCTGGTTGATAAATCGGCTATGCCCCTGCTTGGCTGCTGGCTCCTTGGTGGTTTTGTGGTCCAGCTTGTGGTGGCTATCGTTGACCTCAAAGGGAGGAACTACGCGGGAGGCAACACCTTTCTGTTCTTCAGCGCATTTTTCATGCTGGTAGGCGGTATAGAGATGTTCCTCAAATTTCAGGGCATAGAGGCCGGAGCGCCACTAGATACGCGTATCGACGGATTTGCCTGGATGGCACTCACCATAGCTCTGATACTTTGGACTCCGGCCTTCTTTAAGACCTTTAGTCTTCTGTCACTGGTGATACTTGCACTTGACATAGCCTTACCCTTCATAACGCTCATGGATCTTAAGCTCCTGCCCGCGACCTTTGCCCCTGTTCCCGCGTATGCATTACTTGCAGCCGCTCTGATTGCTTTATACCTGGGTGCTGCGCTGGTTGTTAATACTACCTACGGTAAGACTGTGTATCCCGTAATCGGCGGGAAGAAGAAATAGCAGGACTGAACAGCCAGGTCTGATAAGCGCTCCACTCACACGGTCTGGCTAGCAGAGGGTTTCGTACTACTCAGCAAGGCTTTTCATATTGCATGAAATTGACGGAAACGCGAGAAAATGTTGGAAAGAAAAAAGAGTCAGGACAGGTTGTGCGTTTCTGGCCTGCGTAAGGGTTCTGCTCCTTTTTTGGATCGACGGGCTTGTGCAAAAAACCTCGCGTTTGCGAAAATCTCATGCAGCCCAACGAGTATCTTGGCCGTACTATTGGATAGGACAGATGTCGTAGGCAGAGGATTTTCTGGAGACAATTACCAAGAGGCTCCTAAAAAACAGAGGCAGACTCCAGGGAGAAACCGCCTCCAGGTAGGAACTGTCTCCAGGAGGAACTGTCTCCAGGGAGAAACTGTCTCGTAAGTGCTTCTGGGAAAGTACTATGAGCGATGGAGCCGTCTGAGCGGGTAGGGTACCTGTCTCAGACGGCTCTGTGCGTTTTGTAGGGTTTCCTCGTGTAAGCCCACAAGGAGAAGGATGACTACACGGTCTCTTGCGACGTGTTACCCGCTGGGGGTGTCTACACGGTCTCTTGCGACGTGTTACCTGCAGGAGGGTGTTTACACGGTCTCATAAGCAGTGTTGGCTTGCAGGAGAGAAGGATGACTACACGGTCTCTCCTGCAGTATTGTTGTTTGTATGACCACTTTCTGGGCTTTCCTGTTGAGCCCTCTTTTGTTTCGTACGACGGATCGCGATAACTCCCAGTGCAATCGCTCCAAGGAGAATCACCAGATTAACGATAGTCCATCGGTCCGTCCACACCATTGGCAGGGACATGTCCTGCGTAAGGATGAAGAGAACAAGTCCCAGCAGGGTTACGAGGATACCGGCAACGAGCCAACCGATGCCACGGCTGCGTCTCTCTTGCGCATCTGCAGCGTTTCCTGCACGTGCATTCTCAGAGAGAGCAGAACTGTGCTCAGAGTAGTATTCCGAGCTCTGCTCCTCCGCCTTTTTACTCTTGCGATTCTGCAGACTGCGGGCCAGAGTAAACGCCAGCGTCGCGACAATGCTCAACACAACGAGTATAAGATTAGCCAGCGCCCAGGCGGCAAAACCCGCGGGAGCAGCCAGAGGCACGCCGATGCTGGGAATACCCTGCTCAGTGGCAGCCTGGTCAAGCTCTTCCTGGGTAACGATCACCAAAGGCTCGCCAAAGATATCAGTGGTGGTTCTTGGCGTTTCGGGTACTATCCCACCTGGCGTTGTAGGTGTGCTGTGAGCACTCCACGTTGCAGTAATAGTTGCGTCGGCGGTAACTTTAGTCCAGGCGGAAGGGCCACTGTTCCAGCCAGTGAACGTATAGCCGGTACGTGTGGGATCAG
Organism: Coriobacteriales bacterium; assembly: GCA_031555185.1. GTDB lineage: Bacteria > Actinomycetota > Coriobacteriia > Coriobacteriales > UBA8131 > WQXH01. The sequence continues at coordinate 10,698 of JAVBUQ010000143.1, forward strand.
ATGGAGGCGTAACACTCTCTCCGTAGTTTACGGTAGAGGTCTGCAGTGTGTTTCCTTGCCCGTCAACAAAGGTCACGGTAAAGGTCTTCGGAGCGTATTGTGCTGTTATCGTAAGGTCAGAGGTAACAGTGCCATAGGCGCTGCTGTCCCAGCCGGTAAAGGTGTAACCCGTGCGTGAGGGGCTGGGAGGTGCGACTGCCGCACCACCGGAGGCGACACCGGTGCGAATGGCAAGTACCGTACCGTCCCAGTCCACAAAGGTCACCGTATAGGTGGGGGCAGGGGGAAGTGGCGTATACAGTGCCGTTACGATGAGGTTAGAGGTAACATTGTTAAAGGGCTTGTCCCATCCTGTAAAGGTATATCCCGCACGCACAGGGCTGGCGGGAGCAAGCGCTGCTCCGCCGTAAGGTATGCCGGTACGCTCAGTCAGTACTGCACCGTTCCAGTCCACAAAGGTCACGGTATAGGTGTTTTGGGTGTAGTAGAGCTTGAGCACCAGTGAGCCGTCTCCGGCAATGGTGCCGGAGGCCTTTGTACCCGGGTAAGAAGCACTATAGGTATAGGCAGCATAGGAGCGGGGCGTTGCGTTAACCGTAGTACCGGTTGTGCCGGAGAGGTTATCGGTGTGGTCGAGCGTAAGAGTGCCGCTGGCGCTTACCAGATAGTGCTCTACCTTATAGGCAGTATCACCCTGTGCCGTCCAGAACCCCGTAAAGGTTACGTTATTGTCCGGCATGGTAAAGTTGCCTGAGCCGTCCACCACGACATCTGAGGTGGTCCAACCACTGAAGCTATAACCGCTGAGAGTGGGGGCCGCCGCACGGGTTTGAGAAGTGCCATAGGCAACGTCTTCTTCCGTTGAGGGTTTGACAGGCGCTCCTGGAGGGACAGTGCCGGTATAGGAGTAGGCGATATCCCAGGTATGCAGCTCCCACACGGCATAGAGGTCAACGTCTGTGTTGCCCATGACAAACGATGAAGGAGTAGCAACGGTACCTTCGGCGTTTAAGGCATAGGTGGCGTCAGTGGCCGTCTCAGAAGTGGCCCATCCTTTAAGGGTATAACCCGTCCTGGAAAGACCTCCGGTATTGGTTGCAACAGAAACGGTTGCGTTCTCAAGATATTCATTGCTGTCAAGGGGAGCGGATCCACCGGTATTGCCGTTTCCGTGGTAGGCCACCGTGTAAGTAGGATCGGCCAGTACAACAAAGGTTGTGCTTGTTGTTGTACCAGGTTTATCAGCAACCGCGAATACCACCGTATAGCTACCTGCTACCGGGGTAAAGCCACCCGTAGAGGTGATCACTACGTCAACAGGTGTGGCAGCTGAGATGCCAACGGTTTTCCACGCCTCCGCATGGGCGGCCGCGATGATCAAAGCGTCTGTGGTGAGCTCCGCTGCCTGGGCAATAGAGAGCGTGACCTCATCATCCGAGTTGATGCCATAATAAACCAGATCCTGCTCAGGGGTCTCGGTCTCAACGCTGGGTGTACTCGGGGCATGATTGACGATGACCGTGGCGCTGTTCTTGACCTTCTGTGGCCGAGCCTCTGGTTGTAGCGTGTCGTCAACCTTTAACGTGATCTCCATGACGACATCCTCGTTGAGATAGTCCTCAAGATTAAGAGTAGCCAAATCAAAGGTATAGGTAAGAACCGAGCCGTCATAAGCCAGGGGTGCGGGAGTGCCGACTTCAGTGATATCGACCTCTTCGTCTCCGATGGTCACGGTAACGCAGTCGCTGAGGACAGATGACGCCGGCACCAGCCCCACCGGAAGCTCATCGCGTATAACCATACTGGTGATGCCGTTATGCGCTTCTGCAGGGACACCAAAAGTCAGCCGGTAACTGATGGGCTCGTCGCCCTGAAGCAAAATCTTGTTGGCGGTGTAGACCTGCTCTGTTTCGTCCCAGGTCTCTTTGACAAAGTCATAGGGCGTGATGTCATCCGCGCTACGATGCAGGACGACATCGGTAATGGTGGGGGGATACAGGGCTACGCCAGGCACATTCACGGACACATCAACAAGTGCGCCCTCTGCCCACTTGCCGCGTATCGAAAGCTCATAGACTCCAACCTGGCCACCTACCTTGGTGAGGCTGCGCGTTGTCAGTAAACCGCCCGCTGGATCTGTAACAGTGACAGAGCCCAGGTTAAGCCCGGGGATGTTTACGTCAAAGGTCAGGGTTATCTTGGTAGAAGTCTCAACGTCTGCAACGCCATTGGCCACCGCGCTGATAAACTCCGCCTCAAAGTCTCCCAGTACGTAGAGGTTGCCCGCGGTTTTCTCGACGATGGAATGATCCATGGGTTCCCAGTAGAACCTGCGTGCTTCTGCATGGGTAACGGGAGTGAGCGGATCACCTGTGCCTGATTGAGTAGCTTTGCGTACTATGGTTGTGCCATCATCATAGTTGTCTTTATAGCTCACCTCGATACGCGCAAGATCATCCAGGTCGGAGACGAGGTCGATAACACTGTTTTCTCCCAGCCACACGCCGTGGCCCGCGTTGTCGCAGTGTATCTGGGGAGAACCGGAGATTGTCATCGTGCCTTGGGTAAACAGTACTCCCGTGCCTTCGCCAAGGTTGTCGCTGATGAGGCCGCCACTCATGTCAAACGCAGCGTTTTCTCCTATGTTGATAATAGCAGCCCCAGCATCAACGGTGTTGTTGCTGAATCGACCAGCGCCCATTACAAAACTACCGCCATCGGAAATGTCTATGATGCTGGTGCCTGCTGAGGTGTTGTGAGTAAACTGGCCACCGTACAGGGTAAAGACCGCACCTTCCCCAATGCTCATGGCTGCAGCCTCACCTGGGGCGGCTACCGTCTCACGGATTCCACCGTCAAGCATGGTAAGGATGGCGCCGGGCATAACCTCAAGGGCAGGCGCGCCATGTGTTACCGAACCGCCCGAGAAGATGATGTCTCTGATCACAAGGCTCGTTTCAACGGTATCTCCCGAGCTACCGGCATTGACGATGACCATAGGGCCATTGAGGCCAGATCCGGCGGTAACCACCGGCTCCACACCCGTAAAGTCCCAATAGGACTGGATAGTAACGTTGGCCCCTGCCTGTAGAACAGCAGGATTGTTGACCTTGACTCCGTCATCCATGACAAAGATCGTGCTATAGACTCCCGGTGTGGCATCAAGAAAGGCGCGCTCAAGAGTCTGATAAGGACTGAACCAGGTGCCGATACCATCTGTATCACTTCCTGTGCTCTTTACATAGATGGTATGAACAGGAACAACGATGTATTGATTGGTCAAATTGGGCACCAGGCGCAGATCATCGGTCTGCCAGTGATAGAGGTTTGACTCGAGGAGAGTCACATTACGGCCTGGAGAGACCTCAGTGCCGCCGGTCTTCTGGGCAACAAAGTCATAAGCCGCCCTGTTGTCTTTGCCCTCCACATTAATGCTTGCGCCAGGGAGCAGGTCGCCCTGTTGTTGGATGGCCGCACTCATGCCGCCTACGGCAGTTGAGGTTGCGATATATATGCCATTGTCATGATCGGTAGCGCCTATGCGTGGTGCTCCCTGAACCTCAAGGCGAGAACCAACACCATAGAAGACCGCGCCACCGAGGCTGTTGCTGCTGTTATGGATAATTGAGCCGCCCTTGAGGTACACACGCCCGGTAGCGCCACCCAGGTAGACAGCGCCGCCGTTTCCGGAAGCATGATTGTTCTGGATGGTGCCGGAAAGCAAGGTAAAGTTTGCCAGAGCTCCACTGGTACCTCCGTTTACACGCACCACAGTACCTGTGCCAGCGGGATGAGCCTGTGCGTTGCCGTCAATAATGAGCCCACTGAGCGTAAGGCTGGTACCAGGGGCAACGGTGAAGAGGTCACCTGTATTACCTGCCGAACGTGTAAGGGTGATATCTTCTGGGGCATCCTCGTCCGTGTCTGCCGTAAGCATCACCTGTTTGTTCGCAGAAAGCACAACAGGTTGCGTGAGACTGTAATTGTCCATGATGTAGACAGTGGTAGGAACATCAGGCGAGGTATAGGACAAAGCCTGCGCGATGGTAGCAAAAGGCCTCGTGCGGGTGCCCGTACCTGCTGTGTCGCTGCCGGTTGCGGCAGAGACATAAAACTCAGTTTGCGGCGCGAGTACGTAATACTGAGTGCTGCCACCTCGAGGGACCACCTTGTAGGCAGGTGTCTGCCATACATAATGCACTGCTTCTCCGGACGTCGTGCTGCCGAGCGATTTATAAGCGATCTCTGAGTTAACAGCGGCAGAGAGTTTTCCTTCGATATTGATGGAAGCTTCGCTACCCAGGTTGCCAGTCTGGTTGAAGCGCCCGTCGGCAGTTGCAATGTAGATACCATTATCGGCTTCGGTGGTTCCCACCGCAGGCGAGCCACTCAACGTAACCTCTTTTGCCGTGCTGGCGTAAAGGGCTGTGCCGTGCCCACTGGTGGAGTTGAGCGTATTACCGGTGATAGTGCCGCCGCTTATGACAACCGAGCTGTGATAGTCCCACTCCCAGTCCTCATTGTCACTATAACCCGAATCGCTGACCGTCTGATACATACCACCACCAAGTAATGCGTGGTTGCTCGAGACGGAGCCGCCGGAGAAGGTAAACGTCGTGATACACCCAGTCCAGACCTCATAACCATCATAGACGCTGTTGGTGTCCCCATGGGCTAACAGGATCCCCCCGCCGTTGCGTGCGGCAGTATTACCGCTGAGAGAGCCGGCCGTCATGGTGAGCGTATTGAGTGACTCGAGCGACGTTTCGTAGATATCGGATGAGGCGTAGGTAATATGGGCTGCCAGGAAGATACCGCCTCCGTCGAGACCGGCAGTATTGCCGCTGACATTACCACCATTGATGAGGGAAGAACGAGCGATAGTACCTCCGTAGGAATAGCTGGGCAAGGTTGCGACGGTTGTAAGGAAGATACCGCCGCCGCTGCCGGATGCGCCATTACCCTCCACAGAGCCGGAGGAGAATTGCAGCGTTGCGCTCTGCAGTGAGAGGCCTCCACCGTTACCGGTTGAGGTATTGCCTGAGACGATACCACCGGTAAGAGCGACCACAGGATTCTTGTTGCCGCCCGTTGAGTCGGTGCCTTCCGCACGCACTGCACCACCACTGACCGCGCGATTGTTGGTGAGGATCGAACCCAGGCCGAGGATAAGCTTGCTGTTGCCCTGCAGGGCTACCAGTGAACCGGTGTTTGTGGTATGGGGAGCTGTGCCCTTGTTACCGTTGATGATAAGAGCGCCGATGGAAAGGGTCGTGCCATCCTGTTGGGAGATGAGGTCGCCGTTAATGCCACGCGTCACGGTATCTGCCGTAGCGTTTGCGCCTGTGCCGTCATAACCCAACCAGGTCTTGAGTGTCACATTACTTCCGGTACGTTGCGCTCCGAGCCTGGTTTCTGTGATATCGGTCATGACGTTAATCGTCCAGGCAACTTGAGCGGCAGCGGTGCCAACCGACAGGGTCTCCAGTGCTCGGGAGATGGTGGCGTAGGGGTGCTCAAGCGTGCCGTCTCCGGTAGTGTCGTTGCCAGCATAGGCTGATCCAGGCGCTGCCACATAGATATTGATGTCCGCTTCAAGAATGTAGGAGGAGGGGACGGTTGGGTTCTTCTTTATGGTGTAACGCGTGGTTTGATAATGATAGAGCTGACTATCGTCTGCCACCGTATAACCACTACGACTGACAAGCTGTTGACCGGGGATAGCGTTAACCATAGTCTCTATGTTGATATGTGAAGCGGGATTCAAATCCCCGCTCTGGGTTATGCGCAGCGCATTAGAACCCAGATACATACCACGGTCAGCGGGCGAAGAACCTATGAGTACTTTTCCGCTGACCTTGATTGGGGGTAGTGCCAGAGCAGCGCGCACATATAAGGTGCTTGGATAACTTACGGTGGAGGTAGGGGCTATCTGCACCTCACCTCCTGTGGTTGCGGTATTGCCTGTCACGGCCGTGTCCTGCAGAGAAAGTGCCATATTGTTCGTGACCGTTGTATTTGCAGTGAAGCTGTAGGTATTTACAGCGGTTGCGGCAAAATAGATGCCACCTCCGGAGCCACTGGCAGTATTGTTCTGCACCGTTGTGTTCGTAAGGTTCACCTGTCCGCCAGCTGTCACGGTTCCGCCGTACGACACGGTTGAGTCCACATATATGCCACCGCCCTGTGCCGCACTGTTGCTGGAGAATGTTGCAGAGGTAATCGGGACAGTGGGCGAATATGCAATGCTGGTACTACTGAGAGACACCGTGTAGAGGCCACCACCTTTGCCGGTAGCGAGATTGCCCGAGATAGTGATGCCCTGTGTGGCAGTTCCTATGAGGGAGAGGGTGCCACCGCTGTTGTAGATTGCTCCGCCATTGGCTGCGCGATTATTGGTGAGCGCCGCTCCGCCGGTGAGGTAGAGCGAAGCATTGCCTGTAGTGTTGTTATTGCCGTTTACCAATACAAGGGAACCGGTGTTGGTGGTGTAAGGCGCTACACTCCTGTTACCGTCGAGGATAACACTGCCTATGCGCAAAACGGCGCCGGTATTCACGGTATAGAGGTTGCCGTTTACCATACGTTTGATCGTAGCACGCGTGGGATCTACGCCACTGCCTGCAGAATAACCGCTCCAGGTTTGGATAGTGATATCACGGCTTGCGGTGATGGTACTGAGCTCGGGCTCCGTAACATCACTCATTACATGGATTCGGGACGCCCCAGGAACCAGACTGGCAACCGACAGGGCTTTTGATACGGTGGCATACGGGTTGCCCACGGTGCCGTCACCTGTTGTGTCACTTCCGGGGTGTGTAGGATCAAGCGGATTGGAGACAAAATAGTCCATGTCTGCGTCGAGGATATAGAACTGAGGCTGCATCGTGGATCTGATAATGCGTAAACGGTTGTTCTGATAATGATACTGGCTGCTGTCGTCTGTCGCTGCAGTATAACCTCCTGTGCGTGTGACCATCTGGGTTCCTGTAGAGGCACCTACTTTGCCAGAGACTTCAAAATGCGCACTGGGGCCAAGGTTGCCGTTTTGGATAATATTCAGATCCTTATCCGCGATATAGATTCCGTTATCTCCTGCGGAGGCACCAATAAGAGCATTGCCGCTTACTACAAGGCGCGCATCGGCTACGGCTTCCTCGCCGCCGATTTCGGCTATCCCCAGATATACTCCTGAGCCGGTAAGTGTTGCGGAGTTGCCGGTGATGGCACCGCCACCGATAATAAAGGCAGCAGTGCTGGTGGCCAATTCGTTATCCCAATCATCAAGGATACGTGCATGAGCGAACAGGTACACGCCACCACCTTCTGCACTGGCGGTGTTTCCAGAGATCGAACCGCCGGTCATAGTCCAGGTGGCGAGAGCGGTACTGTCCTCTTCTTCTCCTGCTGCTGCATCGGTTGAAACGTAGACGCCTCCGCCTCGGACTGCGCTGTTAGCGGTGATAGAGCCACCGGCCATGGATGCATTGAGGCTTTGATACAGTGAATAGCCGGTTGTTACGCTCATATGAACGCCGCCACCGTTGGTTGCGCTGTTAGCGGTGATCGTACCTGTTTGTATGGAGAGTGTGCCACCGCCAAGCAGTATGCCACCGCCGTTGGTGGCAACATTGCTGGAGATAGTGCCGCCGTTCAGTGTAAAGCTGCCCGCGGCAATGGTTACGCCACCACCGTTGGTAGCCTTGTTATTGGTAAGCGTGCCATAGCTGTTGAGATAGGCAGTACCGCCTACGTGTATAAGTGAGCCGGTATTACTGCCTTGTGCACCCGTCCGGTCGCCATTGAAAATGATGCCTCCTGAGGCAGTTGCATTACTTAGACGCAGGATACCACCGGAGTTCACCGTAATGAGGTTGCCTGCAAAAGCGCGTGTTGCTGTGGCAATGGCAGGGTTTGCCGCTCCACCGATGACGCCGCTTGCATTTTCGGCTTTGATGCTGAAGTCCTCCCAGGTCCTGATGGTGATATCAGCGGTATCACGGACGGTTCCCAACCTGGTCTCATTGATGTCTGTCATAACGTGAACGCTTGACACGGCAGGGGTACCGGTAAAAGAGGTGGAGGCAACCTGCAGTGCCCTGCCTATGGTGGCAAAGGGCTCGTCTACGGTGCCTCGCCCGGTTGTGTCGTTGCCTGCATGAGAAGAGCCGGGAGCCGCGACGTACAGATCCGGCGCAATGTAGAGCACATAACGGGGGGTATAGGGAGCAGGATGCATGATAAGACTGAAGACTCTGCTCTGATAGTGATACAGGCTGGTTTGATCGGCAGTTGTTATCGTGCCGGAACGGTTGACTATCCAGCTGTTGCCATGCTCGTCATTGATAGCCTCAACCACGATATACGCTGCAGGGCCCAGATCGTTTACCTGGGTGATATAACCATGTGCGTTGGCGATATAGATGCCGTTGTCAGTTTCTGAAGTGCCGATCTTTACGTTATCAGAGATATGGAAACTACCAGAGAAGTGTACGGCTTTGCCGGTGGTTGCCGTATTGCCGGTGATCTGAGCATCTCCGCGGGCATAGAGAGTACCGGTGGAGTAGACCGCACCGCCATTGGTTGCCCTGTTATTGGTGAGCAGGGTACCGCTGTTAAGGTTTACGGTGCCTGCAGATGTGATCAGTGAGCCGGTATTGGCGATATAGGTCTCCTGTTTTCCGTTCATAATGAGATTGCTGATGCTCATTATGCCTGCCGGAATAGCAGGGGTAATAACAGGACCAGAAACGGTGATGAGATTTCCATTGACTCCGCGAGAGACGGTAGCTCGTGTTGGGTCAACACCCACTGCCGCTCCCGTGTAGTATGTTGTGTCGGTGGAAATGGAGATTGAGGTGCCGGGATACACCGTGCCGTTACCTGTCTCTACTATGTCGGTCATGATATGGATATGTGTGGAGCTTCCCACTGTTCTGCTCGCGATCTGTAGTGCCCGGGAGATCGTGGCAAGGGGGTGCTCAGCTGAGCCGTCGCCCGTCGCGTCATTACCCGCGTAGATGGACCCGGGAGCCGCCACATAAAGATCAGGAGCAACACTGAGTATGTATTGGGCGGTATTGGCTGTGTTCTGTATGACCGATAAGACAGAGCTCTTATAGTGGTAGATGAGACTTTGATCTACGGCAGTTCCGCCACTGCGTGTTGCGATAAGGGAACCGCCATGTGCGTCAGGAACATATTCGACCTCGATATGTGCACCGGGCAGGAGGTTACCGGTTTGATTGATGACCCGGGATGCGTTTGTCAGGTATACCCCATTGTCAGAGGTATCGGTACCTATCTGGGTGCTTCCCGAGATGGTAAAGCTGGTAGCGGCATGATAGACTGCCTTGCCCGCCGTCGCGGCATTGCCGGTCATGGCAACGTTTGACAACGTGGTGGGAGCAGTCCCTTCAAGAGAAATGCCACCGCCATTGCCTGAGGCAGTGTTGTTGTTGAGTGCGGTGCCTGTTATGTTTGAGGTAACGGTGCCTTCTCTGCCATCATTGATCCCGAGGAGATACACTCCTGCGCCGGATGTTGTGGTATTATTTGATATCGTTCCCGCTGATAAGGTGAGGTTGATATAGTGTGCCGTGCCAAACCATTCGTAGTCGTCAAACCACCCATAAGCGTACGCGTAAACACCTCCTCCAGAAGCGGAAGCGGAGTTATTCTGTACCTGCAGATTGGTTAAGTTGGCATTCATGGTTGAATTTGAGTTGCCGTCAGCAAGCAGGTAGACCCCGCCACCGTTAGTCGCGGTGTTACTACGTATCTCCGAATTTGATAAAGAGAGCGCTCTGGTTCCAGAGGCAGCCTGAATAGAGAGGCCACCACCGTTATTGCCTGCGCTGTTGCCAGTGACCGTACTTCCGTTTACTGTTAAGGCGCTGTCGATAACGTAGATACCGCCGCCATGTGTCACCGCCGTGTTATTGCTGATAGTTGCACCGTTGATAGTAACCGCCGCTCCAGAAGAGGAGAGTGCGCCTCCGTTGGTTGCTCTGTTGTTGGTGAGGACTGTGTTGGTGTTAACAAAAAGCGACGCGCCGCTCGCTCCCAAGACCAACGAGCCGGTATTTGCGGTATAGACGCTCTTATTGCCGTTAAAAATGATACCGCTGGCTGCTGTGCCGTTGCCAAGCCGCAGTGTTGCCCCGCCCTGAACGGTAAGCAGGTTACCATTGATACCTCTGGTGACGGTTGCCTTCGTGGGATCAACGCCAGGGTTTTCCGCATACCCGCTCCAGGTGAGAATCGTGATATCCGTGCCGTTACGTACCGTGCCAAGGGTTGCCATTGAAAGATCGGTCATGACATGGATACGCGTAGCCCCCGGTGCCGCTACCGCAAGCGCCCGGGTGATTGTAGCAAAGGGTGTTTCCACCGATCCATTGTTGCCATCGTTGCCTGCGTACACTGAGCCGGGGGCCGCCACATAAAGATCATTGGCAACGGCCAACACATACTGTGCGGCATTGGTTGTGTGTTTTACAATCACATAAGGCGAGGTTCTATAGGAATACTGATTGCTGTCATCGGTTGCAGTGGTATAGCTGCCCGTTCGGTTGACGATCTGAGTACCGGCACTGGCACTGACCTTTGCATCAACATTGATATGGGCGCTGGATCCCAGATTACCGTTTTGGGTGATGAGAAGGCCGGAAGTCGCAAGATAGACTCCGTTGTCGGATCCGTTGGATCCAATCTGAGCGTTACCACTCACAGTGAGGGTACCCGCTGCATAATATATACCCGCGCCGTTTGAAGTAGAGGTATTATTGGTGATACGCCCCGAGGCAATGGTTAACGCCCCGGAGGCGAGATATACGCCTCCGCCATTGGTTGCCCTATTGTTTGTAAGGATACCGCCTTCATTGAGAAAGGCGGTGCCTCCGCTTACATACACCAATGAGTCAGTGTTGGAAGGATAGGCTGTGGCGTTGCCGTTGAGCACAATGTTGCCAACTCGCAAAATACCACCCGACTGTACGGTGAGCATTCTCCCGTTGGGGCTCGCCCCGCTGAAGGCGCGCGTGACACTTGTTCCGCCTGGAGCATTGACGCCATCATAGTATTCCCAGGTAGTAAGGCTGATATCTTTTCCTGCAGGGATGGAGCTGGCAGCGGTAGCCTGCACCCCATCATCCATAACAACAACGGTACGGGCACTTGAAGCGGGCACTTGAGCTATGGCGCCGTTCATAGTCTTATACGGATTTGCCAGTGAGCCGGTGCCTGTCGTGTCACTACCCCAGGAGGCGACATAAAGATTAAGGTCATCGGCAATGATGTACTGACGAACGTTGCTCTCAGAGGCAACGACCTTTTTGCCATAGGGAATCCAGACAAAGCAGCGTTGCTCTGCCGTGCTTACATCTGCGCCACTTGTCTTGGTGGCTACCAGCGTGCCAACCGCAGGCAGAAGAGTGCTGCCAATGGCTTCCAGATAGATACGTGAGGAGGGATCAAGGTCGCCTGCTACGTTCATGACAACCGGAGACGTATTGCCCAGAAGGACGCCCGCGCTCGTCGCGCGCGTTCCGATCTTGACAAGGCCTGACACCGTAAAGGAAGAGCCACTGACTATAAGTACCTCGTGCCCGATACCCGCAGAAGCGCGATTACCACTGATCTCGCCACCAGACAGGGTAAAGCTACCGCCACCTGCAACAGCAACGCCAGCACCCGATGCCGTCGAACGATTGTTGGTGATCTTACCTGATAGCATGGTGAGAGCACCACCTTCAACGCTCATCAGAGGCGTCAGACCTGTGTTGTTGCCGTTCCAGGTGATGTCTTTGATGGTAAGAGAGGTACTGGGTGCAATGGTGAAGAAGAATTCGTTATAACCGAGTGCCCGTGCTACTGTTACCTCGGTATCTCCCAAGCCCACCCATTTTTGAATAGTAGTTGAAGTGAGTGCTTTGCTCAGCAACTGTGTAGGCCTGTCAATGGAAAGAGTTGACGACATGATATTGATAGTGGTGGGAATGGGTGTTGTGTCGCCTGGAATGGGGAGAGAGCGCACTGCCTTGAGTATCGTGGCGTAGGGCATATCCGCCGAGCCGGCCCCCGTTGAATCGCTGCCGGTTGAACTTACATAAAAATCGACCTCACCCAAGGTAAGCGCATAGGCGGAGCCTGCGCCAACAGAAACGTTGTAGGCGATACTCTTCCAATTTAGATAGTTGAGATCGGCCGCGTCTGCCGGGGCACCAAGCGCCTTGCTGGCAATGGTTGCTCCGACTTTGGCATTATCCATGCCTTCATAGGTGATGTTCGCACCTGCCGAAAGTGTTCCGATAGTCACGGTGCCATTCTTAAGGTACAAACCGTTATCTGTTGCGTTGGCTCCGATTCTTGCGTTGCCCTCAACCGTGACGCTGGCACCGCCATTGGGGCTGTTGACCAAAATGGCTGCGCCGTCAAACTGCTGCCGTCCATCTGCCGTCTCTGCGAGGTTGTTTGAGATGAGACCGCCAACCATCGTAAGCTTTGAGGTATTGGCGCTCATATAGATGCCGGCACCTTCTTGATTGGAGTGGTTGTTGATGATGGTGGCATCAGTAAGATTGAGGGTACCGATAAGATTAATTGCAGAGTTAGCCGCGTTGACGAGGTTGCCATCGACGGTCACACCGTTCAGATTGAGAGTTGCCCCCAGGCCAACAGAAAGGAGGTAACCGGAGCCGGTAAAAGCAGAAGACCGAACAAGAGAGGCAGAAGCTACTCCTTCCGCCACTTGGATCGTAAGCTGCGTGCCGGTGAGAGCGGCCTCCTGGGTAACGATGAGAGAACTCAGGAGGTGGATAGTAGCGCCATTCTGGGCTTCGGAAAAAGCTTTGTTCAGGCTTGCAAAAGGATAGTCCCTGGTGCCGTTACCCGTATCATCGCTGCCGTTACCGGCAACATAGATATTCAAGGGGTCGAAAGCTTCTTCAAGGAGAGTGAGTCCACCTGTTCCTGCGGCTTGTGTACTCAGCGCTGAGAGGTCTCCTCCTGAGGATGTTGACGCATCTGTGTCATCAGATACCTGCGTACCTGTTGAGCCCCCCTCAGTGCTTGTTGATGCATCAATAGGAGAGGTGTCACCGCTCTGTGAGCCGGAAGTGGAGCTGTTTTCGTCAAGAGAAGCTGCGAGCCCTATATTTGGTACCAGGGCCAGTATGAGCGTAAGTGCAAGAACGATTGAGATAATCTTGCTCAACCGACTTCCCCCACGTACGTCAGCCTTTATTTTTTTGTACATGACACTCCCTTTTGAGTTACCCTCTTCTGTGCGCAGCATTCAGCTTTTTGCTACTGTAGTACTACCCCAAAGCCCCCTGGCAAAAAACGGAATTACCTGCATAATTCATAGAGCCACATTATACTACCAGTTGTACAAAACTGCGATTTCCCCACACAATCTTCACAAATATTGATTGCTATAACTTCACGCAAAACTTTCCATCCTTATCGCTACACTCACCCAAACACTCAATACTTATTACTGCACGTAGAATTCAGTTTGAAAAAGTGCCCGGTCCAGGTCTCTTTCCCCTTTTTCAATAATCCATAACACGCGGGGGTGTCCTTATCTCTTTAGGTAGAATGCTCCCTTCCCTGTCAATGAGGTGTACTCCAAGGAAGAGAGGACACCATGAAAAAGAAAAGGAGTTATAAGCGTTTGACCTTGGATGAAAGGAGGTGTTTGGGCCAGACCGTCTCACTGTGATAGTATTGTCTCTAACAGGCACTGACAGACTCGGGCAAAGGAGTCGTGGTGCTGGTCACGTGTCTACATACTCAAGAAGAAAGGGCGAATCCATGAAGTGTCCGATAGACGGGGCAACCTTACTTATGACTAACAGGAATGGAATCGAGATTGACTACTGTCCTGAATGCCGTGGCGTATGGCTGGACAGAGGAGAACTTGATAAGATCATTGAGCGGGAAGAAGCCCAGATGCAGTCATATCAACCCCAGGTGTCTCAACAGGAACGGCGGGTGACCGAAACGGAGCCACGCCAGGTCAACCGAAAGAACTACGATGAGGATGATTATTACCAAAAGCAAAAGTATGGCGATAAACACGATTACTCTCATCATAAGAAAAAGAAGCCAATGTCCTTTTTAGGTGACTTGTTCGAGTTTGGTGAATAAAGGCCTTACCGGTATTACGGGTGGTCGCCTGTCTGTTATCGGCAAATAACCTGATGACTCACCCAAGGTTTTTCAGTGAGCTAAAATCGATATGACAGTACCCACCAGGATTCTTAACGAGATAATCCTGGTGGTAGTCTTCGGCAAGATAGTAGTGCTTCAGGGGCTCAAGCTCAGTCACGATCTTTTTATCATATCCCTGCTGCACTTCGTCAAAGACCGCCTGGATCTGCGCTCTGTCCGATTCATCACAGTAATAGACACCACTTCGGTACTGACTACCAATGTCGTTGCCTTGCTTGTTCAGACTCAGGGGATTGATTATTTTAAAGAATTGTCTGGTGAGCGTGGTAAGGCTGACAAGGGAGGGATCATAGCGTACATGAACGGTCTCGGCGTGTCCTGTTTTCTGTGAGCAGACCTCCCGATAACCCGGGTTGTCGGTCTTGCCGTTTGCGTAGCCGCTGGTAACGTCATATACCCCGGGAATACGCGAGAAATACTCTTCTACTCCCCAAAAGCATCCGCCGGCAAAGTAGATATCTTTAAGTACTGTGGTCTTAGGTTGCATGGCGCTCAACTCCGTAAGAAAGTTTTGTTACTTCGTATCTTACATAATGACAATGATTAGGACATAATACAATCATGTTAGTTCTGAGAAGAGGAGGTCATAATGGTTGGCGTTGAGCTGGATATGGTTGTGACAGACAGTCTCGCTGCTCTTGAGTTGTATGAGAACATCTTTGAGATCGAGCGCGTGGAAGCAACAGACCTGGAACGGGGCTTGAACGAAGTGATCTTCACGCTCTATGGCACACGTTTTCATCTGTTGGATGAGAACCCTGAGGCTATGCTTATTGCTCCAAAGGAAGGTGACCCTCAGTCACAGTGGGTCAATGTACTGGTGGAGAATATTCAAGATACCTATGCCGCAGCACTTGCCGCGGGTTGTACCGAGATACAGGAAGTGATAGAAGTTGAGGATTTTGGCGTGAGCAACGCGATCTTCTCGGATACGTTTGGTTATGTGTGGATGCTGCATCAGATGCATAGAGAGGTAAGTTTTGAAGAGCGCATGCGTCTCTATGAAGAGATATACGAGAATACAGAAGAGTAAGACAGGAGAGTAAGACAGAAGAGTAAGACAGAAGAGTGCAGATGAGTAGGACAAACTAAGAGAAATACTTGAATGCCTGCTTGTTTCCTGATTCGTTTACTCTCATACTCTGCGGAGTCAGCGACAATCTCGAATGCTTTCCTGAGGGCGCAGAGCGGCCTCGGAAGTGTTGCTGAGTACGTGATCCAAAAAACCTGGCGAGAGGCATAAAGGATAAAAGCCGAGGTGTTGGCGTGAGAATTCCAAGAGTCGTGACAACAGACCAGTCGTTTAAAGGCGCAATAATCACTGTTGAGGTGGATACGCTCTCTCTGGGAGGGGGAGAAGCGTTTACCCGTGAGGTTGCGGTGTCAGCAGATGCGGTTGCCATTGTGGCGATTGATGAGCAGGAGAGGGTTTTGCTCATCAAGCAATATCGGCATCCGGTAAAAAAGGCAGTATGGGAGATACCAGCCGGAAAAATCGATGTCGAAGGCGAAAACCCCGAGCAGACCGCTTTGCGCGAGCTTCGGGAAGAAACCGACCTTGCTGCCAGTCATATTGAACAGTTGACGGTTTTTGCCAATTCTGTTGGGTGGGCAACCGAAAAGACCTCTGTGTTTCTCGCGCAGGGCCTCAGTGCTGTTCGGGAATATAAGCGACAGGACGAAGAGGCGGATATAGAAAAAGCATGGGTTCCACTTTCCGAAGCACTCAACATGGTATATGACGGAACCATCTATGACGCAAAAACCATCATCGGAGTTCTGTTGGCTCAAGCCCGGGTACAGGCATAACATGCAATATGGGTTTTACTTTGATAATACACGCTGTACTGGTTGCAGAACCTGTGTGATGGCCTGCAAAGACTACAAGGATCTTGATACCAGCAGCACCTTTCGTCGCGTTATAGATTATGAAGGGGGCTTGTGGGTAGCAGAGGATTCGCACACCTATACCCAAACCGCTTACGCCTACCATGTCTCCCTTGCCTGTAATCACTGTAATGCTCCAGCCTGCGTACAGGTGTGTCCAACCGGAGCCATGCACAAGGATGAATACGGGCTGGTATGGCCTGATTGGGGCAAGTGCAT
>JAVBUQ010000008.1:0-16777 GCA_031555185.1 Coriobacteriales bacterium
GACAGTGCTACGTGTAACTGTGTCAGGCCTCATGATTGTCAAAAGTAACGTCTTTATCTTCATCTTTATCAATTGCCTCACTTTCCTTATTGCGGCTGGAGGCTATAATGCCGAGCACCAACGTTACGATGAGCACAAACGCCTGAAGAATGGTCCAATAATCCACCCACACCATAGGGAGGGTTATATCCTCGGTTAGGATGAAGATGATCACGCCAACGACTGCGAGCACTATCGCGCCTATGAGCCAACCGGGAGAGCGGCGTTGAGAGGTATCATCTCCTTGCTCAGGCGTGTTGGTGACATAGTATGCTTGTAACTTACGCTTTTCTTTGTCTTGCTCATCATTCTGTTTTCGCAAGCCACGAAGAACCGCAAACACGAGCGTCATGATTATTCCTATCGCCATCAGGATGAGATTGAGGAGCGCCCAGGCTGAGAAACCCTGTGGAACAAAAAGTGACACACCAAAGGAGGGTATATTCTGTTCTGCCGCGGCTGCATTCAACTCTTCCTGAGTAATAGGTAGATGAGGATCATTCCGGACGGTGAATGCATTCGTCTCTGTCTTATTGGAAGACGGAGAAGTTGGGTCTGTGCCGGTAACTCCAGGGGTAACGATGAGCGTCTCAACATCCCATCTTGCCGTGAGTACAACATTCGCTGCAGGCATGACAAACGTCGCTCCTGCTTGATAAAAACCGCCTTGGGACGATATCCAGCCAACAAAGGAGTAACCGGCGCGAGCAGGAGCTCCACCTGCCACAACGGTCATGCCCTGACTCAGGTCGCTTTGATTAGCAGGAAGACCGGTGACACTTTCTCCACCTGCAGCATAGATTACCGAATAGGTAGAGGTAGATACGGGTGGCAAGGGCACCTCAGACCACACCGCGTAGAGGGTCATATCATGCAACAGTTGAAGGGAGGCGTTAACACCATAAGCCACGGGGCCTTGCGCATGTGTTGCCCAACCCAAGAATATATATCCGTTGCGTACCAGAGAGCCCGGCCCAGAAACGGTAAGCGAACTTCCCTCTTCCTGTGTAACAGAAGCAGGGGCGGCACCTCCCGTATTTCCGTTTCCGTGGTAGGTAAGGGTATGATCTTCTGACCAGACCGCATACAGGGTTATCTCATCATCAGTGTCAAAAGCATAGAGCTCGTCAATGTGCGCTTCATCCATAACAAAACTTGTAGTGGCGGCAGTTGAGCCACTGTCTGGCTGTGTTGCCGCAGGATCGAGCGACCAACCAAGGAAGGTATATCCAGGACGGGTTTGCTCAGCAGGCACGGAGACCGTGTCCCCGATTTTTAGATCTGTCTGTGTTGCCGAGGCGATACGACCGGTCGTATCGTTTCTGTCAAAGTGAACTGTGTATTCATTGGCCTCAAAGGTAGCCCAGTAGGTAGTATCGTTCCAACCAAACAACCCTGCGGAGCCAAAAGGACCGTCTAACCCCAGCAGAGGATCGGCAGAGCCGTCTTGTGAGAGGGACCATCCGGAGTGGCTATAGCCGGTGAGGGCAGTAACGCCTGGCTCAACCGGAACGCTGTTAAAAGCAGTTCCCTGTAACACAACTTCGCCTTGAGTGTCGGCGCCATCGATCGTACCTTGCGAGGTATCCTGGCTTTTGAAGGTAAGATCGGTGAGATTTGCCTTAATGCCGATATGTGCCTCAGAGAGAACAGTGCCCGAGCTATCTGGTATCACTGGCGAGATCACCGCTGTGCCAACCGTGTGATCGGCATTGCCGGCAAACTGGTTGCCCGCTTCCGTATCAACTACAGCGCAGAACCGATAGGCTGGGTCAGTGTTCTCCACCACAAATCGGTAGTTGTCCGTACCTTCTTGGAGGTAATCCAATTGATAGCTACCGTCAGTTGCCGTCTGTATTGTTTGCAGGGGAGTTGTCAGATCATCTTTGTGATAGACCGTGATTTCCCACACTTCGGCAAGTTCCTCTCCCACGTCCAGAGAGCTGTTAGCGTTTGTATCAAGGAAGAGTTGCCCTTTAACAGAACCGAACATAGCTTGCAGACCTATGGGAGAACCGTGGTACCACCCTTCAAAACGTTGATTCTTTGAGTTTACGAGACTTTGAAAATAGAACGCATTCCACGAATCAATACCCGTGCTTACAGAGCCAGACTGAGGGGTTTCTCCCATCAGGTTTAAGATGAAGTCAGCAGACTCGTCTACAGGTACATTTGTTGCGACAACCTTCACACAATTCACGTCTGCCCAATTGGAAGGTGTGGTGGTCCAGGCTGCATCTCTCAGCGTCTGGCCATTATCAGAAGCGATGATACTCTCGCCATAAAAAATGGCATAGCTGCCTGAAACTCCAGCAGGCGCGCTCACCGCGCCGGTAAGTTTGAGAGAGAACTCAGATAAAGCCGTAAGGTCCCCCCAGTTGTCTCCCACCTTGGGAACAGGTATATAGATCTCTA
This sequence comes from Coriobacteriales bacterium, assembly GCA_031555185.1. Classification (GTDB taxonomy): domain Bacteria; phylum Actinomycetota; class Coriobacteriia; order Coriobacteriales; family UBA8131; genus WQXH01. The sequence continues at coordinate 2,455 of JAVBUQ010000008.1, forward strand.
CCGGTCCTGCTACCTCGACCCCAGAGTTATTGGTGATACGCTCTTTTACCTGTACCGAGGTGGCTTCCGTACTTCCCACGACAAGAGGGCTGCTGTCTGAAGACCATAAAGAGAAGCTACTTTCTCCCTTTTGTTTTATGAACGTCTCGACGATCATGGAACTCATCTCGGTGATCATGTAATAGCGGTCGGCAAACCCGGCGGGAAGACCTATAAGGGTCCCCTCTGCGCCGAGTTCCTCTGCCCTCTCGGAATTTGTGAGGTCAGTAGCATGATAGCTTCCTGTGTTAACAACGGTTGCTTCAGGATCGCCTACAAATATCATGTTTCCATAGGTAAAGGTTCCTCCATCGGTTCGGAGTGTAGATTTGATGGTATAGCTGAGCCGCAGGTCAGCATTCATTATGCCCTCTTCTGTGACAAGGTCGCCTCCCAGGAAGGCAGACCCGTCGGTGATATTCTTCGTATCAAGCGTGACGATACGCACCTGTTTGCCCGATTCTTCAACGACCTCATCGGTTATCACAAGCTGTGGAGTAATATCCTTAGAACCACGGGTCTCTCCTGTATCGAGATGAATGTCCTGTACCTCCAGGGGAGTACCTGTCTCATCAACTGCCTCTATTCTGATATAGATGACGGGATTCTCGGTCTGATAAGACGATCCATAACCGCTCAGCGTCGCCGCTATTGGAATATCTTTTCCAGCAATTTGCACCTGTGAAGCTGAGATGATACCTATGCCCGTTCGTGCATAGTACTTTGCACCCCAAGGTATGGTGACTGTGCTTACTCCAGAAGTGGGGCTACCCGTTTGCTTGTCCGCAATCTCAATTGAGGCGACAGCCTCACTGTCAGTTAAACGCATGCCATAATAGCTAAATGATCCCGAGTTGGCACCAGCGGGACTTCCGAGCATCGTAATAGCAGGGATGGTGTCAAGGTCATATTCGAGTGTGGCGATGGCATCATTTCGGCTGAGGCCCAACATCGCATAGGTCACCAACGCACGATTATATCCTTCACCCGTAAAGTCAACTGACCTTTGCACGCCATTGACTTTGATAGATTTGACCTTTTGGCCATGGGGAATAGGGAGTTGCACTGCCATGACACGTGCATTGTCCGTATCAAACTCCATCTTCACCGTTTTGGGGGCGCTGTTCTCGCTCCCCGCGTTACCCGCGGAGAAGGAACCTATCCTTCCAGACTCCTCAGGAAGGAGCAAGAGTGCACTGAGTTCGGTTCTATTGACAGAGGTTGCGTCTTCGGCCATTGCTGTGGACATTTGACTGTACCCTACAAACACTTTCTCCCCCTCGGGTGCAATTCTGAAGACGCGCTCAAAACCCCCTGTGTTGCTTGCTTCCTGAGGCGCACACACAGTTGTACCAGGGTAGCTCGCGTAAGAAGCCTGTGCTTCCTTTACGGTAATTGATACTGTGTCACCGTTTTTCCAGGAATCTCCCGGATCAAGTGGTTGCTGACAGGTCAGTGTCAGAGGAAGGTCAAAGAGTGAGCCATAGCGCGTTTCTCCTGCATAGGTAACCACATAGTCTCCGCTACCTTGAGAGGTGAGTGTCCACCCCGGAGCCGCTCCACTCGCAAGCGCGAGAACGGCACGGGTGTCACTCAGGTGTACGGTTGCGCTGACATCATTCGCGAGCCTGTCTATCGATACACCATTGACCCAGAATCTTAGAGTGACCCCGGCGCTATAGCTCTCGTCCAGGAGAATCAAAGCTTCGGTCCTGGTTGCATTGTAGAGCGTTACGGAAGGTGTGAAGTCGATGATCATCGTGTCAAGCGCAACACTTTCTACGGTGGTTCCTACGGTAAGAGTTGCGGTAAGAGCATTGGCAATGTGAGTCGCAGCAACCCTTGTGTCTGCCGCTATCCTGATCTCGAGGGTCAGCCCTGTGGTGTTTTCATTGATGGTATAGGTGTTTGTGCCACCCTGGAAGCTATAACCAGCATCCGAAACAGGGTCTAACGTGCTTCGGTCCATTACCGGAGGCCCCGTAAGTCTGCCAGGAATGTTTCCACTGTAGCCATCGTAGTTCCATGCCATACCAACAGGCAAAGAAACCTCAAGTACTTTGGTTTGCCCTTCCGGCATACGAGCGAGGGAAATCTCAACATCATAGATCTTTGAGATTGCGCCATTGTAGCTGATGTGAGCCGTATCTCCTGTATTATCAGTAATGGACTTCCAGCCGGTGTCGTCATGGATCTGTGCGGTCAACATGGTGGTAGCAAGAGGACCTATTTCGCTTCCGAGTGTCTGTAAGCCTCTAGCCTCAGGTTCCAGGCCTTGCGTGCTCTCACTGAAGGCGTCACCGGATCCTCCAGACTCATCATCACTTGTGGAGATGCCCCCAGGATTCTCGGGATCTACGTCTTGGATGACATCCTCGTCACCTTCTTCAACGGCTCCAAAACCCTGCTCGCTATCCTGCCCTATAGTTGATTCTTCGCTGTCATTGGCAAAGGCCAGTGCTGGCACCATGGTAGCTGCAAGTAATACAGCCAGTAGTAAACTCAACAGTTTCGCGCCTTTTCTGGCGTTTCTCTTAATGCTCATTGACCTCACCTTAAAATCTTTATTCATTTATCTTTTGTTGCCCCTTGTGCATGGCCTCGTGGAGAGAAGCCCGCAGAAGTCCATAGACCGTATTGAACTGTCTTTTGCCGACTGCCCAATTACCTGATCTGCCCGAAAATAATTACGTTGCATACGTAACTATGCCATCGATAATACCTACGACGCATCTTTTCGTACCCGTGCTGTAGAAAAACTGTTGAGGAGTCTCCGTAACTCCTTTCTTAGAGTAGAGGCCTTCTGCTGTGGAGCCAACGGCGGATGAGAGACACCCACCTGCTTGCCTCTCCCGAAATTAGGTCTCGTAATGAGAATTGACTTTGGTATCGGTATAATGGCATATCCACTGAGTATTTTGGGTTTTTGGACGGACAGGTCATATGCCAAAGAATGAACTTACGCAACACTTGCTCGCCGAGAGTTTTAAACATCTCGTTGATACTACGCCACCAGATAAAATCAGCATCAAACAGATAACAGATGCAGCCGGTCTCAATCGGCAGACCTTCTACTACCATTTTCAGGATAAGCAGGAACTGATCAGCTGGATCTTTGATACAGACATTGCGGAGTTAAAAGATAAACGCGATGATGGCTCGTTGCTCGATGACTTCATCGAGTACTTACACGCGGAAAAATCATTCTATGTCGCTGCCTTGTCTTCAAATGCGCAGAATTGCCTGCGAGAGCATATGTTTTTCGTGTTTCAGAAGAGGCTCTCACAGGAGCTCGTTACAATCGCACGTGACTACAGTATCAATGATACGGACCTTCGGTACATTTCGCGTTTCTACGCGCATGGCCTCACCGGCTCGCTGGTGCAATGGGCTAAAACTGGAATGAATTATGAATATGTCAGCTTTTCCATTGTCCACGCCCCTTATCTGAGGAACCTTCTGGCTTACACCATCAACCTCTATACCACTTAGATCAAAAACAGAGACTGCCGTTGGAGAACACTCCGTACGAAAAACGCTCCTCAGGAGCTTCTCTTGTTATGCCGTATTTCGGAGCATACGACTCATACACGGTAAGGCTTACGTGATGCAATATGACCTGCAGGGTGTGCCTTGACCTGCAGAGTGCGCCTTGACCTGCAGGGTGCACCGTGGCCAACATAGCACCTCTGCGGGTATTCCTCTAGACAGATTTACGCTTTTGTCTGGTTTTTAAACATATTGTCCTAACTGTTGATTTGGCCGTATACGACTTCATGCTACCTTTTTTGTTCAGCTGTTTTGTCGTTTGAAGTCTGTGCATCCAAGCAGGTCCTGGTGCTCACCTCTGTGTTCCCCCGACAAAAAGAAAGCTGGTGAAGGCCTGTTCTGATGATCCCATGAAGAAGCGCACCAGGATAGTCGGACGGCCTGATTCTCCTTATTGGGCTAGTGAGAGGACATATAACAAGCAATAGGAACACATGATCAGGGCAGGTAATGCAGAAAAACAGTACAGCGGACTTGAAGAAACAAGCGTGAAGGGTAAGCGCAGAAATCCCACAAAAAGAGCGGGGTCTGGCTAATCATTCCGCAAGGTTCTGTGCCGTTAAAACGGCGGAATGGAGATATGCATGGACAGCAATATACCACGATGGCTGGTGTTGGTTTTAGGGATCCTGTTGATTGTAATGGGAATCGTCTTATTCTTTACACCGGTAGCGAATTCAATTTTCTTTGCCTATTTCATGAGCGCGCTTATGCTCATTTTTGGTGGTGGTGAAATAATCTACTACCTCTGCAGGCATGACAAAGGCATCTCGGGCTGGATCTTGGCTGACGGCATCATCACGGTCATCCTGGGCGCACTTCTGTTATTCATACCGGGTGCAACGATACCAGGGATGACTATCCTGTTTGCCATGTGGGTCCTCTTTACCGGCGTGATACGTCTCTCAGCGGCATTTGCTGCCAAGGACCGAGGCTCGAGTGACTGGGGATGGATATTGGCAGCTGGTATCCTCGGCATCCTGATTGGTATCTGGTTCATGTTTGATCCACTTCTGACATTCATAAGCATCGGCTATATCCTGCCACTTGCCTTTATCGTGCAGGGCGTCTCTGCTATTGGAGTCTTTCTCTCAACAGACAAAGGATCAAAAGAGCCTGCCTGATAAGAACCTGTCTGAAAGGAGATTCGACCATGGTCCAGGCGCTCGTAGAAGTGATCTCGCCCGCTGTGGGCATAATGATCAGCCCATTTCCCATAGTAGGGCTTATTCTCATACTGATGAGCAATAAGGCACGGAGAAACAGCCTCGCGTATATGCTTGGTTGGATCTTTGGCATTGGCCTTGTCTTTACCCTTGCTTTACTTTTCGTTGATGCGGGGGTTGCGGCTCAGGAAGATCCGGGGTGGCTAAAAAGACTGATATTCATCATCTTGGGTGCGCTCATGTTATGGTTTGCCTGGCGTGAGTTTCAAAAACGTCCCAAAGAAGGCGAGCAGGCCAAAGTACCCACCTGGTTTGCGAAGCTGAACACCATCTCTGTGCCTGGGGCTGCCGGATTTGGGTTTCTGCTCAGTGCGCTCAACCCAAAGAATCTTCTTTTGGCTCTGGGAGCGGGGGCATCTGTGGGCATGCATATGCTCTCCATTGAGGAGAATCTGATTGTTGCACTTGTGTTCACGATCCTGGCAAGCCTGGCCATCATAGTACCCACCCTCCTGTTCCTTTTTCTGGGTGACCGCATGAAGAAGGTGTTGGCAGCAATGGAACAGTTCCTCATACAGAACAATGCTGTGATCACTGCTCTCCTTCTTCTTATGATCGGGTTGAATATGATTGGGAAGGCGTTCTGATGGATCTTACGGCCAAGCTGCCATGCGTGCACTAGAGCGGGCCAAAGACATCATAAAAGGTTATCACCTCAGCACCTTCAAGCATGACGTTCTTGCAGGACTGATCGTTGCGGCGTTGACCATTCCGGTTGCCATGGGGTATGCCGGTGTCGCTGGGCTTCCGCCGATTTATGGCCTCTATGCTTCAATTCTGCCAGTCTTAGGTTACGCGGTACTGGCAAGCTCTCGCAGGCTGATCTTTGGCATGGATGCCTCTGCCAGTGCTCTCACCGGTTCTTTTCTAGCGGCGATGGGTTTTGCGGCAGGGTCTCAAGATGCGGTGGGTGCCGCAGCGGTCCTGTCATTTTTTACCGCAGTATTCCTTTTTGCGTTTGCCGCGCTCAGACTGGGCAGGTTTGCTGAGTATATATCCATGCCCGTGATGAGCGGATTTATATCAGGGACCGCCCTCTCGATATTGATTGGACAGCTGCCAAAGCTGATGGGTATACCAAGCGAGGGCGGAAGCGCCCTTGAGACCCTGGGCTCACTCTTTGCCCAGCTGGGCTCAGTAAACTGGCCTTCACTCCTCATTGGGGTCATTACCATTGCCTTACTTCTTATCGGGCGACGCTTCTTTTCAAGGTTTCCTACCGTCTTGGCGGTAATGGCGCTTGGTACGCTCTGCACCTTCCTCTTTGGGCTGGATCAATATGGTGTGTCTATAGTTGGCGAGATACCCGGTGGGCTGCCTCCTCTCCAGTTTCCCAACTTGCTGCACACATCCTCTTTAAGCTCTTATATCGGCGTAGGCCTCGTCATGGCGATTGTGATCTTTGCCGACTCACTCATGTCCGCGAACAGCTTTGCCCAACGAGATGGCGTCACATTGAACAGCAACCGGGAGATAGCCGCCTTTGGTCTCTCCAACCTTATGGCATCACTCAGTGGGTGTTCTCCCACCAGCTCGTCTGTCTCCAGAACAGCAGCCAGCGAAGAGTTCAATGGCAAGACCAAAATGGTCTCCCTGGTGGCTGTGGTGGTGGTCGTGTTGGTCGTCGCGTTTCTTGACGGCGCGCTGTATTACATGCCGCAACCTATGCTGGGAGGTATCGTATTTGGGGCACTGTTGAGTGTGGTAGATGTCAAGGTAATAAAGAACCTCCTGCGTTTTAATCGTCGTGAAGCGATTATCTGGATCGTATCGGCCCTTGGCGTGCTGGTAGTAGGTGTGTTGTTTGGCGTGTTGATAGGCGTGGTGCTTTCCTTTATCGATGTGATCATACGTATGTCCAGACCAAAGGAGGCCTTCCTTGGAAGGGTGCCTGGGAGGAGGGGCTTTTTCGACCTGTCGAGGCATAAGGATGCCGTCCCTCTTCACGCGACGGTCATATACCGTTTTAGTGCGCGGTTATTCTTTGGTAACGTCACCACCTTCTGTGACAGTATAAAAAAAGTAGTCAAGGCGCAGCGGGCTCAGACCCTGATTATTGATGCCTCCGGTATCAATAATATAGACGCTACCGCGGCAGATGCCCTCCTCCAGCTCTTTGAAGAATTGGATAAGGCAGGGGTGGTCTGGCGTATAGCCGGGCAGATCGAACCAGTCAATATCCAAATGCGAAAACTCAGACTGCCCGTGGATGGTCATATCACAAAGACAATTGAAGAGGCACTCGAAGGACCCCGAGATAAAAAACCTGCAGAGCCCTCTGGAGCAGGCCAGGAGTCGACAGAGGCAAGCACACCAGATAACGAGAAGTAAAGGAGTTGAGAGCAGAAAGAACAACATGAATTGAGTAGTGGAAAAAAGCAGTACGAGATGAAAGAGAGAGAATATGAAAGCGTATCAAGACCCAGACGTACCCTTCGTGCCCGACCGCACCTCCCTGCCAATCCATGAGCCGGAGTACGCACCTTGCACCACCATGTTCATGGACGATGCGGAGCCGCCCATGCCCCCACGTTTTATGGTGACCCCGCCTGAAGGAGCACCCAATGTCCTTATCGTGCTTCTGGATGATATTGGATATGGAGCGTCCAGTGTCTTTGGCGGCCCCATCCCCATGCCTGCGGCAGAGCGTTTAGCCGAGAATGGCATGCGTTTCAACCGTTTTCACACCACTGCCGTGTGCGCCCCCACACGGGCAGCGTTGCTTTCCGGCTATAACCATCATTCGGTGAATATGGGTTGTATCACCGAGCTCGGCACAGGCTATCCCGGCAATCAGTCTACCCGTCCCAAAACGGTAACCCCTATGGCGCGCGTGCTCAGGGACAATGGCTATGCTACTGCACAGTTTGGAAAATGCCATGAGACACCCGTCTGGGAAACAACTACTTCAGGCCCCTTTGATCACTGGCCAACGTTCTCGGGATTTGACAAGTTCTATGGGTTTCTTGCCGGCGAGACCAACCAGTTCCGTCCGGCGCTGGTAAGTAATCTTGATCGTATCGAGGTGCCCGAAAAAGAGAACTATCACCTTACCGAAGACCTGGCCGATCAGTGCATACTGTGGATGAAATCACTTAAATCACTCACCCCGGATAAACCGTTCTTTGCCTACTTTGCCCCCGGTGCCACCCATGCCCCCCATCATGCTCCCGAAGAGTACCGCAACATGTTCAAGGGGGCTTACGATGAAGGTTGGGATGTCATCAGAGAACGCACTTACAGGAATATGCTCAAACTGGGCATTATCCCAGAAGGCACAAAACTTGCTGACAAACCTGATGCTATCGCCGACTGGGATACCCTCTCAGACAAGGAGAAAGAGCTATACGCGCGAGAGATGGAAGTCTACGCGGGATTCGCCCGTCATACCGACGACCAGATCGGCCGCGTCCTGGATGCAATTGAAGAATTGGATGAGCTTGATAATACTATCGTGTTCTACATCATCGGTGACAATGGCGCAAGCACTGAAGGAAAAATGACCGGGGTATTCAACGAGAACAGTACGATCAATGAGGCAGATGAGCCCCTTGACTTCATCTATGAGAATATGGACAAGCTCGGCACCGAGATGGCATACAATCACTATGCAGCAGGCTGGGCCATAGCCATGGACTCGCCTTTCAAGTACGCCAAGACCGTCGCGTCTAACTTTGGCGGCCAGCGTAATGCCATGGTAGCCCACTTCCCTAGTAAGTATCAGGCCAATGGCGAGGTCCATTCGCAGTTCCATCATGTCATTGATATAGCCCCTACGATCTACGAGCTCTGTGGCATCCCCATCCCCAAGACTGTGGACGGAGTTGAGCAGCGCCCCATGGAGGGCATCAGCATGAAGTACGCGATGGACAACAAAGAGGCGGAAGGTCTACGTACCACACAGTACTTTACCGTCTTCAGTAATTTTGGTGTTTACCATGAAGGCTGGTTTGCCGGTGTTGTAGACAAGGTCACCTGGATGCCAGGACCTCTGCATGAGAAGACATCCGATGCGCCCTGGGAGCTTTATCATGTTGACGAGGACTTCAGCATGTCCAACGACCTCGCTTTGGTATACCCCGAGAAACTCAAGGAGATGCAGAAGGTCTTCTATGAAGAAGGCCTTAAGTACAACGTCTTCCCCATCGACCCTCGTACCGGTTATGTCATGGGGTATCCCGAAAGAGTCGGAAGGCCTACCATCATGGGAGACCGCAAGGAGATCACCTTATATGAGGGAATGGGAAATCTGGGCGAGCAAGCTTTTCTCTCGCTTAAGAATCGCTCCTTTGAGATCTGCGCCGAGGTGGAGGTGGGCCCTGGTTGCACCGACGGAGTCGTGTTTGCCCAGGGAGGACGCTTTGGAGGTTATTCCCTGTACGTGAAGGACGGCGTGCCCTGCTTCTGCTATAACTGGCTCGCGATGAAACACTACTACATCCGCTCCTCAAAAGCATTCAATGACCAACGGAACCAGCTCCGTTTTGTCTTTACCTATGACGGGGGCGGAAGGAATAAAGGCGGCAAAGGCGAGCTCTATGTGAATAACGAGAAGGTTGCGGAAGGCCGCATTGAGCATACCATGGGCAACCAGATGTCGTTTGATGAGACTGCTGATGTCGGTTGTCAGCACGCAACCCCGGTTACCGAGGAATACAGCGTGAAGACCAGTCGTTTTGAAGGAAAGATCTTCAATGTCACGGTCAAAGTCACCGACTGAGCCCTCTTTCCGGACGATTGACTCACATGGCCTTTGTCACAGCGGTAGCCTTTTTCACAGTGGTGGCCTTTGTCTGTACGGTGCGGTATCTGGTTGTTGACCTTGGCCTGTGGTGCCCAGGTCCCAGAGCTGGGGCTACGGCTTGGGTAACTTTTTCTCAGGCACCATTTTGACATCATTTTGGGCAGCGTGCCGCCCGGTGAGTATATCGCCGGGCGGCACTGAATTTATTGCACGCACCCCCGCACCACCATAAACATCATGAGGCACTAGTTGTTGCCCGGAATTGGCTGCCGTCTGCACTGGTATGAGCGGATGCCTCGGGCATGATCAAAGGGGCTCGTGGGAATCAACGGAATCCGAATCAAGCTCACGCACCGAACGAAATGAATACACCACAATACCCATCGCAATCATGAGTATCCCCAGATAGAGGAACAGCGGTACGATACCCGTGCCCGCAAAGGTAAAGCTGCCGAGAGAGAAACCCTCAGCTATCACACCTCCGATGGCGATCCCAATGGGCGATGCCACTCCAATGAGAGCAGTCACAAAACCAAGCGCACGACCCATCTTTTCTTCCGGAACATTGCGCTGCACCAGGGTTATCATCGGCGCATTGAACCACGAGCAACTTATTGCCATAAGACCGCTTAATACAACGAATACTACGAACATATCAGGCGAAAGCAGCCCGCATGCCGCCGTAAAGATACCCGTGATTACCGCCGCAACGGCAATGAGTCCTGCAAGGCGTTTTCCGCCTCCCCATATCATAAGAATACCTGATCCCACGATCATACCAACGCCAAATATACCCTCAACAAGAGAGGCCATATAACCGTCGCCGCCAAAATAATCTGCTGTCATCAGAGGGAAGAAGGCACTGATAGGTCCAAACGCCATCATCCCCAGCGTAATACCCAGAATAAGGATAACCAATCCTTTTCTTGCCGAAAGAGCCCGCCATCCATCTGCCAGGTTATGCAGTACGTGTTGTCCTTCAGTCGAAGCATCATGCACAGTAGGAATCTTTACCAGGAATAAAGCACCCGCTGCAATGAGCGCACCAGCAAAATCCAGGAACATTACGGAGTGGAATCCAATCATGGTATAAAGCAATATTCCAAAGGCTGGCGCACCGATACTGCATATACTCATCAACAGCTGATCAAGGGTGTTAATGCGCATAAGATGCTTTTCGGGGACCAGCATGGGCATGGCAGCCATCATGGCTGGACCATGAAAGGCTTGCGCAACGCTGCGGGCGATCACCATGACCATTATCAAAGTGAGAGAAGCCCTACCAAGCACAATAAGTACACCGAGGATGAGCGACACAACGCCTACGCTCAGATCGGCTACGATCATAACGGTCCGTCTATTGAATTTGTCTGCCAGCACGCCTCCAAAGGGCGACAACAGTCCTTGCGGCAGGAAGGAGCAGATAGTCAAAAGGGAGAGCATCCAGGGGCTCAGGGTCGTCTCAGTCACATACCACACAGCGGCAAAACCGGCCGCATAACTGGTGAGCATCGAGATAGCCTGGCCACCCCAGATGGTCACGATAACGGCAAGCCAACGCTTGGGAAGAGGGCGCCCAGAGGCACTCACCAGTTGCCCAGATTGAACCTTGGTATCAGCAGTGCTTTTACTGTTCTCTGCCAGAGAGGCAATTTCAACAGATTCCTGCTGCTTTTGTTCATCAGTTTCAGTTTGTATTTTTTGGTCTTTCATAGCTTCCGTACTCCTTGATTATCAGCAAAGATATCCTCATGTTTGGCTGAGTGATTCTTGCCGTATGTCACATCATCATGTGGTTCTGCTCCATCCAGTGCATCTTAAGAGCCTGATGATGTACAACGAATATGCTTTTTTCAGTTCATCGATTCTGAGAGCGAGCCCACCTTTTTGGGGTATCACCCATCGATCCCCTGTTTTTGGCTGAGAGCGCAGACATGCTAAAGCCAGCCGGTGGAACTTGAGTATCAGCGAAACAGTAAGAACATGAAGCTACAGAGCTCCTTAACATTGATTTCTGCGAACCATTCTCTCACACAATCAACCTGCACAGGGAGCGCGCAGGTAATCGATGCAAAGTCTACCAAATAACAGGCATGTGTGCGAAGCACAGAATGTCTGAGGCTCATTCTCAGTTTTTTGATTGCTGATGACATTGAGCTGGAGAGCACACATAATGTCACTGAATACCGCACTGCCTTTACAGAGGTCGAAAGTAACTCGGGCATCTATTCATATTCCGCCACAGGTGCAGTAGCGTTACCTCCAGGCAGGTATAACCTCTTCTTAGGTACGGATACCACCGGCAAAGTGGTTACGATTGATGACAGTTCTGAGTACATTGCTTTGGCCTACTATACGGTGCAAGCAACGTATGATACGCATCTCGTTTCGGCAGAGTGGTCTTTGCTCGATGGTTACCAGCACTTACAGGGAAGCACCTTAACTTTGCTTGACAGGGCAAAGGTACAGTTTACTGCACCGGAGTCTGCAGACTCCGGTGACGTTTCTTCTCGTTTATTGATAACAGGTGCACTACTTGCAGGTATTGGCTTTCTGATGATTCTTGCTTACCCACAAAGCTTACGTCGTAAGCAAGAGCCTTAACTTCTCACTGCGGCATTCATGCGTTACCTGCCCGTACAGGTAACAGCAGAAGGCAGTACGAATGTGCTATATTCCATTGATCATACCGATTGATCGTGAAGAGGAATTCTGTGAAGCAGCTGATAGATAACGCTACGCTCCAAACCGCTTATGAGCAGGCGCTTGAGATACTCCAAACAGTTGGCACCCGTTTTGAGGCAGAAGAGGACAGAGACGTCCTCAAGAAGGCAGGCGCGAAGGTCGAGGGTGAGACAGTGTATATCCCCAAACGTCTGGTGCAGGAAGCGCTTGAGCTCATTCCCAGGAAGAAGTATGAGCCCTCCGCACAAAAACGCGTTGCCGCATCTACCCCCTTCAGTAATGCGCCTTTTGTCCTTGATGAAACCTCAGGAAAGATCCGGCGTTGCACTATTGAAGACGCTATACGGCTCTACCAGATCAATGAGACATCGGGGCTGTATGAAAACTCCAATCCCGGTTGCGCAGACCCGGTTGGTAACGATGCACCAGATCAGTTTATTGTCCAGATAGCCATGCTGCTTAAGTATTCCGATAAGGTTCCCAGCCTTGGCTTGAGGGCAACATCGAATACTTCGTACAAGGGTGATGTCTACAACACAGCTCGAAAGGCTTTCAGGCTTATAAGGGAATTCTATGATGTGTGGGATGAGCCTGTGATGTCTCAGGGTATATGTCCCAATCCTCCCTTGACCTATGATAAAGAATGCCTGAACAACCTGCGTGCTGCCATTGACGAAAAGCAAGCCGTCTCAATCATTCCGTGTACGCTGGGATACTTGACCGGTCCGGAGAGTATTATGGGGGTTGTTACTCAGGACTTTGCCCTGAGCCTTGCAGGGCTTGTATTTGTAGAGTTCAAGTCTCCCGAACATCCTCTCTCCTTTAATAACTGCTCAACCATAAGCAATGTCCGATCGATGCAGCCAAACTATGGCAGTGTCGAGAGCGTGTATATCCAAGTCCTTTTCTACGAACTCTGTACGCTGTTAGGTCTACCCTGTTCGCTTATGGGTGGCTACAGCGACGGAATCGCAGTTGATTACCAATCTGGTATGGAGTCACTCCTCACCGCTCTAACACCATTTGGCCTTACCGAGGTAGATGAGGTCTGGTGTACTCCTGGTCTCCTGGCAGGTTTTGCCTGCGGAAGCTTTCAGAAAGCAATCCTCGACGAAGAGATGATACGTAATGCCAACTGGATGTTACGAGGAGTTGAAGCGATCATTGATCCTGATCTGCCCCGTCTCATCTCTGAGGCGCAAACTGAGGGAAGCTATCTCAGCTTGGGTTCGATGGAAACCTATAGGCGCGATACTTACCTGACTTCTGTTTTTAACAAGTGGGGCGTTGGCTCTGCGGGTGAAAACGAGAAGTCCGACTTAGCCTGTATGACAGAACGAATCCTACAGGAGAGGGTTGCCTCCTATCAACTGCCCACACGTGACATCACTCAGCAAAAGCTTCTTCAGCCCCATCTCCCATCGCTGTGTAGATATTGAAAGCTCTGAAGAGGGTACGTGAGCCACACTGCACAAATCACGCATTCACAGCAGCCACGGTGTATCGGTCTTCGTGCGGTCCGGTATTTCTTTCTTTGAGTGCACAAGCTCGATAAGCTCATCTTGACTCCCCACCTGTAACTTCTGATAGATCCTGTGAATATGGGTTTTTGCTGTTCCTTTTGAGATGCAGAGCACTTTTTCTATATAGAGGCGACTATAACCTCTGGCAACCAGGCACAGCACGTCAATTTCTCTGTCGGTGAGTCCACCCGCCTTTCCAAGGTCTTTGAGTGCAGCTCTTGAGATGCCTTGCGTAGATGCGTCTCTGACACCAAGATGGTTAGGGTAGTACCGTGTGATATGAAGGATGAGGATGGCAACGGTTGTTACAAATAAGAGGAAGAACGCAACGGGCATATACGTGATGATCGACTCCTTGAGGGAATCAGGTATATCAAGCGAGATAAAAAGTGCCGTAGTGAATGAGCAGAGAGCGTAGGGAATGAGTTTTTCACAATACGCCAATGTTGTGGTTTTAATAGGAAGAAGAATACGATATGTGGGTAGTTGGATGCAGAGCAGGATCAGCCACATGAGGATCACAATTGCAGCAAGGGGACGTATCAAGTCCTCATACT
>JAVBUQ010000075.1:0-21400 GCA_031555185.1 Coriobacteriales bacterium
AACAACAACACTATGAGTGACCGCAACCGCAAACAGAGACCAGCCGCCACCAGCAGATACTCTTGGCCAAACAGAAGCAACACAGGCATCGGATTTTAAGCTAGATCTCCAGAGGTTCGTCAATGTACTCTTGCTCGTAAAAATCGAGGCGATGCAGCAGAAGAGTGCCGTCTTGCATAACATCAAGCACCAGTCCCTGAGAACCGCTCTCATTCTCCTCCACGAGCTCTCCTCTGATAAAGAAACTGCTTCCTACGGTAGAGGTATGTATAGAGGTAAACCCAAGATCGTTATTGACAGTCTCGGGTATGTCCAGAGGGTTATGTATGTGACCGCTGAACATCCTGCACTGGGGATACTGCTCAATGAGCCTGATCATATCCCGGGAAGTATCTTGCCCATAGTTACCAAATTCATATGTTTCCGGCAGCTGCATATACTTTGGTGGCTCATGGGCCATGACAAGGATGGCATCGTCAGGACGATTTACGGCAGCCTCTTCCAACGCCATGGCGAGAAAGTCATACGCAATCGTGTAATCCATCTCATCCACTGCATAGCTTCCCGGACCGTTAAGCTTGATGATAGTAACGCCATCCAGCAACGCTCTTGTGTTCTGTTCAGCTACAAAAAGTGAGGCAGCAACGTGTTGTGCAAAGATACTTTCAAACTGCGTTTGATTGCCACCCCAATAATCATGGTTACCCATAAGCAGGTGCAGGGGAGGAGCGGGCGAGAACTGGGCCTGCAGATATTCTGCGGCCCGTGTGGCAAAGAGTTGCAGCTCATCAGAATAGCCATTAAGGGTGACGTCACCGAGCAAGAAGAAGGCGTTAATACCAGGCGCCATCCACCCCAGAGTAGAGAATGCAACACTGAGTTTGTCTACGGCATAATCATCATAGGTACAAAGATGAATATCGCTCAAAATGCATAAACGGGTCCTGACACCGTCCAGGCTCAGCTCGCTGATCGCAGATCTTCCCGGCCGATTTCCATGCCCATGAGCCGGATGGTGGGAAGAGGGAGGAGGTGCATCGAAATCAGGTGTCCAGACACCAGGTATTTCCTGCTCTGGGGTAACCATCTGATAACCACAACCTGAGGAGCCTGCTATCCCCATGGAGAGCAGTCCTGCTCCAACTGCAGCTGAGCCACGGAGAAAGCTCCGTCTGTTCAGAGTATGATAAGGCAGTTCAACCACGTAGCTCTCCATCAAAACATCTCTTGTGACCTGTTGGGCATTGTCAGTTGCTGTTCCGGTTTTACGATACCGACTGAGCGCCCTGTAAGGTACGTCACTGACACAGTCTCAAGCAGACCCACAGAGCCCAACCAGTTGTGCCTTCCCGCCAGCACAGTGACGAAGAAGCACCATCGACAACGCGGCACTACCAAGGCAGTGGCATAAGCACAGTAAAAACTGACCAGAGCCAGTAGTGTAGTGTATAAAGCTTAACGGGTTCTTAAAAGGATATACTCCCCATACAACACCTCTGGGCTCTTCTGTAGAACAAGCTTAGCAGCGCGCCCTGGCAGCTACCGCAAAGTATGCCATAAGGTTACCGAATGGCATTGAGCGTGTCACCTGTCTCGGAGGGATATGTCAGGTAATTGCCTATCTGTTGTTCGATTATCCTGGCTATCTGCTGAAGATGATCCGTTCGCTCCCAAACATCCTGCTTAAAACAACGACACATGCTACGGAGACGGCAAAGTTAACCGCAAGCGTGATAGCGATAGCCGCAGGATTGGCAGAAAAGCCAAATATAGAAACCAGGCTCTGCACGCTGTTATAGACCGGCACCAGATAGAGTACCAGGTTAGTTTCTGAGCTCGTCTGGAACATGGCCGTGGCACCTACCAACATCACCACAATCATCAAAGGTATAACCAAGGCGTTTGCTTCTTTGGTAGAGCGCGCAAAGGCACTGATTATGCTGATGAAACCCACAAACAAGACCACGGTGGAGAGGATGACTGCCAGAAGCATCAGATAATCCTGCATTCCATACACACTGGTGTCCAGCAGAGAAGTCCCCCCTCCGTCTGCCCCCTCAATCTGAAGCAACTTAGGGAGCGAGAGCATGACGCCGATAAAACTCGACGCCCCGGAAAGCAGCGCAATGATACAAAGGCTTACAACCTTACCCAGCGCAAGTTCCCAGCGTTTGAGCGGGGTCACCAGGAGCGTCGCTATGGTGCCGCGCTCCTTCTCTCCAGCAATGGATTCAGGCGCAACGCTCATGCAGCCAGAGTAGAGGAAGATCATCAACAGCATGGGCAGGAGAGAGGCAAACATGAATCCTGCTGCATCCTGCTCACTGGCCAGATCGTATAACGCTTGTCCAGCATTAACCGTAAAGGCGGGTTGCAGTGTTTCCTTATAGGCAGAGAGAGTCGATTGCATCATCCCATAAGCAGTACTCGATTCAACACGCGTGGAATTATAGAAAAGGTCAACCTCAGGTGCCGCGCTCTCACCAGTAAGTGATGCAGCCATCTCTGAGTCAAAATCGGCTGGAAACACCGCCAGTAAGTCAGCCGTTTTGTGAGTAATATCCTCTTTGATACCCTCGACTTCGTCATCGCTCACAGGCTCAAAGTCCAGGCCAGCAGCATCGCTGACAGGGGCAAGTGAATCGGGAAGGTTGACCGCATAGATCCTGGGTTCATAGTCGCTACTAACCGTGAGACTTGAGGTGAGGGCATCGCCCATAAAGGAATAGATAAGATAGATCAACAGACCAGGCAGCAGGATAGTGGTAAAGACCATGCGCCTGTCGGTAAAAAAGCGCTTGAGTTCTTTTTGCATTATGGCAAGGAGGCCGCTTTTCATAGCAACACCTCTTCTGGATGACGCGCAACATACATAGCAAAGAAAGCCTCTTCCAAGCCTACCTCCACTGCAATCTCAGGTAGTGTTCCCTCTGCTACCATCTGCCCGTCCATGATGATGCCTATGCGGTCGCAGAGTTTTTCCGCTAAGGAGAAGATGTGGGTAGAGAGCACGATCGTCTTTCCCAATGCGCGGAGCTCCTGCAGATAATCGGTAACTACCCGCGCCGTGATGACATCGAGGCCGTTAGTAGGCTCGTCAAAGATGATCAGGTTGGGGTCATGCACCAGCGAGATAGCAATGGACGCCTTCTGTTTCATGCCGGTAGAGAGCATGGATACTCTGGTATTGGCAAACTCCGTGATGCCAAAACGCTCAAAGAGCTGCTGCTTTCGCACTGCGGATATATCCGGACCCACACGATGTAATGTGGAAAAGAAGTCAAAGAGATAGCTGGGAGTAAAATAATCCTCCAATTTGAGCTCACTCGTGAGAAATCCTATAGACGCGCGCACCTCTTCGGGGCGAGAGACGATGCTCTGCCCGGCAACATGTGCATCACCGCTTGTGGGCTTGATAAGGGTGGCAAGCATACGCATCGTTGTGGTCTTGCCTGCGCCGTTAGGCCCAAGTAATCCATAGATCTCGCCCCGTCTTACCGTAAAGCTCAGGTCATTGACTGCGGTAATCACGCCACTGGCATCAAGAGCTCCCTTACCGCTTTGTGTGCGTTCTGCGGCTGCTCGTTTTGAGGCCTTGAACTTTTTGACAAGGCTTATAGCCTCAATTGCGTAAGAGGTGTTTATCGGTGGTGTCATCGTCAGGATCGCCCTATTCTTCAGATTGTGTGTGAACGACTGGAGGGACTGATAACCTTATCATACTGTGCACTGTTTTATTGGAGGGGCTTGTCTGAAAGGGCTCGCGGGAGAAAGCTTGCCAGGGAAGGCTCGCAGGAAGAGGCTTGCCAGGGAAGGCTCGCAGGAAGGGGCTTGTCTGAGAAGGTGTGCCAGAGCCAGCCCGGGAGGGTTTCCCCGATAGCATTCTTTTGCAGACCAACAGGTTTTGTCCGTCAGCAAGGTAATCTCGGTTAACCAATAAGTTGCATTGCTGTATGAGACACTAAATCTTGTATAGTGTTATGTGCGTAAAAATCGCACTGATAGATGGGAACCACAAGCATGAAACCCAATACAATCAGCAAAAGAATACTTGCTGTTGTCCTCACCTTAGCACTTGCGTCGTCTGTGTTACTAGCGGGCTGCGGATCACTTTCCCGTATACTCGAGGAGCCTGAGCCACCCCGTACAGATGCCGCTCCCGTAGAGCTTACCAATGTGATTCGCACGGGAGATGACTATAAAGGTATAGAGATATTCCATGGCACCTGGGATGAGCCTTACTACAGCAAAGATAAAAAGGGTTACTTTTATGAGGAGCGTGGGTGGATCTACCTGCATGTTGAGGGGGACCCAACAACACGAGGTTATCAGCATGGCTGGCTTCTGGCCGACTATATCCAACGCAGTGTTGACTACAACTCTGCGATGCTCGCTGAGCTGTATGCCATTGACTGGCAGTATTTCAAGTCCAATGCTGAGCGCATGTGGATAGACAAAATAAATGAGGAGCTCAAGGCAGAACTGGAGGGTATGGTACAGGGTGCCGCCGAACGTGGTGCGACCTTTGACTACCTGGATCTGCTGGTTCTTAACGGGCAGGAGGAGCTTCTCTACAGTTGGTTCCCAACGGTGCAGGCATCCTATTACCAAGAACTTGCTCAAGGTCTCTGGAATCCTGTGGGCGCTGGCAGCAATATCGAGGGAGCGGCCGAGGAGGCAGCCAGAGATACGGGGACAGAGGAAGCTACCGATGAAAACGCCGGCGATACGGAAGAAGCAACAGGAGAGGCAGACTCGCAAAACTCCGAAAGCAGCTCCTCAGGTAGCGCCTCTTCCGGCAGCGATCCATCGGGCTCCAGCTTAGAAGATACCTCATCTGACTCGTCCTCTTCCGGAAGCGCTTCTCAGGAGTCCGGGGAAACAAGTGGAGAAAAAACCAAGTCAACGGATGAAGGGACAGGGTCCAGCGAGGCTGACGATGAGGAACCTGGACCCCTTTTACAGTATTCAGAGCAAGAAGCTCTTACTGGTGCACCTACCAACAGCAACGGAGTAGCTGCCACCTCCAACCTCACTCATAACGTGTTGAACGGCGCGTACGTGAAGCAGGCGAGCGCGTTTCTGGCCACCGGAGCTGCTACTGAAGACGGAACTCTCATTCTTGCCCATAATACGATTGCCGCGTACACCGACTCAACCTTCTCCAATGTGATGATTGACGTAAAACCAAAAGACGGACAGCGTTTTACCATGCAGGCAGCACCGGGATTTGTTCGCTCTACTGCAGAGGTCTACTCAACAGAGAGCCTTCTCATTGCTAATACGCTCATCAAAGGGTTCAACGTCTATAGCGAGGAGGGTGCCCCCGAATTCCTGCGCATCCGTTTGGCTGCACAGTATTGTGAGACGCTCGATGAATTCACAGAGGTTATGGTTGCGGGCAACAATGGTGGCCTTGCCTCTTCGTGGTTGGTAGGAGACCTGGAAACCAACCAGATCATGGAGCTCGAACTGGGTCTCTCCTTTTATAACGATGAGAGGATTACCGATGGCTGCTTTATTAGCTTTGATGGAGTGGATGATACCCGTATTCTCAGTTTTGAAACGGACGGCAGTGGGTATACCGATACCCGCCAGAGTGCTGGCTCACGTTTTGTGCGTCTCGGCGACCTGGTAGAGCTCTACCATGGTGAGCTTACTACCGATCTGGCTCAGTCCATCATTGCCGACCATTATGATACCTACCTTAAAAAGTCCACGGCTGATTCACGCAGCATCTGTGCTCATTTTGATACGGACAGTGCCGAGTATGAGCCTGTACCCGACGTTCAGCCCTATATGCCTTATGGCACGGTGGATGCAAAGGTCATGAGCAGCGAGCTGGCGGAGGAAAACAGGATACTGGCACGGTGGGGCAGTGCCTGTGGCAGGGCATTTGATTCCGCGGGTTTTTTGGAGAAGAACAGTCAGTACTCTGTTCTTCAGGACTATTTGTTTGACAGGCCTTCGCAGTTCTGGGACAGGCTCTATCCACTGGATGCGGCGAAGTGAGCATCAGTTACCCAAAACATAACGCTTTTGTAGAGTTACGATGACACAGGAATCCGCACTGCACACCAAAGAGAACGAGCAGCAAGCCCGTAAGCCACTCACGCATTATTCGTGGCTCTCGCTTCTCAGGGCTTATGGCGTGGTATTGGTATTGGGCTACCACTTTTTTCCCTGGCTGATGCCCGGTGGTTTCATTGGTGTGGATGTGTTTTTTGTCTTCTCGGGTTATCTCATAACCTCTCTCCTTATCAGTGAATTCAGGAAGCAGGGCAAAGTAGACCTTCTTGCTTTCTATCAACGGCGTTTTCGCAGATTGTTCCCAGCGCTTCTGGCGATGTTGTTGGTCATCCTGCCTCTTACCCTGACGATTCCAGAAGACTTCAGAGCAGACCTTGCCAGGCAAGTGGCTGCCGCGCTTTCCTGGACTACCAACTTCTACGAAATCTCCACGGGCGGATCGTATGCCAACGCCCTCTTGCCCCATCTGTTTGTCCACACGTGGACACTGTCTATTGAAATGCAGTATTACCTGGTATGGGGACTCCTGCTTACGATTCTGTTGCCCCTTTGCATTACCACTACCAGAGGAGGGCGTAGATCCATAACTCGCTCTCGCAAGGTAGCGGCAGCTCTTGCTCTTGTTCTGGCACTTGCTTCGTTTATAGCCATGCAGATAATGCTCCTGGGGACAGAGGATCCTTCTGCTGTCTACTACTCGACTATCTCTCATGCGTACCCTATCCTCATAGGTTCTGCAATAGGAGCGCTTGCAGGATTTGGGCGAAGTAAACTGGTAGCTGTTTTTGAACAATTGCCTCCTTTGCTTGCCATAGGACTGGTGGTGCTCAGCTTGGGCGGCATCCTGGCCATGGCACTTCTTCTTCCTTTTGATAATCGTCTCGTATACCACACGGGACTTTTGCTCACTTCGCTTTTTGTAGCGCTTGTTATCCTTGTTGGAAGAGGGGCGCAGGAAGCATTGCAAAAGCGTCCTGAGCCACGGGTATTACAGTATGTGGCGGACAGGTCGTACAGTATCTACCTCTTCCATTGGCCTTTGTTGATCATTTTTCTGGAATGGGCCAGGATGCTTTTTGGCAGGGTGGAGATAGGACCTGATCCGATCTACATCGTTACCGCACTTATCGCTTTAGTGGCAACCTTTGCTGTTTCGCACCTTTGTTATAAGTATGTGGAAAGACCATTCTCAAGCAGACGGGTCAGTACTCCTGTCCCGTCTTCAGACAGAGCCTCGCGAAGGGCTGCCGCTCTTGAGCGAATCCCCTCCGCCTCTGTTGCTTCCGCTGCTTCTGCCTCTGTAGGCACGTCTCCCATTGCCCCAGATGGACATGTTGCCAAATCTGTCGGGAACCCTCTGTTCAAGAAGAGCAGGGTAGCTCTTGCTGCGCTTGCGGTGGTATTGGTGAGCGCATCAGTTTGTGCGCTTGTTTTTTCGCCTGCAAAAACTGCCATAGAATCCGACTATCAGGTAGGCTTGCTTGAGATCGACCTTCACCAGATGGCTAACTCACATGTGGCGCTTGTGCACACAGGCCAGGGAGGTAGCATGGGAGGAGAACCACGACTGTTGGTAAAACCTGGCACTATCTCCGTAATTGGCGATTCAGTCACCATTTTGCCTGCTGACACCATCACAAGTCTTACCGGTGCCGTTGTTGACGCTGAGGTAAGCAGGGCTATGGTCAATGGCGTCGGTATCATAGAGGGCATGCAGGCAAGTGGAACACTGGGAGAGTATGTGGTCGTCGCATTGGCCACTAATGCTCATGCGGATTCTTTTGAAAGTGCAGTTGCAATCTGCGAAGGACTTGCACCGGGGCATAAGCTTGTATTTGTGACTGCCTATGGCAATGGAAGCATGGAAGAGCTCAGCGCCCAGCTGCGTACACTTCCCAGCACCTATCCCTTTGTGACCATAGCGGATTGGAATGTTGCCATCAGCGGCAGAGACGACCTGCTTGCATCGGATGGCTACCATCTTAATGGCCAGGAGGCTATTGATATCTATACAAACGTTGTTGTAGGTGCACTTGAGGAGGCCAGGAATAAGCCGGCCAGTTAACATACTCATTGCCGTTTTAGTTGCGGTGCTCACGGTGTCCCTCGCCTGCTTTGCATTGGGAGTCTGGCAGGCGCCACCCTATGAAGTAGAGAATGAGGTGGATGCCAAGGGCAACAGCATCAGTGGTCTCTATAACCCTGTGACCGAGGAGTTTGTGGGCTCGGCACAGGTGGTCTTTGCTGCCGGTGGCGTGTATGACGGAGGGTTTGAAGGTAATCGTTTTAACGGCTATGGCATCTTCAATGGCGAGGATACTTTGGAAGATGGCACCGTTTTGGGCTGGCGCTTTGAGGGTACCTTCGTTGAGGGGCGCATGGAGGGAGAAGGAAGCTATAGCGACTCCCTGGGAAGTTATACAGGAACCTTTTCTCATTCTCTGCCTGATGGCTACGGAGTCTACGCCTCAAACAGCGGATGGCGTTATGAAGGAGAGTTTCAGGCGGGTTCGATGACGGGCAAAGGCACGGTAACTCTTGCCGACGGCAGCGTGTCAACCGGATGGTTTGAGGACGGATTACAAATAAGCGCCGAATAAGACAGAGCGAGGCAGTCTCCAGGGCACGAAGATACCGGAGGCACCGTCTCCTGGGCATCAAGCCACCAAAGAGGAGTCTCAAACCCATTTCAAGGGAAACTCAAAGAAGCGGATGATAACCACACACTGGTGCTACAATATCATGCTGAACAAGGCGCAGTATCCGTGCTGCTGTGGTAGTAGCGTTGCGCCTGGGGAGCAAAGAGGGATTCTCTTTTGATAGTAAGGACCAGTGTGTGCGGCTAAAAGTCATTATTCCGATGCTGGTGATGCTGATGGCGGCGTTTGTTGGCATCTCACTGGCATCCGCTACAGCCATAAATAATACCACCGACACAGTCGTCAGTTCTCAGATGCAGGAGACCCTGGGCATCATCCAAAACCAAATGAATCAGAGTGCGGCGGTGGAGCAACTCTTCGAAGATCAATTTGACGAGCAGAATCTGGCAACTGCGCACACCCTGGCGCAGCTGATCCAGCTCGACCCCACCATGCTCGAAAGTCCTACTCAAATGGACCACCTTGCTCAGCTTCTTGACGTGGAAGAGGTGCATGTTACAGATGCTGAGGGCGTTCTAAGATGGGGCAACAGACCAAGCTTTTATGGATTGTCGTTTGCAGATAACGAGCAGACTGCCCCCTTCATGGAGATACTCTCAGATCCAAGCTATGAACTTGCGCAGGAACCTACGCCTCGCGCTATCGACGGTGTCGTGTTTCAGTATGTGGGGGTGACCCGTCTCGACGAGCCTGGTATCGTTCAGGTAGGCGTATCTTCACAGACGCTCGCAACGCTCCATGAACGACTGGATATTCAGAGTGTTATCGAGAATCTCATGATCGGCAGCAGCGGCGGAGCATTTGTGATTGATGCTGACAACAGAGTCATCGCCGATAGTTCCAGCAAGTTCCTGGGCAGAGACCTGAGCTCCCGGGACTGGATAGAAGATGCTCGCAGCGGAAGCGCCCAGGGTTTTATCTTCAGCTATGGGGATGAACAGGTCTACGCCAATAGCCTGACAGTGGGCGATGAGACCGTTGTCGTCTATATGCCGGAGAGTGAGTTGACAGGTTACAAGACAGCGCCGGTTTTGTTCTCCCTGGCCACCGGCGGTGTTGCCCTGATCATTCTCGGTGTATTGCTCTATGTGATCATTACTGGTTTTGTTATCAGGCCAATCGAACGTTTGAATCGCGATATCGAGACGGTTACTCATGGCGAGACCATTGACCTCACGCCTTACAAGCGCGACCGCGAGGTCGAGCATCTTGCGGCTACCGTCAATGATATGGTCAAGCGGCTTGAGAGCTCGGACGCGACTATCGCAGAGCTCAGGGCCGCGGAAGACGAGCTTCAGGGGCGTCTGGAGCAGCAGGAGTTGATGAGCAGGCTTTCGCGCACGTTTGTCTCTACGGAAGACCCCTCCATACTTATTGATAACGCACTAGGTATGATCGGCCGCTTTATGGGTGTGACGCGCATCCTGCTTTCTTCTCTGGCAGGAGAAGATGGCACCAGTACCGTACTTAATATCTGGATGAGTAAAGACGCACCGCATACCCCTAAGGAGACGGTAGGGCTCGGGCCACTTATTGCAGAGAGTTTTCCTGCCAGGCAGCCGGAAAACGCTGCTGTTCTGCCGCTTGTGGTTGATGACATTACCTCAGATGTACGTTATAACGTGATGGAGATTGTCAACGTCAAGTCCTTTATCTGGGTGCCACTGTACCTGAAAGGCGAATACGATGCCATATTGAGTATTGAAGAGTGTGTGCAGCCTCGCGCATGGACGGCAAGTGACGTGCAGCTTGTTGCCCTGCTTACCAACATTATCACTTCGGCTTTTGAAAGGGCTTCTAACACCGCTTTGCTTATCAAGGCGCGCGAAGAGGCGCTCGCTGGCACACGCGCCAAGAGCGACTTCCTTTCTAATATGAGTCATGAGATCCGTACGCCTATGAATGCCATTATCGGCATGACGTCCATTGGTCTCGACACCAATGAAACAGAGCGAAAGGATTACTGTTTTGAGAGGATCGAGGAGGCCTCTGCTCACCTGCTCGGTATCATTAACGATATCCTGGATATGAGCAAAATCGAGGCTAATAAGCTTGAGCTTGCTCAGGTAAGTTTTGACTTTGAGAAGCTGTTGCAACGAACAATAACCGTCATCAGCTACAAGATGGACGAGAAGGATATTGACTTTAAAGTGCATGCCGACCCTGCTATCCCAAAAAACCTCACCGGTGATGACCAACGACTTACGCAAGTTATTACCAATCTCCTTTCCAATGCTTCAAAGTTCACTCCCGAGGGAGGCACGGTACGATTGGATGCCAGGCTGCTGAAAGAGGAGAAGGGCATCTATACCATTCAGATAGATGTTGCCGATACCGGCATTGGCATCAGCGCTGAGCAACAGACACGGCTCTTTACCTCCTTCCAGCAGGCCGAAAGCTCTACCTCACGCAAGTATGGCGGCACGGGTTTAGGCCTTGCTATCTCCAAACAACTGGTAGAGATGATGCATGGTTGTATATGGGTAGAGTCGGAGCCGGGAACAGGCTCGGTCTTCTCTTTTACCTTTGAGGGTCTTGAGGGTGGATTGGCCGGTGAAACCATCGAAGGCAACGATCAAACCGCCGACGACCAGAAAGAAACTGCAACTCAGATGGACGACTTCAGCGGCCATGTTATTCTTTTGGCTGAGGATGTTGAGGTCAATCGAGAGATCGTCTCTGCGCTGCTGGAGCCAACACATCTTATTATTGA
This sequence comes from Coriobacteriales bacterium, assembly GCA_031555185.1. Classification (GTDB taxonomy): domain Bacteria; phylum Actinomycetota; class Coriobacteriia; order Coriobacteriales; family UBA8131; genus WQXH01. Next base: position 11,404 of record JAVBUQ010000075.1, read on the forward strand.
TACGGCCGAGAACGGTTTTGAAGCAGTAGAAGCCTTTAGTGCGGATCCGGAACGTTACGACATGATCTTCATGGATGTACAGATGCCCGAGATGGATGGGATTGAGGCAACACGTCGGATACGCATGCTTGATGTTTCGCGGGCACGGGAGATTCCCATTGTTGCCATGACTGCCAATGTGTTCAGGGAAGACATTGAAAAGTGTTTGGAAGCCGGAATGAACGATCATATGGGTAAGCCTATTGTTTTGGAAGAGGTGTTAGCCACACTGCGGACCTATCTGTCCTAGACCGGGGTCCCGGAAGGCATCGGGCATGGAAGTTGCGATAAATGTATCTGTTGTCATCATATTGATTCTCATCAATGGCTTTTTTGCCATGAGCGAGTTGGCCTTGCTCCATGCGCGACGGGGTATTCTCCAGCACTATATAGACGGCGAAGACCCCGGTTATTCCAAAAGGGCAGCTCGCGCCCTGAGGCTGGCGCAAAACTCTGATCGTCTGCTGGCTACGGTTCAGGTTGCCATTACGCTGGTGAGTTTTTTTGCTTCAGCCTTTGCGGCCATCTCATTTTCCGGGCACCTGAGCGCCTGGCTGTCGAGCTTTAATGTGAGTTGGCTTGACATGATAGCACCGGTTCTTTCGGTTGTTGTCATCATCCTCCTGGTGAGTTATGTAACGCTCATCTTTGGTGATCTGCTTCCCAGGCGAATTGCTCTTTCAAAGTCTGAGAACACCGCTATGAGGGTGAGCGGCCCTATCAGCGTTATCGAAAAGATCCTCTCGCCGCTCGTTTCCTTCCTGGCTGCGTCCACCGGGCTCCTGGCACGTATATTCCGCGTGGAAAAGCAGGAGGACCCCAGTGAGCTTGTTGAGGAAGAGATAAAGATCATGGTGAGCGAGCAGGATAGTCTGCTCGAAGAGGAAAAGCGCATGATAACGGAGATCTTTGACCTGGGCGACACGGTAGTCACGGAGATAATGACCCCACGTGTGGACATGGTCTGTGTTGAGAACAACCTCGGTATAGGCGAAGTCGTTGAGCTTATGCATAAGACCGGCATCAGTCGTATGCCTGTCATTGGTGATTCGCCTGATAAGATCATGGGTATAGTGATGTTCAAAGACCTCCTGGAGCCACTTATGGATGGTGTGTTTGATGAGTCGGTCGAACGATTCATGAGAGGTGCCGTCTTTGTTCCCGAGACCAAGAACATCCTTCACCTGCTCTCTGAGATGCAGATTGCCAAAACACAGCTGGCCATAGTTGTTGACGAGTACGGTGGAACGGCGGGTTTGGTGAGTATGGAAGACATCGTTGAGGAGATTGTGGGAGAGATTGACGATGAGTATGACTCCAGTACCGAGTACAGTGCGCAACTCAACGATGGCGTCTGGATGATAGACGGCAGGCTTTCTGTTGAGGATGCCATAGGGCTTGGCTTTCCCATCACAGAGGGCGAGGGGTACGAGACGGTTGCAGGCTGGATGATGGACGAACTGGACACCCTGCCGCAAAAGGGTGAAGTGCTCGAAGTAGAAGGTTATACGTTTACGGTACAGAATGTCCGTAAAAACCGCATCACTATGATTAGAGTTGTCAAAAAGGAGTCGGAGCCAGAAGAGCCCGCTGAAGAGACACTCAAAAAAGACTGAGGAGCAGGCGATACTGCAACCCTCAGACAACCGGCATTGCCACCGGATAGCCTGAGAGCCCACTTAAGAATTCACCAGGGAATCCAATAAAAGTCAAAGTGCGGTAACGTCCTGCCAACAAGGATGCTACGGCAAGAAATATCAGGGTACTATCAACATGCTACTCAGCGTTTTACCGGGCGCACGCCGCGCGTTCTGCAGCAGGCGCCTTTCTATTTAGTTAACAACGCCGCTCAAGGAGGACGTGTCCCTTGGGATCCTTCTCCCTGAGGGTCTTGAGGAGTATCCTCGTGTTGTTTGGCTACATGGATGCAGGCGGTAAACGGGCAGGCAAGAGAGTTGATTGTAGAGCAGGGTGAATAGAAAAAGACTGTATAGAAGTTCGGACGCTGTCATCAGCGGAGTATGCGGAGGGATAGCCGAGTATTTTGGCATTGATCCAACGCTGGTGCGCATCATAGCTGTAGCGCTCACTGTTGTCGGATTAGGGTTTCCGGCGATTATCTATGTCATCTTGATGATCGTGCTTCCACCTGATCCAGGTATTGCTCAGGGATACGTTGATACACGGGCAGAGACTACTGAGACGCACTGCGAGCGTATCTATTCCAGCGCAGCTTCAAACAGTACGTCTGCAACGAGTACGTCTGCAACGATTCCCGAGCCTGTTGATGTTACCGTCTCGGCAAGCCCAGCGAGTCAACCGCCACCGCCTGATCCTGCTACACGCGTCTTCGCGCCTCGTGCTGCCACGGCAAACAGTGCGCCTCGTGCTACCACGGCAAACAGTGCTCCTCGTGCTGCCACGGCAAACAGTGCGCCTCGTGCTGCCAGCGTTGCCGCGACTGCCAGGAATCATTCTTCGGCAATACTTGTTGTGGGCGCAATACTCATCGGTGTGGGTATCATCACGTTGCTCTGCAACTTCATCCATATCTCTGTCTGGCGTTTCTGGCCGATCGTCATAATTGTGGTGGGGGTGGTGTGCCTGTTCACTCCCGGACATCGCGGGTGGTCTTTGGAGCGCGCTGGTAATTCCATCGTGCTTATAACTGTTGGATTGGCGATCCTTGCCTGGATGCTTCAGATTATTCAGACACGAGTATTTATTGAGGCGTTTTCTGCCCTCTGGCCGGTGCTTTTAGTGGTGGCAGGGCTTGCGATCATTGGCAGCGCTCGTAAGAGCAGCACGCTCTCGCTCATCAGCTCCCTTGTGCTTTCTGCAACGATCCTGCTTGGCCTTTGGTTTTATGGAGGTCTTGACTGGTCAAGCCTGGGTACGGTGCCGTTTGTCATAGACACCGACGGTATACACGAGTTTCTCTCCGACCTCCCCTTTGTTGGAGAATAGGCGGAATATCATGGCAGATAGCGGAGATAAAAAACCCACCAGAAACAACAGGTCCACCGATAACAAGGTGAGTGCCTCCACTGTTGCCATGGCCATAGGTATTCTCCTGGTGGTCTTTGGCCTGTGGCAATTAGCCGAGCGACTGTTGGGTACCTGGTACTCGGACATCTGGCGTATTGTTTCTCTGGTCCTTGGCATCCTCTGGCCTGGTGTGATCATTGTTGGAGGAGTTGCTCTTTTACTTGTAGCACGCAAAGGCAATCTGGTTTTGCCTGTTGACCGAAAGCTCTATCGATCGGTGCGAAATAAAAAGATCGGGGGCGTCTGTGGAGGTATCGCAGAATATCTCGGTGCTGATCCAGCTTTGGTGCGGGTAATAGCTATTGTTTTGGCTGTGCTCTGTTGGTACGTTATTGTCCCTCTGTATCTCTTATCCTGGATCATCATTCCATTGGATAGCACAAACTACAGCAACTGGGTTTAGTGAGAGTTTCCAAGAGACAGCAAAAGCGAAAAGCCGAAGGGGGACGGCTTGAGCAGCACAGACATCCTCAGTGGAAAAATCCACTTAAAAAGCGGAGTCAGATCACCCGGCAACAGGCTCTTCTGCTGCTTATTGCGACAGTGGCAATTGCAGTAGTGGTCATTCTTGCTTTCAGCGGCTTGTTCAGGCTGAGCGATGACCAGGCGTCAGGAAACAATGCGTCAGCTGGTGCTGACAGCACGGAGGAGGAAGCTTTGCCCACAGTAACTGAGGATGAAGCTCTTATGGCCTTTTCGGAGTACTCATTCTATCAAGAGGAGCGCAATGAGCGTTATCTCGACTATCAGGACGCAAACCCTGCCCTGTCGTCCGAGCAGGTCGTGATGTGCGTTAACCTTGACCTGGATAGAGCAGCCTACGAATTCTCGACACAGGTTCCTGATCCAAGCTCACTCCTGGTTCTGGTTAACAAACACCACTCACTGCCCTATGACTATCAGCCAACAGATCTTATCGATTATGGACCAATACAGATCAGATCAGAGATGAAAGGTCCACTGGACGCTCTTCTTGCTGAGTCGCAAGCCGATGGAGTACATCTCATGCTCTGCTCCGGGTATAGAAGTGCTGCATATCAGGAAGGCCTGTACAACGAGTACGTCTATTCAGACGGAATGGAACTGACAGATACCCAAAGCGCCCGTCCTGGATTCAGCGAGCATCAAACGGGCTGGACCATTGATTTTGACCCTCCGGATTCCCGGTTCAGCGGCTCTGCTGAAGCACGCTGGCTTGCAGATAATGCCTACCGATATGGATTTATTGTTCGTTACACCGAAGAAAATGCTACTATGACCCTTTATACCAGTGAGCCATGGCATATTCGCTATGTCGGAACAGACGTGTCACGCTTTATGCACGATAATACTATTGGCTCATTCGAGGAGTACTGGGCCAAGTATGTGCAGGAGACGCTGCTTTAGCGGGTAGCTGCAGGAATACAGACCTCACTGCCTCAGAGGAGGGCTGTAATACCGTAGGTACGCTGGGTACGCCCGGTGGCGTGTGTGAGAGAAAAAACATTGACCATAGGGCTATTTTCAAGTACTATTCATAGGCTGCACGCAGGTGGACCTGTGTGCGTAAGCACGCAACTTGACAAGCGCACAGAGTTACTTTGAGTTACCTTGAAGCACCACACCGAATATGTACGTTACTTTCACGTGCACATGAGTTTTGTGTACTGAAGCTCCAGGTTTGATTTCTGGGGCTCCCAAAACTGCCTATGCGTCTCACGCATAAGTCTTTGGGGAGATAAGCGGCAACAAAGCGGGCGCGGCTTTAGCGTTTCAGGCTAAAGTGGAGCTGAGCAAAGTGTGCCGCGACGATGGGGGTGTGCCCGAGTGGCTAAAGGGGATGGGCTGTAAACCCATTGGCTATGCCTACCGTGGTTCGAATCCACGCGCCCCCACCATGTATTCGGTTTTTAAGCAAGACATGTGTACTCTTACATCGCAGTAGCGATGTGGTATCCCAGGTTGGATACTCGGGGCACTCGCGACGGATCAAAGCGTATCAAGACACGTTCCGTCCAGGAGGCCTTGCTATTTCGTGGCATAATACTCTGCCTTCGACGTAGCATTATGGCGAGAGAGTGTAGCGAGTGTCCGTCGTGGGCAAGAGGAGCCGTCGCCTTGCCCGTGCAGTTCTGGCCATACGGGTCAAAGCAGAGCGAAGCGTACGGTAAAGAGGCCCACATAGCTCAGACGGTAGAGCACTTCCTTGGTAAGGAAGAGGTCACCGGTTCAAGTCCGGTTGTGGGCTCCAGCGATACAAATGTGTTGAACCATCGTTTTACGATGTTGAGACTTCCAGATACTGCATCTGGAGCCCCGCAAATTGCTTCATCTCATGTCCAGGCACGCCTTGCTCTAAAGGCCTTGACATTCAGGAGTTCGGCGCTCTGCTTTCAGCATAGCACCGTGGCATCCGAGAAGCGCATGATTTGTGGGGAAAGGAGCAGCAATGTAGCAGGCAAGACTTTGACAGTATGGTTGAAGTGGAGTCTGACAAAGACTGCTTTTAACAGAGGATATGTGGCCTTTGGCAAGGAGGCAAGCGAGCATCGCAGGCAGCGTATCTGAATACGTGGCCGAGAAGCACAACGCAGCCATCGCAGCCAGAGGGCGGATAGACAAGTTAAAAGGGCGGTGTAGCTCAGTTGGTCAGAGCACACGGTTCATACCCGTGGCGTCACTGGTTCAAATCCAGTCACCGCTACCAAAGCAAATTGCGCGCGCAGGCGCGCTCGATTGATGCAAAGGGCATCAACCAAAAGCGCGTTATGCGCCTGATTAAGGAGGTTCTAAATGGCAAAAGAGAAGTTTGAACGTACGAAGCCGCACGTTAACATTGGTACTATTGGCCATGTTGACCACGGTAAGACAACCCTGACTGCCGCTATTTCCAAGACCTTGAGCGAAAAAGGTCTGGCTGATTATACGGCTTTCGAACAAATCGACAAGGCTCCGGAGGAGCGTGAGCGTGGCATTACCATCTCCATTGCTCATATCGAGTATGAGTCCGAGACTCGCCACTATGCACACGTTGACTGCCCCGGCCACGCCGACTATGTCAAGAACATGATCACCGGTGCTGCACAGATGGACGGCGCCATCCTTGTTATCGCCGCTACCGATGGTCCTATGGCCCAGACCCGCGAGCACATCCTGCTCGCCAACCAGGTAGGCGTTGACTACATCGTAGTATTCCTCAACAAATGCGACATGGTTGACGATGAGGAGCTGCTTGAACTCGTAGAGATGGAAGTTCGTGAGCTGCTCTCAAACTATGACTTCCCCGGCGACGACACCCCTGTCATCCGCGGCTCTGCGCTCAAGGCTCTTGAGGGCGATGCCGACGCACAGCAGGCCATCTGGGATCTCATCGCTGCCGTTGATGAGTATATTCCCACCCCCGAGCGTGACAACGCCAAACCCTTCCTCATGGCAGTTGAGGATGTCTTTACTATCACCGGTCGTGGCACTGTTGCTACCGGTCGTATTGAGCGCGGCATCATCCACATTAATGACGAGGTTGAGATCATCGGCATCAAGGAGACCCAGAAGACGGTCTGCACCGGTGTTGAGATGTTCCGTAAGATCCTTGACGAGGGTGAGGCTGGCGACAACGTAGGTATTCTGCTTCGCGGTATCAAGCGCGAGGAGATCATTCGTGGACAGGTTCTCTGCAAGCCCGGTAGCGTTACTCCTCACACCGATTTTGAGGGTCAGGTCTACATCCTCACAAAGGATGAAGGTGGCCGCCACACCCCGTTCTTTGATGGCTATCGCCCGCAGTTCTACGTCCGCACCACCGATGTTACCGGTGTTGCGCACCTGCCTTCCGGCACTGAGATGGTCATGCCGGGCGACAACGTTCTTATCACCGGTGAGCTTATTGCCCCTATCGCCATGGAAGAGGGCCTGCGTTTTGCTATCCGCGAGGGTGGCCGCACGGTAGGCTCCGGACGTGTAACGAAGATCATCAAGTAGATTTTGTATCTGTTTGTCGGGCAGTCGCCTGAGGTGGCTGCCCGACAAAATGCGCTTCAGGACTGATTACCGATTGAAGGTCATGTAAGTCAGCCATGTGCGCATCCATGCCGCTCCCTGTGGCGTGGCAAGAGCCCATCATGGCACTGAGATAACAGCCCGGTGGACTGTTATTGGAGCAACGAATTCACCTGTGTGACCATGCACTAACAGTTAAGACAAGAGTAGGTAATCAGAAGCAAAAGGTACTGTAGGAGGTTCCATGCGAACACTAGTGACGCTAGCTTGCGAAGACTGCAAGCGTCGAAACTATACGACTAAGAAGAATAAGCAAAATAACCCTGAGCGCATCGAGTACAAGAAGTACTGCAAATGGTGCAAGGGGCATACCTTGCACAAGGAAACCAGGTAAAACAGGCATAGGCCAGTAGCTCCAATTGGTAGAGCGGCGGTCTCCAAAACCGTTTGTTGGGGGTTCGAGTCCCTCCTGGCCTGCCAGACACCTGCCAAGCACCTGCCAAGCTCAGCATTATCGACGGGAAGACGATGGCGCATAAGAAAAAGAAAAAAGCCAATAGACCAAAACCGGCCGCTTCTCCAGCTGCTGCCGATAACATCCAGGACGTAGATGTTGAGACAGAGGCTGTAGAAGAGCAGCCTGTTTCCAAGCCCAGGAAGGAAGCCAACAGCTCCGGAAAAGGCAAGGAGAAGGCGGTTGTCAAGTCTCAGGCACGAGCCAAAGACCCTAAGAAGGCTGCAAAAAAGCCTAGTATCTTCCGTCGTTTTATCGAGTATCTCAAACAGGTCCGTCTTGAGATCAAGAGAACCACCTGGCCTACCAGGAGCGAGGTTCTCAATATGACGATTATCGTCATTGTGGCACTCCTCTTTTTTGGAATCCTCATTTTTATTATCGACTTTGTTATGGTCCAACTCCTTAATCTCTACGGTAGTCTTGCTCCCGACCCATCGGCTGCGGTTGATGCAGGTTCAATAGACGCAAGCGCACTGGATGCCAGTGCAGTGGATTCAGGTACAGGAATAGATGGTGGTGAATAACACCATGGCTAAGAAGTGGTATGTGCTGCATACGTATAGCGGCTACGAGAATAAAGTAAAACGCAATATCGAGCACCGTGTTGAGGCTTTGGGTGTCGAGGGAAAGATATTCGATATTCAGATCCCCTCAGAAGAAGTGGTCGAGATAAAGGAGGGCGGCCGCAGGGTCACCTCTGACAAGAAGATCTTCCCGGGTTATGTGCTGGTGCGCATGGAGCTTGATGATGCTTCTTGGAATGTTGTGCGCAATACACCTGGCGTTACCGGCTTTGTTGGTGCGCAGGGCAAACCCTCACCGCTTTCACGTGAGGAGTATAACAAGATCATGAAACATGCCGACCCTGCTGCCCCCAAGAAGACTTCTTCAAGTCTGAGTGTGGGTATGAGTGTTAAGGTCACTTCCGGAGCGCTGGCAGAATTTGATGGCACGATCTCCGAGGTAAACCCGGAGGCAGGCAAGATCAAGGTCCTTGTATCCATTTTTGGACGCGAGACACCTGTTGAGTTGAGCTATGACCAGGTCACGAGGTTATAGTAAAGAAAATGAAAACACTATCGGTGTCCCTGGTGGACGGGGAGCTTCTCACCGATTTTGATAACAGGCATTGATAACAAGTAAAGACATGTTCTGTTGAGTATCGTTCCCAACAGAAAAGAAGAAAAGATCAGAGGAGAGCGAACATGGCTCCAAAGAAACCGGTAGCAGGTTATATAAAACTACAGATTCCGGCAGGTGGCGCTACACCGGCACCGCCTGTAGGCCCTGCCCTTGGCGCCAAAGGCGTCAACATCATGCAATTCTGTCAGGCCTTTAATGCGGCTACACAGGACAAAGGCAATACCATCATTCCTGTTGAGATCACGGTTTATGAAGACAAGTCCTTTGACTTCATAACAAAGACTCCGCCAGCCGCCATTCTCATCAAGGAAGCTTTAGGCCTTGAGGGTGGCTCTGGCGTGCCACATCTTGAAAAGGTGGGCGAGCTTTCGCAGGAGCAACTGCGTTCCATTGCCGAGATAAAGATGCCCGACCTTAACGCCAACGACATTGAGGCAGCCATGAAGGTCGTTCAAGGCACGGCTCGCTCCATGGGTGTGCGCATCCAGGGCATAGCCGATACGGGCGTCTACAAAGCAAAGAAAAAAGGCCCGGTTATCATGCAGCAGCAGATTGACGAGGCTGTCGAGGAAGCTGAGACAGAAGAATTTGTTGAAGCCTCGTCGTAAGTGGCCTGAGCTTAATCTGACAGACACCTTACCCTTCAAGCAAAACCCGATTCTCGCTCACGTAGAGAAATGCAGTTAGTTTCAAGACCAGGCTCCATGGTTAGAAATGGGCTCTCAAAAATCGCTTATGCGCAAACGGTTGATTTTTGAGGAAAGGAAGCGTAGTAAATCGTGCGTAGCTTCAGCGTTTCAGGCTAACGCACAACGTTGCAAAGTTTGCGAAGCTGTGGAAGAGTCGGCATGACTCGCAGACCACTGACCCTTAGAGAGAGGAACCATCATGCCAAAGATCAGTAAAGCACGTAAAAACCAGATTGAGAAGATCGACCGTGAGAAGCACTATGCTCCCATGGCGGCTGCCCGCTTGCTCAAGGAGGTTGCGAGCGCAAAGTTTGACGAGACAGTCGAGGTCCATATTCGTTTGGGCATTGACACCCGTCAGGCCGACCAGCAGGTACGCGGGTCGATCTCGCTGCCCAACGGCACGGGCAAGGAAGTACGCGTAGCTGTCTTTGCCGAGAGTGACAAAGCGCGCGAGGCAGAAGAAGCCGGAGCCGACATCGTTGGCTCTGATGACCTGGTGGCTCAGATTCAGGGAGGCATGCTCGACTTTGACGCGACCGTAGCTACTCCCGACCAGATGAGCAAGGTTGGTAAGCTCGGTAAG
>JAVBUQ010000056.1:0-9114 GCA_031555185.1 Coriobacteriales bacterium
ACCGGACCGCCCTGAATGGTCTTGGAAATCTTCTGGGCAAGGGCTATTGGCTTATCTAGAATGCGAGCAGCGTCGTTAACAGCCGCCTTTGCCTTCATGGTTGAGTAGGTTATTACATGCGCCACCTTTTCCGGCCCATAGAGCTCACGTAAGTGTTCAATGACCCTGAAGCGTCCTTCTTCGTCAAAGTCTATGTCTATATCAGGCATTTCTACGCGCTCAGGTGACAGGAAGCGTTCAAACATGAGCCCGTTTGAGAGCGGGTCAAGTGAAGTGATGCCGAGGGCATAGCTTATGATGGAGCCTGCCGCAGACCCGCGCCCCGGCCCCACCCCCACACCGTTCTTCTTAGCCCAGTCCACAAATTCAGCAACGACGAGGAAGTATGCGGGAAACCCCTGCGAGCAGATGATAGAGTGCTCATATTCATAGCGCTCAAGTACTTCTGGCGGCAGAGGACATCCATAACGTTCTTCAAGCCCGGCGAGGGCCTGCTTGGCAAGCAGGCTGTCATTGGTCTCTCCTGCGGGAAGCTCAACCTCTGGTAACACATACTCATCAGGAAGCTCAACGTTGCACTTTTCTGATATCTCTGCGGTGGTATCACAGGCCTCAGCGAATTCAGTGAGAGCACTGCGCATCTCTGCCTCTGACTTCATATAGAACTGATCGCAGTCAAAACGCAGGCGGTCTTCTTCGCTGACTCGCGATCCTGTCTGAATACAGAGCATATAGTCCTGAGCTACACTGTCGGACTGTTTTAAGTAATGGATGTCGTTGGTAGCAACGGTCTTGATACCCATCTCACTGGCAAGATTATTCAAGAGATGATTGAGCTCGGTCTGCGTTAAGCCACCGTCAGAGATGGTCATGCCCTGATTTTGGAGCTCCAGGTAAAAGTCTCCGGGTTCAAAGGCGGAGGCAAGATCCTCCGTCCACTTCCTCGCATCATCGTTTCTGTTCAAGATGAGCATCTGAGGGATGATACCCACTAAACAGGCACTGGTGCCTATAAGTCCTTTTCCATGCTCTTTGAGCATGGGGAGAGTCACTCGAGGCTTGTAGTAGAAGTTTTCTACCGCAGCCTCGGAACAGATCTTAAGGAGGTTTTGATAACCTTCCAGATTCTTGGCCAGTAAGAGCAGATGGTAAAGCTCAGGCTTACGATCACGGCTCAAGGTCTCATCGGGAGTGAAATAGACCTCACATCCGATGATAGGCTTGATGCCCTCCTTTTTACACGCATCCACACAAGCAGGGACACCTAACATCTAACCATGGTCGGTGATAGCAAGAGCTTCCATGCCAAAGTCACGAGCCTGGCGTGCCATCTCGGTTACCTTGGTCTGACCGTCGAGGAGAGAGTATTCAGTATGGTTATGAAGGTGTACGAATGCCATGTCTCGATGATACCAGACTCACTCATGCGGAGAAGCAACGATAGTTAAAACAGCGATTCTTTTTGCAGAGGGGCTTTAGAATCTCCGTCAATATGAAAGATGCTCAGCTAGAAGAACAGCGCAAGACTCCTGGGATGACCTACGTCCAGCGGTCAATCCCAGGAGTTTTTTTCAAATAAGAGTTGACCTTAAGCGTTCAGATACTCATTGATCGCCTTAGCAGCATTCCTACCTGTATTAACAGCCCATCCGGAGGTCGAACCACCTGCATACATGACATCATAGGTATCTCCCTGAATACCACCCGCGTCATTTCCGCCTGCATAAAGACCATGGATTGCATTATCTTCCAGATCGAGAACTTCCATCTTGGCATTGACCTTCATGCCACCATGAGTTGCGAAAAAGCCATTGTTTACCTCGCAGATATAGTAGGGTCCTTCGGAGACAGGATGCATGTACTGGGCTTTTTTGCCCATATCAGCGTCTGCGGTAACATCATCCGGATCTGCTGCAACAGCAGCTGCGCACAGCTCGTTGTATCTCTCAACGGTGGCTGTAAGCGTAGCAGGATCAAGACCTACTGCCTCCGCGGCCTCATCAATGGAGTCAACTACATGACAGCCTTCGCTGGCAACCAGGACTTCGCGGGCTTCCGTCAGAGGTTTTCCTAGCGGAGCAAATCCAAATACCGCCCTATAGACACCGTTCTCTTCCCAATTCTTCATATCTGTTTCCGTAAAGATACTATAGGCCTTTTTCTGGTTACGTAAGCATATACCCCCGAATGTAAAGTTCTCCCTGAAGAGGTCTTCACGAACAAAACGCTCTGCATTTTGATTGACAAACAGTGTAGGTTGGATGCCTGCAGCATAAGCGTCATTTTGCCAACTCGCTGTGATCGCACCCTTAACTGCCGGGCCACACCACTGGATCGTGCCCATTGCCTCGGCCATTTGGGCTCCTGCATCTGCAGCCATCTTGATGCCATCGGCATGGCGGCAATCCATGCCAAGAGCCTGGATATTCTCATTGTGATTGAATGACACCGCGTTGAGGAAGTCCGCATTATTGGAATAACCTCCGGTGGCTATCAACACCACGGGAGTCTCTATCTTAGTAATAGTACCATCCTCACCTTCAACAATAACGCCGGTAACTGTGCCGTCTTCTACCAATATCTTTCGTGCACAGGTGTTGAAAAAGGCTTCTACTCCCATTTTCTCAGCGTTATTTCCCATGACTTCAACATAGTGAGCACCTCGCATCTCCTGGCCTTCATGTGCAAATAGCACCGCTCGCATCTTACCTCCTCCTGCGCCATCAAACTTCACACCATAACTTTCAAGCCACTCAACTGTGGGTGCCGCATTAGGATAGAAACTCTCAACGAGTTCTTTACTGGTAATCCAGTGGTGGTAAGTAAGATGATCTTTCATGATTTCTTGCACTGAATCCTCTACTCCAGCTTCTCGTTGATATTTGCCACCAACGGCGTTTATGTACTCTACTCCTACAAATGAGCCTCCACAAGCACCAAGTTTTTCTACTACAAGAGGCTTAAGCCCCAGCTCGGCACTTTGCACCGCAGCTGCAAGCCCTGTTCCACCGCCTCCGATTATGACAAGCTCTGCCGTAATCGTTTCTGTAGGCTCTCCTACCTCTTCAAGTGCCCAGACATCGACCACTTCAGATTGGACTGGTGATGTGGCTCCTGCATCAGATGATAAGCTGTCGCCCGAACTCGTGCCGCAACCAACAAGGCTCACAGCTGCACCGGTTCCAAGCACCCCCGCTCCTACTATGAATGAACGACGGGAGATACCAATCTCGTTACCATTTTCTTCTACTTCTGATCTATTTTTTTTCATGATCATTCCTCTCCATTAGATTAGCCACTGTAATAAGAACTTCAGCATGCAAAGCAAACCGTAAGTCGCAACCCTCTAAGCTCTAACCAGAGCGCTGATGTACTTAGTCAAGAAACATTTCCACCTTTGCCTGGGCACAAGAGCTATGCTAGGCTGATAGTTCAACAATCTGATCAGTTGTCATGAACAACGTTAAGAAAACTCGGAGCAGAAAGCATCACTCGCAGCATATTATTTCTATTATTTTTGTTTTAACGCAACATCACTCGTAGCGTATGATTCGATGTAAACTATTGACCAGTAGCATGTAAATGAGCATTTTTCAGGAGAGTGAGTATGGAAAACGCCAGTTATCCAGCTTATGTGAGACTAACACTTTTTTTACTTGGCCTTAGCTTCTATTGGTTCCGCACTCTCCATACAATTTTTAATGCCCCAGTTCTCCATGCAAATGTAGACTATGTGGCAACTTTCACCTGGTTTTTTGCTGTGGCTGCAAATACTTTCGCACTTATTGCTGCTTTCACGTTTGCCAAACGTCTTTCTCCTTTTGCAAAAAGAAATGTGATAGTTTGGAGTGCAGTTATACTCGCAAGCCTCGGCATTCTTCTGGTAAACATTGGATTAAGCAATTCCGGGCTTTCTGTGCTTAGCTACGCCGGAGCAATTATGACGAGTACAGGTTGTGCTATTTTGCCTATGTTATGGAGAGAAGCCTCCGAAGTAATTGTATACAAGAGCACGCAGCGTGCACTTTTTGCTTCAGCAGTTGTAATAGGGATGTCACTATATCTGCTAAGCATCAGCATACCGAGGCCTCTAACTGTGTTACTCTCCTGCTTGTCGCCAATAATCTCCGCGCTGCTCCTGCAAAAGTCAAGTTTCTCTTCAAACCAGAGAGTATCTTTAAAGGTTTTATCTTCTGAAAAGCAATCTTCACTTGAGTCAAAATTCGTACTGCCATACCCTCTCTTTTTCTGCTGCTTTGCTTTTGCTTTATCTCAAGGGGTTTGCAGAACCAATTTTCTTCCTATCCCAGATGGAATAGACAGTTCCTGGTCTCTTTTGATCTCCGGAGCTATTCTATTGATTGTGTTGTTTGTTCTTATTTCATTTTTGTTGAGCAAGAAATCTAAGTTTGCTCTTCTCAATGAGCTATTTTTACCTTTAGTAAATGTCATAGCGTTAGTGATGCCATATTTTCTTTTTCGGGATGTTATTTCTACAAATTTTTTTGTTTTTCTGGGACACTTACTCTTCCTTATCTGCATCTATGCATGGATAGATGACTCTGTTTCGTCACGTTACCTTGCAACTCAAGTCACTGCCCTCTGTATTATTTCGATAAATATCGGACTTGCTACGGGTGCTTCTCTTGGATTGCTTCTTGAGGGTATTATTCCCACGTGGTCGATGGGAATTATCATTTTAGTATTTTGTCTCTCTGCGCTAGCTTCTCGCGCTTTGCTCAATGATAGAATCGCCAGCAGATTCAGTTCATTTCAAATTCCTGAAAATGTTGAAATCAGTGTTGATGGCCAACTCTACCAAAACTCTCTTTTTGACATCAGAGACAGTGTGCGAAAACATTGCTCTTCTGCCGCAAAGAAGTACTCTCTTTCAACTAGAGAAGAGGAGATACTCGAATACCTGGTGAGAGGAAGAAGTGCAAAATCAATTGCTTCTGAAGAACACATTACTTACAACACAGTTAAAACTCATATGAGTCATATCTACCTAAAGTTAGGTGTTCACACGAGAGAAGAACTCATAAGAATTGTTGAAGCAATCAATGACTAACCCAGAGACCTGTATGAATAACTCTGCCAGCAGTTTCGCGAAACTGACTGCAGGTACCACGAAGGGCTGTTATTAGCCTACACTGCTGGTCCCTTGAAAAGCTCTTTACAATAATTCTAGAACTTCAACTCTTTGTTAGTGAGGTTTTACCTATTATTCCACGTCAAGAGGCAATAACAGCCTGTATGTCTGCAAAGACGGCTGCAGGATCCTGGTCACCGTTAACCTCAACTAACAGATCGGCTCCACGATAGTAGTCTATGAGCGGAGCAGTGGATGTAGCATATACATCGAGACGGTTGCGCACAGTATCAGGATTGTCATCATCACGCTGATACATAGGGCCACCGCATACAGGACAGACGGTATCACCCTTGGTGCCGATGTATCCACAGGCTTTACAGAGCCGCCTGTTACTCAGTCGTTCTACTATTACCTCCGGAACTACCTCAACAGCAATAGCATAATCAATGCTGCGGCCCATCTCATCCAACTCGCTGGTAAGAGCCACCGCCTGGGTAGAGGTACGGGGAAAGCCATCAAGGATAAAGCCTTTCTCGGCATCTTCCTCCTGCAAACGCTCCTTAACTAGACCTATGACCACGGAATCGGGCACCAGTTCGCCGGCATCCATGTAGCTTTTTGCTTCGAGCCCCAGAGGTGTGCCCGCCTTAACAGATGCACGCAGGATATCTCCAGTAGAGATATGGGCAATATCGTAGGTATCAACGAGTTTCTCTGCCTGAGTTCCTTTTCCGGCTCCCGGCGCTCCCAGTAATACGATGTTCATACAATCCTCCTTTTATATTTGGTTGCTGCTCACAAAGAGAGCGTATATATCGATAGAGGTATTGAGGGAGATTCTTTCAGCGTATGACTCCTCACTCTGTGATACTCCTTTGGTTTTGAGGGTTTCTCTTGAAGAAAAACCTCACCTGCCTGACACAAGGGTTATACCAGAAAGGCATTTTGCCTTGAGATCCTTCATTCAGAAATACTCCTCTTATAGTTTGAGGGTCTTCCGAATGAGCAGACTGCCTTGATAACCAGATGCTGGTTTTAAAAGTATACACCTGATACTTAACCAAAACTCGGTTATGGTTAAACCAAAGTCTAGCCGCGTTACGCTCTGCGGGCTCAGCACTCAGTAACCCGGTGTACAATGCAATGCATTGTGGCACCGTGGCAGAAGGCAAGTTGCCATTCAGAAAAAAGCCTCATTTGAAGAATCCTTCATAATGGTGCTGCTTCAACTGGCTCTCAATCTTGGTCATGGTATCCAATGCTACGCCCACCATGATCAGAATGGATGTGCCGCCAAAAGCAGTGATAAGGGAGTCACCGGTAAAGGCAAACAGAATCGAAGGCACCACAGCAATCAAACCAATATAGATACCACCGGGGAGCGTGATCCTATTAAGCACATTCTTGATGTACTGCACGGTATTAGCGCCTGGACGTACACCGGGAATAAAACCGCCTTGTTTGCGGAGGTTGTCCGCGGTGTCCTGCGGATTAAAGACCATTGAGGTATAGAAGAAGCAGAAAAACACAATGAGCACAAAGGAAAGCAACCAGTTAAGCCAACCTGACGCCAGCATATTGGAGAAATCCGTGAGCCATTGCACATTAAAGAAAACCGCCAATTGTGCTGGGAAGTACAGGATAGACGAAGCAAAGATGATAGGGATAACTCCAGCGCCATTGACCTTAAGCGGTATATAGGTTGACTGGCCACCCATAACCCGTCTCCCTTGAATACGTTTGGCGTAATTAATGGGAATACGTCTTTGAGCACGCTCAATCAAAACGATACCGGGAATGACTGCCAAAACCACCACAATGATCAGTACGGTGATCCAAATGCTCTGAGTCTGTGCGCTTTGTAAGATGGCAGAAGGAAAGCCCGCGAGGATGTTAGCAAAGATGATAAGGGACATGCCATTGCCTACACCTCGTTGTGTGATGAGCTCGCCCATCCACATGATAAATCCTACACCGGCAACAAGCGTCAGTACTATAACCGCGCTCGTGATAAAGAGAGGAATCTGGTCTGTGAGCACAACACCATAGGTGGGGCTTTGGAACAAAAAGAGGTAACCAATGGCGTTGATCAATCCCAAAACCAAGCACAGGTAGCGGGTGATTTGGGTAATCCTCTTCTGTCCTGACTCGCCCTCGCGTGCCATACGCTGCAACGACGGGATAACTCCCTGCATCAGCTGCATGATGATTGAGGCAGTGATGTAGGGCATGATACCCAGACTGAATACGCTGAAGTTTGACAGCGCATTACCACTGAAGATATTAAGCATCACCATTGCAGGATTAGATACGTCAGTGGCTGTTTGAGCGAGCGCACCAAGAGGTACACCAGGCACAGGGATATACGACCCTAAACGATACAGCGCGATAATTGCAAGCGTGAAAAGGATCTTCTTGCGAAGATCCGGAACGCGAAATGCATTAAGGAGCGCACTTAGCAAGGTGCTTCTACCTTCCCTCCGGCTGCGGCGATCTTCTCGCCAGCACTGGCTGATACCTTGTCAACTCTCACCGTCAGGCTCTTTGTAAGCGCACCGCCTCCAAGAACCTTGATCGGTAAGCTATTCTTCTTAATTATACCTTTTGCCGCCAGAGAATCACCATCAACAACATCACCATTCTCAAAGTAAGCCTCAAGTCTGTCGACGTTGACCGGCACATACTCTACGCGGTTGATATTGCGAAAACCAGGAAGCTTGGGCAAGCGACGCGCCAACGGCGTCTGGCCGCCCTCGAATCCGGCACCTTTAGCACCGCCCGCGCGGGATTTCTGACCATTGTGACCGCGGCCAGAGGTCTTTCCCAAGCCGCTTGCATGACCGCGTCCTAACCGCTTACGGTTTTTTGTGGATCCGGGGGCCGGAGCCAAATCGTGTAATTGCATTTAGATCTCCTCAACCTTAACAAGGTGCTTGACCTTGAAAATCATGCCACGGATTGCAGCATTGTCTACCTGTTCTACGCTGCGACCTATCTTTCCAAGGCCGAGCGCACGCAACGTTGCACCCTGGTCGGACTTGAATCCAATGCTGCTTCTGATCTGTGTGATCCTCAGACTTTTCTTAACTGTTTTGGCTGCTGGCATCGTGCTTACTCCTTCCAGCCATAGATCTTGGCCACTGAGATGTCTCTCCGAGCGGCAACCTGGCTGGGCGAGGACAAGGACTTGAGGCCCTCTGCCGTAGCCTTAACGATATTCATGGCATTGTTGGTGCCGAGACTCTTTGAGAGTACATCTTTAACACCGGCTAATTCCAGGACGGCACGCACAGGGCCTCCGGCGATAACACCGGTACCAGGAGTAGCTGGCTTAAGCAGAACCCTGCCTGCGCCAAAAACACCCAGAGCTTCGTGCGGTAACGTGCCCTCTTCGGTAAGTGGCACTGAGAACATATTCTTTTTGGCATCCTCAACGCCTTTTTTGATGGCGATAGGTACTTCCTGGCTTTTACCCATGCCCACACCTACGTGGCCTTTGCCGTCGCCAACCACTACAAGAGCAGTCAAAGCAAATCGACGACCACCTTTGACGACCTTGGATACGCGGTTTATAAAGACGACACGCTCCTGAAGTTCAGGTACTTGGGTCTCTTTTGGATTATTACGAGCCATTCATCTCCTCCTAGAACTTCAGTCCGGACTCACGGGCACCCTCTGCCAAAGCCTTGACACGACCATGGTACAGATGTCCACCGCGGTCAAAGACGACCTGAGTGATCTTTGCCTGCCTGGCAGCCTCTCCAACAAGCTTGCCTACCAGCTCGGCACCTTCTACGGTAGCGCCCTTCTTGCCATCTTTTTTAAACTCGGCAGTGAGAGAACTGGCGCTTGCAAGCGTCTTGCCGGCATCATCATCGATGATCTGGGCATAGATATGCGAACTGGAGCGCGTCACACGAAGACGAGGGCAATCAGCTGTACCGTGAATCTTTCCACGTACTCTTCTCTGACGACGAGCCAGACTGGCAGCTTTGGCCTTAGACTTTTTCTTATCCATT
>JAVBUQ010000150.1:0-5531 GCA_031555185.1 Coriobacteriales bacterium
CAGGGCAGGCATGGCAACCTCTGATCCCATGCTGTTAGCTGTAGGCAGCAGGGGCGGTTTGTATGCCGTGTGTACTGAGTCGGGCGAATAGTATATCCCCTCGGGATAGAACTGCTTACTCACAACGTCGACCATGACATCAAGCCCTTTTGTCTGAAGATTAGCCTGATACCAGTCGATAAGGGCGCCTGCATTGTAAGCCCATTGGCGAATCAGGTTTTGATCCACCTTACCCTGCCCGTAGCGCACAAGGTCTTCAATGACATATTCCTTGTCGATGACAATGCCAAGGTCTTTCTGGATCTGGCTGTCCAGCGCATCGATATCGCCGGCCCACATAGTGCAGGCACCACTTTGCTCGATTACCAGGACGTTTGCTCCCAGCTGGGCGAGCTCAAGTGCACCTACAATACCGGCGTTTCCGCCGCCCACCACAACCACATCAAAGTCTTCGGTTCCAGAGACTTCCGCAGCCACCGAAGCAGGCTGTACGTCCCAGGCAGTTTGGGACACAGTATCATTTTCTGTACTACCCGCTGGAGGTTCCTGCGCATCTGCACTCGGTGAACATGCAGCAAGTGAGCCTGTGGCAACTACCGCTCCGGCTGCCGCGGCTCCGGCCAGAAAACTGCGCCTCGAGATCCCCTCTCCTTCTTTTCCACTTCCTAAATCTCCCTTTTCCACTTTCACTTTGTGTCTCCCTTCTCCTGTTTAACAAAGCATAAAAAGATACCCAAAATCTTGCCTGCCACACTGACCTGACACGCTTCAGCCTAATAGCCCCACGCGCAGATTGGAACTGACAGAATCGCAAAAGTGTCAGGTAGTAACTCATATCTACTCGTTGATTGCCGCACATTGACGTATCATAGTGCGCGGAGAGAAAAGTGCACACAATAGTGATACCAGATCATGTCGCTAGGAGATGCCTTTGAAGGAGAGAAATACCAGCGCTGATACCAAACTGCGCATTGTCGACACTCTGGAAACCCTTATGCAAAACGGGCCTTTGGAGAAGGTCAAGGTTTCCAGCCTATGCAAACAAGCGGGTGTCTCTCGTACAACGTTTTACGAATACTTCTGTGATGTCTTTGCAGTGCCCACCTGGCTGTGGGACAACCTGATGGGAGAATCGCTCTATCAAATGGGGCTCACCTTGGGTTGCTACCAGGCGCATCTCAAGAAATTCAAGTTGCTGCTCAACCATCAGGAGTTCTTCAGGCTTGCCTTTAAATCGGACGATTTTAATTCTGTTTTTGAGCATGGCTCCCGAGAAGTCAAAGAACGCACTATCCACGCCGCTACCTGCAATGCAGGCAGACCCCTGACCAATGATGAGCTTTTAAAGATAGAGTTTAGAAATGCCGGCTCTGCATTCATGACCCGTTATTGGATCATGCATGGTATGCAAGAGTCGCCGGAGGAGATGGCGGACCTCTTCTTATCCTTTACTCCCCAATTCCTGGTTGATTTTCTGGAGCCTCAAAACTCAAGATCCTAGGAGCGCTTGTAGGTCTTGTTATGTCGCTTGCTCTTTTTTATTGCCCAGTCGTAGTGGCTTGCCGTTGCTGATATACAGTAACTGCCTAAACTTGTAGCGCCTGTCCACGTAAAATGCTTCTTCTCGAAAAGTTCCTCGTTGGAAAAGCCTTCGATCATTTTCATGACCTCGGCATGGCTCTGTTTAACCATCTGCCTGGCGTCTGCATATGAGGTCTTCTGATGCTTCTTCCAGAATTATACGTGAAAGCGTATGAGTGAATGCATGGTGCCTGTACTCTTGCTATTGGTTAAAGAGCATTTCTCGTCTAGAATATCTTGCAGCAACAAACGAACTCCTTGCATAGCAACAAGGTGTTCTTTTTAAGCAAGGCACTCTTATCAGACAAGGTATTCTCAAAGCGTTCGAAAGGATTCTCATGGCTCTTCCAGAACCCTCTTTGGATCAATGGCTCCAGGAAGCAAAGGCAAGCCCCAACGCCGCTGAATGCGGTATGTTCCTCAGTCACAATGGCGTCGTGCGCATCACACCTAAACAGCAGGTGCGCGAAGGGGTAGAAGGCCTGGGAGACGTAGTCTCTGTCGAGTTCTCCTATGATGCTGCCGGAGTTGAGGCAGCAACTGCTGAGGCACTCACCTGGCCGGGTGTTTATTACGTCAAAGTCTGGCTTAACGAGGGAGTGTTGAACGTAGGCGACTCCATCATGTATGTGCTGATAGGCGCGGATATCCGTCCCAACTGTATTGACGCCTTACAAAAACTCGTGGGAAAGATAAAAACAGACCTTGTGGTGGAAAAAGAGATATTGGCTTGACCTATCCAGAGGATCGAGATGTACGAGATAACTCAGATGGCTTAGGTCATCTCAATGATTGAGGTGTTCCAGAGGATCGAGAGGATCCAGAGGATCTAAGGAATAGCACACTCTGCCACGCTTGATTCAGCAATAATATGCTGCTCTTCTGATCCCCTTTGGAAGCGAAGATCATTGGCTAGTCGCTATGTCGCGCCTTATCGTATTCTTCTTTGAATGCAGAAAACATGCCTTTGGTCTTCTTAAGCTGTTTGCCTGCCGCAACAGCTCCGGCCTGGCCGATCGCGCCCGCAGTTGCTGCGACTGACTTTGCTTTTTCCGACACTTTTGCTGTGTCCACACCTGCATTATTGGCCATCTCAGTTACTTTTTTGCCGGCTTTAGAGGCAACACCATTCTCTATATCAAGAGCGAGCGCCTCGTTAGCCACAAGAATGACCTGTGCGTAACGCGCTGGCCTTTCTTCGTCTCCCCTTTCTGCTTCATTGCTCTTCGTCTCAAGAGATAGCGCCTTATTGGCGTCCTTGCTGTAGCCTTTGATCAAGGCAATAGGAATAGTGCGCGACCCCTGCAGGACCTTACCTACAGTCCCCAGGCTTGCCTCGACACTCCTTACTTCTCCCGTTATGTGAGCAAAGGTAACATCGGTCACCACACCCACATGTTGCCCGTCCTCGGTGACCACCGGTAGTCCAAGCCACTCAACACAATCATCAGGGTCAAGATCCAGTGCTTTATAGGCGGCCTTGTCTATTGTGCCCTTCTCAGGACGCGCAAAGGCCAAGCCTTCATACATATAGTAGCTTTTGATTGAAATAAAATGACCTTTGCGCTTGAACATCAAGAGAAAGTCCATACGCTTCGTAATAAACCCGGCAACGCATGATCTATCTGGATAGAACACGACACTGTGTATCTTGCCGAGGTTATGCGGTATTCTCTTTCCTCTGAATACTTTTATGCCCTTTAATCTTTTTATACTGGTCAGGTTCTCTTCCATAATGAACCTCCTGTCTAGATCAAGCTTCAGCACGTACTTCTAAAAACAAAAGCTCCACGAGGAGCCTTGGTGAGAGGTATTGGAGGCGACGACCGGATTTCATCTCGTGTCAAGTCCGAGCCGCTGCGCGGTGCTCCTCACCCCAAAACGCTCACTCGCTTCGCTCCTTCAGGCGTTTCGGGGACCCCGAATCGCAACCTTGACACTCGGTCGCTCGGTGCTCAATGCTACGCATTGTAGCACCGAGGCGAACCGCGATTCAAACAGGATGCCACATCCAAAATCTCTGATACATCTACGATGTATCAGAGATTTTGGAGGCGACGACCGGATTTGAACCGGTGATAAAGGCTTTGCAGGCCTCTGCCTTACCACTTGGCCACGTCGCCTGGTGTGCTCTTTCATAAAAGACCGGCCGAATGAGTTCGACCGGCCTCATGAAATCCCTGGAGCGGACAACGGGATTCGAACCCGCGACCCTCACCTTGGCAAGGTGATGCTCTACCAGCTGAGCCATGTCCGCACAACGGTTGTATATTGTAATGGAGCATGCCCCGTTGCGCAAGTAACAAGGTGAAAAACGGGCAGAAAATGCATGTAGATGCGACGTAATTCTCGACACCATTTAATGTACATAAAAGTTCCAACGAATATCCACTTACCATCTCTTACCAGAGCTTACCAGCTCTTACCACCCGTATGTGACCAAAATCGGGTGGATTTAACCAATACTTGAGCGCGAACAGCAGCATTCTACGATAAAGAACGAAACCCTGTCGAAGAACATTAATCAACATGAAGGTTTATGGCTTCTTTAAAAGCGTTACCGTTAATTACACAATCTCCCTTCCTCTGTCTTGGGATAATGCCAAACAGCTCTTTCGAATAGAAGGATGCACCCTCTAATGCATGTCCAGGAAAGAGAATTGTCTTGATTATGCAGCTGCAGAATCTTTCTTTGAACACTTGAAAAGTGAGTTCTTCTACCGCGAGGGCTTTGAAGCATTCCAGAGTTCAGATCAAAATTAGAGGACTGCCTTCACTGGTATAACAATGATAGGATAAGAACTGATCTGGGCGGACTCAGTCCAGTAGCTTACAGAAAGCGTTATAGGGCCCTCAGAGGTAATCATGATTCATAAAAAGGGGTGCACGTCAGTTGTAAAAATCGTTTTAGCTATGAGAAATCTGTATTTCCCCAGAAACCCCCACTCTAGTGGTCAAGAGTACTGCCGAGGCAGAGGCGGCGTTCTCAAGAGCAAGGCGAGTCACCATGGCAGAATCAATAATCCCTGTCTCGATCATATCCACATAGTCTTTCGTCTCAGGATTAAACCCCATCCCAACTGGACCCTCCTTAAGCTGGGCTACGATAAAGCCATCGATGTAACCCGCATTTTCGGCAAGTTGGCGCGTTGGTTCCTCCAGGGCTCGGAGGATGATCGCAGCACCTGTCTTCACATCACCGCTAAGGGTTTCCATAAATGCTTTCACAGTTGGAATAGCATTGAGATATGCGATACCGCCACCAGGAACATAGCCTTCCTTCTGAGCTGCTTTGGCTGCATGAAGAGCATCATCGATTCGCAACCTCTTCTCTTTCATAGTAACTTCGGTATAATCCCCCACTTTGATAAGCGCCACTCCGCTGGCTAACTTTGCAAGCCTCTCCTCAAGCTGCTTTTTATCAAAATCGCTTTCAGCATCCTCAATTAACATCCGGAGGTATCTCTTCCTCATATCAAGAGCTTCCTTATTGCCCGCTCCGCCATAGATTACGGTATTCCGTTTTTCGATCCGGGCTGAAGTTGCCTTACCAAGCATGTCGAGCGTTGTATCTTCAAGCGTATGTTCCAGAGCTTCACTGATAAATATCCCTCCGGTCAAGAATGCCAGGTCCTCCATTCTGCTTCTGCGCCCATCTCCATATGCGGGCGGATGAATGGCTACCACGTTAAGTAAACCTTTCATCTTGTTCATTTGCAGCGTTCCCAATGCCTCTCCCTCTATATTCTCTGCGATGATCAGTAGAGATCCACGTTGTACCGCAATCTGGTCAAGCAGGGATAATATGACCTTTGACGTGTTGATCTTGTGATCGGTGATCAGGATATACGGTTCACTTAACTCTGCATATGTCTTATTTTCGTCGTCTGCCATATCAGGAGACAAGAAGCCCCTGTCGAGCACCATCCCCATCTTTATATCCAGTGTAG
>JAVBUQ010000117.1:0-5727 GCA_031555185.1 Coriobacteriales bacterium
CATGTTAACCGCAATATGGAGTGCATCAAAACCGACTGGAGAGTCATCCCTGGTCTCTACTCAGCGGGTGTTGATTCAGCCGATCTCTGGCCCAATATCTATACGATAAATGTGCCAGGTGGAACCAACGGTAATAACGTACATTCTGGGCGTCTGGCAGCAAAGAATGCTGTCGCTTTCATTGGAAGTGCTGTAACGGGATCAATCACTGAAGAAGGGGATACAAGTCCATCTGTAATAGTCTGGAGTGGTGGAGACATGCCTACTGATCTTGAGGATGGAACCTACACTTCTGAACCAATGCAGGGCATGTTTGGAACAGTCATCGCCACTGTCACTGTTTCGGGAGGCAAAATATCCGAGATAACCGAAGAAAATGAGCTGGAGACATCTTACGTTGGAGTAACTGCCATGGATGATGTGCTCATTCCTGCGATCATCGCCGCGCAGGATGTTCATGTTGATACGGTCTCTGGTGCCACCGCCTCATCAAATGCACTGCGCAATGCAGTGCTTGATGCCTTAGAGCAGGCTGCACAATAAAGCAGGATGAGCTGCAACGCTTAAAATAAAGAAGAAGGTCCTTCCAGATTTAAAGATCTAACCGAGGAAAAAAGGTTGAGGGTTGGTGTACGACTCTCAACCTTTCTAATTCAGACACCCAGCATATTGTGTGGTACTACGTTTTGGTAGTTACAATCCTTTTTACGTGAGGTCTACTAACTTGACCCAATAGGCAAGTGTTTTTCCTGCGTAAGGGTGATTAACATCAATTTGAACAAGGTCATCTGTAGTAGCGATTATTCTGCCAGGCAACGAATCGCTGGCATCGTATGTATTAGGACATACTATGACATCGCCCGCCTGCAAATGGGCGCCATTGTACACTATGGTGCGAGGGTACCATTGCACACCTTCGGAGCTAGGATAACCAGAACCCATGTCCGGCGCTATTTCTATCTCTCTTTCTTCTCCTATTTCCAGTTCATACAATAGCGTCTCTATTCCTTTGGGGATAGCATTTTCGCCAAGAACAATTTGTAACGGTTCACCACTTGAATGATCGTCAAGTTGTTCTTCGTCCTTGGCGCCCCCTCTATAAAGAATCGAAGCAACTCGTCCAATTCTGTCCCTTTTGCTCACGATGAGTCCTTTCTGCTCTCGAAAATGGATAGCGTGGGGACAGTCTCTATTTGAGAGAGCCCCCACTGAAGAAGGAGAAGTCAAGCCTCCATCACGAAAGAATGCGTGGGAAGAGAGGCCAAATTCCCAAGGTCTTTCGTAACAGCGTCTGCTACCTGAACATTTTATTTTGTAGCATCTGCCTCGTACTCACCTACACGTGCATCATGACGATGTGCTCCAAACTCAGCATGTCCCGTGCCCTCTACCTTAATGGCAGCAGCCTTGTGATCGTCAGTTTTATTGTGTTGGTGCACGAACTTGCCTTTGGCCTTCTTAGGCCTGAATCCTGGTACGATAAGTAGCTGCTTGGGTTTTTTGGCAAGCTCTTTGGCAAGCTCTTCTATTGTCCCGTAAGACAGGATATTTGCCAGACAATGGTGCACGCAGATAGGCTCCCGATCTTTGGTAGTGCGTTCCTCGCAGAGATCACAGAGATCAGTGGGCATAGGATACCAATTCCAATTCCACTCATCATCATCAATTTTCCAAGGTCCATCGCTGTGCAATTTGATACCCCATTGACCCACCGGGTACCCATGTTCCTCTTTGCATGAGACCACACACGAGCCACAGTTAGTGCAGTATTCATAATCGATCAATAATCCGTATTCAGGCATAGTCACACCAACTTTCCAAATTTCTCCCAGATCAATTCCATGTCAGTATCGTAGTTCTCGCATACAGGCTCTATGTTGCAGATAAGGCACTTATTAGGGGCGCCAAATCCCAGCTTTCCCATATGGAAGTTAGGGAGAAGGTTGTTGATGTTTGAGCGGAAAACACCATAGAGATTGGGTTCGCTCCCATCTTCTTCCGGGAACCACCAGGCATGTTCTGCATGTACGACCATCTCATCAACGATGGGTGAGATATGAGCCTTCTCTACGCACTCGCCAAACTGGTTCCACAGACGAACCCACTGCCCTTCGGTGATTCTAAGGCGTTTTGCCGTTTCCGGATTGATCTCCACAATAGGATCAGGATGCAATTCGCGCAGATAGGCGATCTGACGGTGCTCTGAGTGGAAGAAAGCGCTCACACGGGCACCGGTAGTAAGGATGAAGGGGTACTCCTCCATGAGTTCCGGTGTCGTTTCAGGGCCAAATTCCGGCTCTTCATAGTAGGGAAGGGGATCCTCACCAAATTGGTTGAACGCAGTTGACCATAGTTCGACACGCCCGGTGGGAGTGGCAAAACCTGGGGCACCATCAGCCCGTAACAAGCCCTTCTCGTACTTGTAATAGTCAATAGGAATCTGCGCAACAACTATCTGTGAGACCTCATCAAAGTATGCACCATGTTCGCGTTTGCCCAGACGGAAATGTTCGATAAACTCTTTGGAGTTTGCAAAACCTTGCTTCTCCCAAAGTTCCGGACGCAGGCGTGTACCGAGTTCAAAAACCATTTCCATGTCAGAGAAGCCTTCTCCGACTTCTACGGCCTTGTGCATAAAACCTGCCGTAACCGTGCAGGGAGCATAGTGAGTAAAGACAGTTCCTTCACGTTCCGCTACAGTCTTTAGCGGGAGAAAAATGTCGCAGGTCGCCTCTATAGATGGGTTCATAAAACAATCAATGCCAATGCAGAACTCAAGGCTCTTTAAAATGGCATCGTGCCAACGTTTGGGCTCCATGGAGGTACAGGCAAGCAGATTGTTGCCCTGGTACATGCCCATTTTGAGTTCAACGGGCTCACCGGTCTCGAGGGCTTTGAGCATGAGGTCAGCCTGAGCATCAAGAATCATGTTGCAGTAGGCGGGGTACTGGTCAATGCCTATCATCTTGGCTTTGAGATCGCCCACTCCCTCATCATAACCGTAACCCAACTCATTGTGTCCGGAGCCAGCGCCGGGAAGAAGCTGACCACCCGGACGATCGAGATTCCCGGTAATAGCCTGAAGAGCAATGATGACCTGACCATTTTGCATACCATTGGTTTTCTGGTCCACGGCAAGGCCCCAGAGAATACCGGCTGGCTTAGCAGTTGCATACATACGTGCCACTTCATATATTTTCTCTGCAGGAACCCAGCAGATCTCAGCAGCTTTCTCAGCCGTCATAACCTTAACACGCTCTGCTAATTCATCAAAGCCATAGCACCAGTACTCTACAAATTCCTTGTCAAAAAGCTCTTCTTGGATGATGATGTTAAGCATGGCCATACCAAGAGCAGTGTCAGTGCCAGGGCGCAGTTGCAGATGAATATCAGAGCGGGTTGAGAGCCAGTTGACGCGTGGATCGATGTTGACTATGCGAGTGCCACGACGCATGGCATCAATAACTGAGTGACCGAAGAAACCATCGGGGTTAGAGTCAAGCGGCTGCTTACCCCAAAGGATGATGACCTCACTGAGCTCATAAAGATCATCATCCCAACGACCGGGAAGAGCACCAGCATTGTCCCATTCGGCATAGGTTGCACCGGTAACGTATACGGCAGCAGCCAGACGAGGGGTATAACATGCGTAGCCACTCTGCGTATAGCATTTGTTTGGTGTGCCAAAGACCATAGAGCCGTAGGGGTTCATGGTGCCACCCTCGCGTCCGGTGCCTGAGAAGATGACGATGCTTTCGCGGCCATATTCTGCCACGATGCGGTCATACTCTTTCTTGATGATGTCAAAAGCCTCATCCCAGCTTATCTGATCCCACTTATCTGCTTTGCCACGGTTTTCTACAGCACGTTTCATAGGATGGAGAAGGCGAGCGGGATTATAGACATAATCTTTTAGGGCGATGCAACGGGGACAAAGACGGCCCTGCGTTACCGGATGATTTTCGTCTCCTTCGACCTTTTCCAAGCGGCCATTTACGTCTACATAGAGTTTGAGACCGCAGCCGACAGGGTGGCAGCCAGGAGGAGACCAGGGGCAGGAGCGAGTGACGGTGTAGCCGTCTTCCTCGTATCGCCAATCCTTGCCCAGGTCATTGACCTTGGCAAGCGTAGGAAGAGCTACAACCTCCGCTCTCTTGTAATAATCGTCAGACATACATAACTCCTTTCAGATGCAACGCTTCTCGAGTGAAACCCGTAAGAAATACTTCTGGACGAACGAAGACCGGAGGCCATGGACTAGGGGTGCCTACGGCCTCCGGTATCTATGACTATTTGAGCTTTCGAAGACCAATGAACAGAATGACGATACAAATGAGGTAGGCTGGCACGAGAATAACGAAAGAAGAGGTTGTCCATCCAAGAGACATGACTGCATTACCCATCAAAAGCGAGCCAAAGAGCATTCCGAGATTTTGCGAAGCAGCCACGGTTGCATTAGCAGATGGGATCTGATCAGGCTTAACGATATTTGGAATAGTTCCCCAGATAACTGAAGGCACGCCACCACCGGCTATGCCGCCGAAAAACACGATAATATAGAAGGGCACAAGATTATCATTTGATGCGCCGAGTACATTCGTAAAGACTGTAGCGGTAAAGAGAACACCACCGATAAGGCCGGCAAACAATACCCATTTCTTGGTTTTAAGGATGTCGGTAAGCCAACCAAAGAGTGGTGCCATAATGGCTCCCAAAACGGCTGCTGCAGAAGCCAGCAAAGCCGCATCAAGCATATGCAGCTGGATGGGGGAGCCTGCGTCGCCGGTAAGATAAGTAGTGAAGAGACCATTAATTGCCATAAAGGCCAACTCATCAAAGAGGAATATTAGCGCCAAGGCAATGAGAAGAGGATTCGTAAAGATACCTCTCCAGTCGATCTTGGTGCTCAAAGGTTTTGCATCCTCTTCTGTATCCTCTTTATATAGATTGACCTTAGCATCTCTATAAAGCACATTGAAGACAATCAACACTACACAGTCAAAAACAAAGTTACCCCACCAGATTTGTTGACAGGTCAGATTACAGGCTGCAATATCTGCCGCGAAGGGGTCAAGGATGCCATTTGCATCAGAAACGGCACCGTAGATAACGGGGCATACGCACATGGCAAGGGCAACCCACGTAGCCCAGATGCCTAGTGGAAGCCCGCGTTTTGCTTTAGGAAACCACGGAGCGATAGCTGAAGGGCCTGCAACACCCATGATGCCAAAGGCACCGCCTTCAAAAATGCGACTGATCAGGAAAATTGTGAAGTTGCCCTGGAACATCGCTCCGAGAAACGAGCCAATGATGCCGCAGCCCACCATGGCGCTGATTATAGCTCGGAGTCCAAATCTTTTGACCAGACTTGCACCTGGAAAGGCAAGCAGGAAACCAAGCAGGAAAAAGAGAGCCACGACGAGACCGGTGATATCCACCTGATAGTCATATACGCGCGCAACCACCGGCGCCAAGGCAGTGACCTTTGCCATATTGGCACCCGGAGTAAGCCCGCACAGATAAACAACCAATAAAACCACCCAGCCGTATGCTACCTGTTTAACTGGCTTTGCTGCATTCTCCATTGAAACCTCCTTTATACGTTTACTCTCACATTGCATCTGGGTTCCGGTGACCAATTACAAAACCCAGATGAGCAGAAATAAAACGTGCAATCTTAGTAGTTATAAGATGTTGGGACAAAGAGAACCTGAGTTGTTTTTTCTT
>JAVBUQ010000057.1:0-10240 GCA_031555185.1 Coriobacteriales bacterium
ATTGAGTCATTTGAAGCAAGCCTTCCCAGCGAAGCCCCTGCTCAGGTGCAGCGTATTCTTGAGGTGGACTATAACCGCCTCTTTGTAGGACCGGGGCCACTTCTGGCCCCGCCCTACGAAAGTTATTATGAAAGTGCAGATGAGCAGAGTGGAAAACGGGGGCGCCTGCGAACTCAGGCAGAACGGACAGTAGCCGCAAAATACCGAGAATTCGGGTTTACCATGCCGGACACGTTTATTGAATTGCCGGACCATGTTGCCATTGAGCTGGAGTTCTTGTCGATTCTTTCAACCAAAGAAGCACAAGCATGGAGGAACGAAGACAACGAGGAAGCACGTGCCTTTCAACAAGAGATGACGGTATTTGCAAAAGAACACGTGGGAAAGTGGTTTGGAGCATGTGCCAGACTGATTGAGTCAAGCGCGTCCCGTGAGTTTTCTTCTCAGAGCGCTGCGGCACAGTTCTATGCGCCGGTTGCAGCGATTGTTGTTGCTGCCCTGGGCACGCTTCATACTGAGTGAGACAGCGTATTAAGGCGCCAATCAGTCAAATTCGAGGTTCGGCTTTTTGTGTTCGCCACATTTCTTGATTACGTTTGCTCACCAAGAGGCATAAGACACGTTTGTAAGTAGCAATTAGCCAGGGACAGAGGAGCACTTGATCGATCAGGATACCAACCTCATCTGCTCTCACACAAACTCCTACGGCAGAGAAAATCCTAACGACACCACTCTCACGGTTTATGCATAAAGCAAAGATGCCTCAAAATGAGGCATCTACAAGCAGTTCAATTGGCGCGCCCTACAGGATTCGAACCTGTGGCGTACTGATTCGTAGTCAGTCCCTCTATCCAGCTGAGGTAAGGGCGCAGGGTGTACAATTATAGCCCATGTAAACACCGCGTCAAACGACACATGTGTTGGAAGGTTTTGAGTGCCTGCTGCTACTGTTGCGCACTGTAGTGATGCTGGTGTGTGTTACTTCCCAAATCTATAGGCCATTACTGTTGACATGAGTATTCTTGGAGGAGCAAATGAGTGAACCACTGGTTGGAGTGATCCTAGGGTCAGAAAGCGATCTGGCTGTCATGCAGGACTGCACAAAGCAGCTGGAGGAGTTTAAGGTACCCTATGGGATGATCGTTGCCAGCGCCCACCGTAGTCCCGAAAGAGTACACGAATGGGCACGCACGGCGGAAGAGCGGGGTATCAAGGTTATTATCGCGGCTGCCGGAAAGGCTGCACATTTAGCAGGCGTTGTGGCAGCATATACCACGCTGCCTGTCATAGGCGTGCCCATGAAAACCAGCGACCTGGGCGGTATGGACAGCTTGCTCTCTATGGTTCAGATGCCTAAGGGCGTACCGGTAGCCTGTGTTGCAATCAATGGCGCCAAGAATGCGGCAATTCTGGCAACGCAGATACTGGCAACGAGCGAAGACACCTACAAAGACACTCTCAAGGCTTTTAAGGAGAGTATGGCGGTATAATTACCGGCTCTGCAAGACACTGAAGGCAAGACACTGAAGGCAAGACACTGATCAAAGCTCGGAGACAGCGTGGATTTTATCGAGATACTCAAAGCAGCCATTATCGGCGTTATCGAGGGAATAACCGAATGGCTGCCCATCTCATCAACCGGTCACATGATCCTTGCCGATGAATTCATCAAACTCGACGTTTCATTGGAGTTTTGGGAAGTGTTCCTCGTGGTCATCCAGCTGGGTGCCATCCTTGCGGTCATAGTCCTCTTCTTTAATAAGCTCAACCCCTTTGCGCCTTCTAAAGGCACGTCTGGACGTCGGAGGACGTGGAGACTGTGGGCCAAGGTCGTGGTTGGGTGTATCCCTGCGGCTATCATCGGCATTCTCTTTGATGATTGGTTTACGGAGAATTTTCATAACGCCCTCACCGTTGCCATAGCCCTTGTGGTCTACGGTATCGCCTTTATCGTCGTGGAACGGGTCAAGGGTAAAAAAACAGCCGCGGAAGCCTCATCAACCAAAGCGACAACAGAAGTAGCTACCAGGAGGGCAGCCGAAGAGGCAGCAGATCTGACAACCAAGACGGTAACTGAGACGATAACCGAAGCGCCAGCCAGAGGAAAGCATTCACCTGCGGCACTTGAAGCCCGGGCAGCAATGCTTGGTGAGGAGAGCTACACCTCAGCATTGCAAGCAAGCACCGGGTACAGTCCCTATGGACTAGAACACCCCTTGAAAACCGAAGACAGCCTTCAATCGAAAAAGGATAAAGAGGGCTCCTTTATTGATAAAGTCGGGAGCAGACCTCATGCAAACACGCAACCACACAGCGATGACGCCGTTGCAACGGTGGACGACCTTGGTTTTGGCCGCGCGTTGGGTATAGGCGCATTTCAGGTTCTGGCTATCGTCCCCGGTACCTCAAGGAGTGGAGCTACCATCCTCGGAGGACGGATCCTCGGTGTGAGCAGAGAGGCCGCCGCGGAGTTCTCCTTCTTCCTCGCTATTCCCGTAATGTTTGGTTGGAGCTTGCTTAAGGTGGTCAAAGCCTTTGTTATTGACGACCTCACGCTTTCTTCAACGGAATGGGCTGTTTTTATTACCGGCATCGTTGTGGCTTTTGTGGTGAGTATCCTTGCCATTAAAATCTTGATGAGCTATATCAGAAAACACAGCTTTGAACTCTTTGGCTGGTACCGCATCATCCTGGGCATTATCGTGCTCATCTTCTTCATAGTCACAGGACAGCTCTTCATAATACAGTAGATGCTCCTCTCTGCAGTTCTTTTCTACAGGAGAATGCTCTCCTCAATAACCCTAACCTGCAAATGATTGCTCTCCTCAATAGCCTTAACCTGCAAATGATTGCTCCTCTAGAAAGACCTTTTCACAAGGCTTTTGCGGACTTGTCCCAAAAATCCCCAAACGCGAAAATTTAAACTCAATGAATGCAGACAGAAGATCGACGTGTTGAAGCCTGCAGGTCAAAATATTGTTATATTGATTAGCAAAATATTTGTCTTCTCAAATCTTCGCGTTTGGGTCATTTTTGTACAAAAGATTATTTGAATATACCGTTGGGTCATAATGGCGGCGGCTCTCTCTGCTCTCTCGGTTATGGAGTGGAACATGCTCCTGTCACTGCGAGGCTCAGTAAGAGCCGAAGCGGTCCAGTACTCATCTGGACTGCCGCGTCCCGCCGCACTGCGCTCGCGGTTCCTCGCAGTGGCAAAAGAGAACGAAAATGTTTCGAATTATGACGAAAGAAGGCATTTAAAAAAGGATTATTAGGTAAGCAGGGAGAAGAGGGAGAAGAGGGAGGGCAGAATGCGCAGGGCGCAAAGGAGGCAGTGGGAGCAGGGTGCAAAGGCAGCAGGGAAAGCAGAATGCGCAGGGCGCAAAGGCAGCAGGGAAAGCAGGGAGAGCAGGGGGAGCAGGGTGCAAAGGCAGCAGGGACAGCAGAATGCGCAGGGCGCAAAGGCGGCAGGGGGAGCAGGGACAGTAGGGAAAGCAGAGAAAGCAGGGTGCAAAGGCAGCAGGGAAAGCAGGGACAGTCGGGACAGCAGGGAAAGCAGGGTGCAAAGACAGCAGGGAAAGCAGGGACAGTCGGGACAGCAGGGAAAGCAGGGAGTGGGGACGCAGCCCCTTAAAGTAGCACAACCTCTCCAGCACGCGAGTACCCATAACCGCCCAGTTCATCCAGCCGAGCGTGAAAGTCGGAAGAAGCAAGCACGTCGATAAAAGCCTGTACAGGGGGCAACTCCAAAAAACGCCGAGGGATGGCAAAGTCGTATTCCTCGTTACCCACTACGATAAAATCCAGACCGAGTGTTTTGGCGGCGGAATACACACCCATACCAGCTTCGGCACTACCGGCAGCAATCGCACTGGCTACGGCCATATGGGTGGCGCCCTCACGCTCATATCCCTTTATCTGAGCAGGCTCTACTCCTGTCTCTTTCAGGAGATAATCAAATAGAACGCGAGTGCCTGCCCCGCTCTGGCGATTGATATACTCCACTCCAGTTAGGTCACTTACTCTCTCGATACCAAGCGGGTTGCCTGGCGCGACCATAATACCCTGGACCCGCTCAAGACCTTTGATGAGCGCGCATGTTTCTGTGCCAAAGACACATTGCACGGCGCGGACATTATAGATTCCTGTCTCTTCATCCAGCAGGTGTGTAGGAGCAATATGCGCTTCGCCGTGTGCAAGGGCATTGAGTCCGGCAAGGCTGCCCACGTGAGTCGATCGCAGGTGCATAGTGGGGTGTTTGTATGGCATGAGGTCGGCGATAATATCAAGTGCCAGGTCATGGCTTCCTATGGCCATCACCGTATTGGTAATGTCCAGCATGTCATGATATAAGAAGACCTCTACCTCTTCATGTGCTTCTCTGCCTTCAAGTTGTTGATCAATAATGAAATAACCGTCCGCGCGAGCCAGACTTGAGATAATCCCGGCACCGCGCGAGAGGGGAGCGGCAATAACGCAACCATCCACTATCCCTACATTGACCTGCACATATTCACGGTACTTGAGGTTTGAGACAACGCGTTTAGAGAGCCTTGCCATGACCTTGGGTCGAGACTTGCGAGGCACACCCGTTGAGAGGGCCACTACGGGCGCTGCAAAGGTATTGAAGTTGAAGAAGGTGGCAAGAGGATACCCCGGCAGCCCGATGACCGGCGTATTGTCGACAATAGCCAGGATCACCGGCTTGCCTGGTTTAACGGCAACACCGTGTACCACCACTTCACCCAACTCATCCAGTATGGGTGCCGTGTAATCCTCTCTTCCCGCTGAAGAACCGGCATTGATAAGCACCAGGTCATGCACGGCAGCAGCACGTTTAATGGTAGCCTTGAGGCTCTCATAGTCGTCGGAAGCTATATCCTCACGAAACGGACAGCCTCCTTCCTGGCTTACAAGTGCAGCCAGCATACGTGAGTTAGAATCAATGATGGTTCCGGGATGCGACAGCAACTCGGAGGTTTCTTCAGCGGAGACTGTATCTGGGTCGATGAGCTCAGTTCCGGTGGGAATAATAGCCACGCTGGGTCTGCTGCTCACCGCAAGCTCAAATATCCCACCGCTCAAAAGCAGGCCAATGTCTACCGGGCGTATGATATGAGAGCTTGGCAAGATCATCTCACCCTGGGCAAAGTCCTCCCCAATGGGACGAACATGCTGCCAGGGTGTTGCGGCCGCGAGAATTTCTACAATACAGCCCTCTTCGATCTCCACGGCATCCTCCGCCATGATGACGGCATCGTAAGACAAGGGGAGGGGATCTCCGGTGTCGATAGCAATAAAGTCCCGGCCACAGGACAGTCTCAGAGGAGTGGTCTCACTGGCGCCAACAGTCTGTGCAGCCACTACCGCAATGCCGTCCATGGCCGCCGCATCGTATGCAGGTGAAGACACATGAGCAAAAACAGGCGCCATGGTCACCCTGCCAAGAGCGTTTTCTGTGGCTACTGTTTGGGTGCGGGGCTTGACAAGCGCCCGGCAACGATTGAGATAGATGTCAAAAGCCTCATGGAGAGGCGTATTTTGCAGATAAAGCTTGCGCTGAGGCACAAAACACCTCTTTCGTTGGCAAAGTTAGCACTAACAGCTAATGGCAGCTCCCTCATTAGCACAGTATAAGGCATTACGACCCTTGTGCTTGCTGCCTGGCCCTTTGATAAAATAATAAAACCATCATTTCTCAGAGAAGGAGAGAATATGCAAGAAGAGAACAAGAACGTAGATAGCAGAGAAGAAGAAGCGCAGGACCTCGGCAGGTCAATGTTCAACAGGCGCGCGTTTATCAAGTCCACCATGGCAAGTGTGGGTGCACTGGCAGCCGTGGGAGTAGCCGGAGGATCACTGGTCGCCTGTTCGTCAGGTGACTCAGGCGCAACTGACAGCGGTGCAGCCGACAGTGGCGCAGCTGCTGGTGGACAAGGCCAGACGATCATGCCGGGTGATGTCAGTGCCCTTGGCGCTCCCCCCGAGATCGCTGACGCGGATATTGTCGAGACCATCCAGTGCGACCTGGTAGTAGTGGGCGCCGGAATTTCTGGTCTGGCAACCACGCGCTCTGCAGCTGAGGCTGGCGCAAAGGTCATCAATATCGAGAAGAAGGGCATGATTGCAATCCACGGCTTTGACGTGGCCATCAACAACTCGTTCCTTGCTACCGATCAGGGCATCTATAACGATCCCAAAAAGGTCATGAACGAATATCAGCGCCGTACCGTTGGACGCGCCAACTATTCCATCATCAAACAATGGGCTAAAGGCTCTTCTGAGGCTTTTGACTGGTACCTTGCTCCTAAACGCGACGATGCCGAGTTCATGAGCCACCTCACCATCTATTGTGCTCCCGCATGGTCAGAGCATGACCCAGCAAATGACCTTACGCAGTACTTCCTGGGTACGGTTTCTTTTAAGGAAGACCCTCAGGGTATCGGCTCTCCCTATTGGCTCGAGTTAGGCGACGAGAACCAAAGGCTTGCCGAGGAGGCCGGTGCCGAGTTCCACTTCCTGCGTGCCGTAATCAAGTTGGAACAGGACGACTCCGGCAAAGTCATCGGCTGCTTCGCAAAGGATCAAGAGGGTGCGATCTACAAATATGAGACCACTATGGGTGTGGTGCTGGCCAGCGGAGGCGCCTGCCAGTTTGGCGCTGGCTCGGAGCTCATTCATAAGGTGTATGCCCCTGAGTTGTACAAGAACTACGTACTCGCAACAGGCGAGGAGCCCGCGTGGGAGACCCAGTTTGAGATCCTCCCCGAGCCCTCACAGGCCATCGGCGGAACCACCGGTGATGGACAGCTCATGGCGTCCTGGCTCGGTGCCCAGATGGATGCCTGGGCGGACACAGCGATGGGTTCTGCAGAAAGCGGTATTGGCGGCACCTGTGCCCTCAGTATCAATCAGCTGGGTGAGCGTTACTGGAATGAGGACATGGGTATCTGGCAAAAGCACGATGCTGTGTTTAACCTGCCGGGTAAGATCTGCTTTGACATTATCGATGTCAACTGGCGCGACAAGCTCAAGTATCAGACCTGGGGCCATCGCAATTTTGCCTATGTAGACGCAGAAGTAGTAGTTGGCTGGAACGGCTTTGACTATGTCAACCAGTTCCATGACGAGTTCTTACAGAGTGTAGGCAACCCAGAAGGCATCATCCCCACGCTTGACCCGCATGCCGGTGTTGTGTATGGCGCAGAGACACTTGAGGAGCTTGCCGAGATCATCGGCGTGCCTTATGACACTATGAAGGCCACCATCGACCGCTACAACAGCTTCTGCGACCAAGGATCCGACGATGATTTTGGCTGCGACCCCAACAAGCTTATGCCCATCAAGACGGCACCGTTCTTTGCCTGCTCCGCAACTGCGCGTCCTGCAATGGCCGCGTATGCCGGCCTCGTCACCAATGGCAAGTACCAGGTCATGCACACCGAGGGGTATCCCATGGAGGGTCTCTGGGCCGTAGGCAATTGCGGCGGCGCCAAGTTCAGCCCCAGCTACTCCACGATGATGGGCGGCATGAACCATGGTCCCGGACTTACCTATGGTTATTATTGTGGCAAGTATGCCACTGGCCAGGAGGTAAACATCTAGAGAGGGACGATAAAAAGGAGTGAAGAGGCCTCTTCCTGCCATTAAGACCTACCTTGCAGGTTTACAGACACGGAGTACACGTATTCGCCTGAATCGCTTTTACGAGGAAAACAGGCAACGGCTCTGTTTGGAGGACTCACATTGGTAAACGAGCGGCTCGCGCATAGGTGCGAGCCGCTTGCCTATGAAGGTTATCCGTTATCGACCACACCCCTCTGATGCTGTCAGGGTGCCCCGAGCCGATTTAGCGTCTCGGGGTCCGCAACACTCGAGCCAACGAGTGAGTGATGCGAGGTGAGAACAATGAGGAGACCCGTTCGCTTGTTACAGGATTTCGCTGGCAACACTCTATCGACTGCCAGAATCCGTATGCTAAAGCGGCTTGAGAAGATGAACAGCAACGTGCGTGCCTGCCGCCATGCCTTCAGCATTACGATCTATCCAGATATAACCACTGGACGGGGACAGTCTTGAGACCAGGCCGCTCTTGGTATGCACAGGCGTGGCGATGAGCGTGCCTACTGAGGCATTGCTGTGAGAGGCGTGCGACGTAAGTGTAAAACCAGCGACATTGGTGGTTTTGGTGGAGCCAGTGGGACCGGAGGCCTCGGTGGAGCCAGCGACATTGGAGGTTTCGGCGGAACCATCAATGTCGGTAAGCTTGTTGGATCCAGCTGCATCGGCAGAAGCAGGGAGAAAGGCTGTTCCAGGAGAGGCAGTTACGTCTGCGACGGGAGCAAGGCTTACGAGTTGCAGGGTGTCCTTTCCCGCCGCGCTTGGCAGGTTGTGCGACAGGATGGCTGGCACGGGTAAAGGATGAGGCATGCCCTGAGCCTCTCTGAGTAACCAGCTCAGCATGACCTCAAACACCATCAGGGCGCTCAAAGGGTGGCCAGGCAGACCAACAAGAAGTGTGTTGCTCGGCTTGTCATAGCCGGTAAGAGTAGGTTTTCCAGGTTTAAGTGCCAGGCCATGGGTTAAGATACCAGTGCTTGCAACGGCCTCTATGACACGCGCGGTCACATCTTTTTCTCCCTGTGAAGAGCCACCGGACACTACCACGGCATCTGTGGTTTGCATTACCTGTTCTACTGCTGCTCGGAGAGTGGCCTCGTCATCACCTACCACCCGCAAGTCAGATACCACAAAACCAGCCAACTCAGCCTGGGCTGCCAAAGCCCAGCTGTTGATATCCCTGACCTGACCGACATGAGGCGTTGTGTCAGGAGCAACCAACTCGTCTCCCGTTGAGATGATACACAGGTTTGGTCTGGCAAAGACCTCCAGGTGAGTTCTGCCTAAAGCCGCGGCCATTCCGATTTCTGCAGCTCCCAGACGGGTTGCCGCTGAGCAGGCAAGAGTGCCTGAGAACAGGTCGTCGCCTGGTTGGATAACGTATGCCCCTGGAGCCGCAGGGGAGTATATGCCCACTTCTGAAGAACCAAACAGCTCGGTGTCCTCAACCATGACCATAGCATCAGCGCCAGCGGGCAGCATGCCTCCAGTGGGCACGTAAGCGCACTCGCCAGAAGTTATACCCTTTGCTAATCCCGCTGTTTCTGCGGCATCGGCACCCATTGCAACGGAGCCAATAACTTTCAACACCGCGGGAATGCCCTCGCCTGCTCCAGCGGTATCTGCAGCTCTCACCGCATAGCCGTCCACGGTTGATCGCACAAAGGCAGGTATATGCTCTGAGCTTATAAGATCAACGGCAAGAGTGCGACCAAGAGACTGAGGAGTGAGCACCAACTCCGAGCGTGTGAAGAGTGGACGCACAAGCTCCAGGAGTTTTGCGCGGGCCTCAGCAACCGTATCAACAGCGAGTAGTTTCATGTGCGTATTCTAACGCAAACTACCTGTGGGCAAAGAGCCCCGGTCTGTCAATATCATGGATAAGAGATACGGAAAGTAGAGTCAGGAAAGTAGAGTCTGGAAAGATGCGCCGCCTCCTGAGATGTGTGACTATCGCTGCAAAGGCAAGAACAGGCTCTGCGGCGGTATACTGAACAGAGTCTGAACCGTGTTGAAGGGAGCAGTATGACGGTTTATAGGAATAGTGGAGAATTGGTGGGAGGCACCCCTCTCGTTGAGCTCACCCGCTACCTCGATAATAATGCACTCAACGCCACCATCATGGCCAAGTTGGAATCCTTTAATCCTGCCGGCAGCATCAAAGACCGCATTGCCCTTGCGATGATAGAGGATGCGGAGCGGGCGGGCAGGATAGGCAAGGAGACCGTGATCATCGAACCTACGAGCGGTAACACCGGGATTGGCCTGGCATCCCTGGCAGCCGCACGAGGCTATCGGCTCATACTGACGATGCCTGAGACCATGTCTGTCGAGCGTCGAAAGCTGCTCTTAGCATATGGCGCGGACCTTGTGCTTACTCCGGGTGCCGAAGGCATGAAGGGCGCCCTCTCGCGGGCAGAAGAGCTGGCACAAGAACTCCCCGGGAGCTTTATTCCCGGCCAGTTTACCAATCCCGCTAACCCCGCTGCTCACCGGGCAACAACCGGCCCGGAGATCTGGGAGGCCACTCAAGGAGAGGTTGCTGTCTTTGTTGCCGGGGTAGGCACAGGTGGCACCATCACGGGGGTGGGTGAGTATCTTAAAAGTAAGAATCCCGACA
>JAVBUQ010000024.1:0-14668 GCA_031555185.1 Coriobacteriales bacterium
GTTGAGGCAGCATGCCTGTGACCTCTACCCCAGAAACTGTAGCGTTATGGGGTTTTAAGAGGGAACGAGGCCATCTGTGTGCGGGTGCGAAACAGAAAGTACAGAGCACGTTGTGCCATTGAGGAGAATACATGTGCACCAATGGAGTCAATTCAAATCAGCTCAAGGATACTGTTGAGCAAATAGACGAAGCAGTAGCACTCTGTCGCCGCTGGACACATCGAGCCTATCATAGCGCCGATGATGGTCAACTCACAAGAACCGCCGCCTCGCTTATGAAGGCGCAATGCCTTCTCGATGATGTGCGTGCGTTGCTGGATGAGGCTGGCGAACTGGT
Source organism: Coriobacteriales bacterium (assembly GCA_031555185.1). Classification (GTDB taxonomy): domain Bacteria; phylum Actinomycetota; class Coriobacteriia; order Coriobacteriales; family UBA8131; genus WQXH01. The sequence goes on from JAVBUQ010000024.1 coordinate 338, forward strand.
AGAAAAAGAGGCTGTTTCAACTTCGGGCGTTACGGTTAAGGCAGTCTAGCTACGCATGGGTGAGCTGGTACGCTTTTCCGTTGCCATGCCAGAAGAACTGCTGGTGCAATTTGATAATCTCGTGGCGCGTCGTGGTCTAGCAAAGAATCGCTCGGAAGTCATCCGTGATCTTGTGCGGGAGAGTTTGGTAGATGAAGAGTGGGATGACCCAAATGCAGAGATCGTGGGCACCTTGACGATTGTCTTCAATCATCATGCCCCCGATTTACAGGGCAAACTTGATCTGGTTCAACACACCCATCATGACAAGATCATCTCCACAATGCATGTGCACCTGGATGCTCATAATTGTCTGGAGGTCATTGTTTTGCGTGGCCAAAGTAAGTTGATACGAGGTATAGCGGAGTCTATCCTCGGAGTTAAGGGTGTCAAGCATGGGCGCCTTACCACTACCACCACGGGCAAATATATCTGATGGCGCACAAGGTCCATGTTGAAGGCATCGTCCAGGGCGTTGGCTTCAGGCCCTTTGTGTTTCGTCTGGCAAAGGAGCTGGGTCTGAGTGGATGGGTGCACAACGCCACAGATGGTGTGCACATCCTTGTAGAAGGTTCGGACGAAGGCATTACTGAGTTTCTGAGACGGCTGGAGTCCGATAAGCCACCTGCGGCAGTAATCTCCCAGATAAGTGCTGAGGAGACAACCGAGCACGCTGGAGAAGGTTTTTCTATTCGGAAATCCGATACGATTCGAGGTGAGCGCACGTTTGTCTCACCTGATCTTGCCACCTGTTCAGACTGCCTTTCCGAGCTGCTCAACCCGGCAGATCGTCGCCACCATTATCCTTTTATCAACTGTACTAATTGCGGCCCCCGTTTTACCATCATCGAGCAACTGCCCTATGACCGTGCTTATACGTCCATGGCAAACTTTGAACTGTGCGAGACTTGCACACAAGAATACAACGATGCTCTGGACAGGCGTTTTCATGCGCAGCCCAACGCGTGCTTTTGTTGTGGGCCACAGCTAGAGCTGTCCGTACCTGAGAGTGTCGAGCAGGCAAAGGGCTTGAGTGTAGAGCAGAGTGATGCACTTATTCGTAGATGCGCAGAGCTGTTAGCGGAGGGTAAAACAATCGCTGTCAAAGGCCTGGGAGGTTACCACCTTGTCTGCGATGCCACAAATGAGCGGGCGGTTGCGCGACTCAGGCTACGTAAGCAGCGTCCACGTAAACCTTTGGCGGTGATGGTAGCGAGCCTCAAAGCTGCGGAGCAACGCTTTGCAGTGAATGACACTGAGGCAGCTTTGCTTATCAGTGCGGCTGCACCCATAGTGCTGCTCAAATCCGATGACTCCAAACAGGTGTTACCTGATGAGACGTGTTCTTCTTGTATGAGTGATACGCCACTGGCCGCCTCTGTTACCTGTGGTCTCACTGAAGTAGGCGTCATGCTGCCGTCCACACCGGTGCAGCACCTTCTTATGAGAGCGGTAGGAAAACCTCTGGTTATGACTTCGGGCAATATCAGCGAAGAACCGATCATTGGTGACGATGGACTCGCCCAGTCTTTGCTCGGCGAGGTAGCAGACGCATTTCTGCTCAACAACAGGCCTATTGTGTCCCGCTACGACGATAGCGTTGTCAGGGTACTGAGTATGGTTACAGGTGACACTCAGGAAGATAGTGTGGGTAGCCTGCACGTTACGAATGAGCTGCAGTATGTGCGCCGCGCCCGTGGTTACGCGCCCGCGCCGCTCAAACTGCCTTTTTCGGTGCCCGACGGGCAAGTCTTTTTGGCTGCTGGTCCAGAGCAGAAAAGTACTTTTTGCCTGGCAAGCCAGACAGATGCATTTGTCTCACAACATCTGGGCGATCTCGCTCATGCCAGTTCCCTGCATACCTATCTGGAGACTATCACACTCTACACGAAGCTCTTTGCTCTACAGCCCTCACTGTTTGTTGCTGACATGCACCCCGAGTATCTCAGCACCAAATGGGCGCGGGAACAGGCTGCCGACAAGGGTTTACCTTTGATTGAGGTACAGCATCATCACGCTCATGTCGCTGCAGTCATTGCTGAGAATATGATCAGGAAGAGCACTTCATCACAAGACAAGGGTAAAAGGGGCGCTGATAAAAGAGAAGAAGATACCAGAGACGACGGCAGAATAGAAGAGGGTATCAGAGGCGACGGTCTGTCTGCCTCTGAAAAGCGTTCTCTCACGGCCCAGCAGAACGTTATCGGCATAGCCTTGGACGGTACAGGCTACGGTACCGATGGTACTATCTGGGGTGGTGAGGTATTGATAGTCTCACTTTTGGGTTTTTCTCGTTTTGCTCATGTAGAGTGTTTTCATCTCCCCGGCGCAGCCCAGGCAATCAAACACCCCCTCCGCGCTACCTATGCACTCCTTCTGCAACAGGGGTTTACCGAGCATCCGGCAGCACAGAGTGTTAAAGAAAGGCTTGGCCTTATTAATGTTGAACTCATCGAACAGATGATACGCAAGGGTATCAATTCTCCACTGACCTCTTCAGCCGGCAGGCTCTTTGATGCAGTGAGCGCCCTTCTCGGCATCTGCGATGAAGCGAGTTACGAGGGTGAACCGGCTATCTTGCTTGAGGCTGCCATGGGCGCCAATAACAGTCATAACCCCCTTGTCGGTTTGCAGGAAGAAAACAGCCCCCCTGGTAACTTTTCGGACAACCCGTATGTCATCCCAACACGAGGTATTATCCTCACGATTCTCAATATGATGCAGGCGGGTGTTTCTACATCAGAGTTATCACAGTACTTTCATAACGCGCTTATGCAGGCCTTTGTACGTGCGGCCATTCTTGCGCGAGAGCACACGGGTCTGGAGACGGTAGCGCTTTCCGGTGGAGTGTTCAATAATCGTTTTATAGCCTCCCATATGCCCGGGCTGCTCCAGGATGCCGGTTTTGAAGTACTGACGCACAAGTATTTGCCGCCCAATGATGGCTGTATTTCCTATGGACAGGCTGCCATTGCATGCGCAAAACGTACTCACTCTCTGTAGTTTACTTCTACGTAAGTTTCTTTTTGGAAGAAGAAAAACGACCTGCTACTTATACTGATGTTGCCCGGTGGCGGCTCTAAAGCATCTGGTCAAGTAACCTTAGTTTACGCAAGGCTTCACAAGAAGTCCGAAGCTGCTACACTTGTTATATGTGCTTAGCTATTCCCGCAAAGATTGAGTCAATAGACGACGGAAGAGTCGCCCAGGTCAATGTATTGGGTGTAACTCGTGCGGTCGCTCTTGATCTTGTCCCTCAGGCGACTCTGGGAGACTTTGTGCTAGTTCACGCCGGATACGCTATTGAGGTCGTTGATGAGCAAAGCGCACAGGAGACACTTGATCTTATCTCACAGTTCCCCGAACTAGCTGGATAAATCCGAGCACTCGGACACGCGGTGGACACAACCCTTCTCGACAGATACAAAGACCCCAAGCTTGCTAGTGGCCTGGTAAAGCGTATAGCCAGGCTTTCTGCTGTGCTGAATGATCAGATGAATGGCAGGCAGCTCAACTTCATGGAGGTCTGTGGAACTCATACGGTGGCGATTGCCCGAAGTGGTCTACGTGCTGTCCTGCCAACGAATATCAAACTCTTAAGTGGTCCTGGCTGTCCGGTTTGTGTTACCGCAAACTTAGACATCGATAATATAATCTCTTTCACACGAGTGCCCGAAGTGGTTGTGACGACTTTTGGCGATATGATGCGCGTGCCTGGCTCAAGTACCAGCCTGCAAGAACGCAGGGCTGAGGGCGCACGGGTTGAGATAGTGTATTCACCACTCGATGCCCTCGAACTTGCTCAGCAAAACCCCAGGCAACACGTGGTCTTTGTTGCCGTGGGTTTTGAGACTACTACACCTTTGGTTGCCGCAACTCTCATGCGGGCAGCCAAGGCCGGCATAGATAACTTCTCCATCCTCACTGCGCATAAGCGTGTAACATCGGCTCTCGAGGCCCTTGCGCACGATGAGGATGTTGCGCTTGACGCCTTGATACTGCCAGGGCACGTGAGCACGATCATTGGTGTTGAGCCGTATGCATTCCTGGCAGAGCAGTATGGCATTCCTTCTGTAATTGCAGGATTTGAGCCTATAGATCTGCTTTTGGGTGTCGTTGAGCTTCTGGAACAGATTCTGGAGGGAACTCCTCATATTGAGATTGCGTATGGGCGAGCTGTACAAACGCAGGGCAATGAGCAGGCTAAGGCAGTCATCGATGAGGTGTTTACCATTTCTGACGCCACCTGGCGTGGTCTCGGTCTTATCCCGGATTCCGGTCATGTACTTCGCGAGGAATATGCTGACTTTGACGCAGCGAGGCGTTTTGATATCTCCGCTCTCACGGAGCCAACGGTGGAACCGAAGGGATGTAGCTGTGGAGAGGTATTACGCGGCGTAATGTCTCCAAACGAATGCGCTCTTTTTGGCAGAGTCTGCACACCAGTCAATCCTATCGGTCCTTGTATGGTGTCGGGCGAGGGAAGTTGTGCTGCCTATTACAAATATCAGATTGGCGGATAAGGTGAACGATATCATTACGCTGGCTCATGGCAGTGGGGGTACTCAGATGAGTTGGCTCATTGATGAGGTGTTCTCCCAATCCTACGGAAATGAGCTTTTGCTCACTGGAGATGATGCGGCAGTCCTGGAGATTGCTGCACTTCAAAAGCCGGGTGCGCGGCTTGCATTTTCCACAGACAGTTATGTGGTGACACCTCATTTCTTCGCTGGTGGTGATATCGGTCGGCTCTCTGTCTGCGGTACGGTTAACGACCTGGCTACCAGTGGGGCAAGGCCACTGTACCTCTCCCTTGGGTTCATACTTGAAGAGGGTTACCCCCTGGAGGACCTTCGCAGGATCGTAGCCAGCATTGCTGCCGCAGCAAAAGAGGCAAACGTGAGTATTGTTACCGGTGACACCAAAGTCGTTGAACATGGCAAGGGAGACGGCATCTACATTAACAGTAGCGGAGTGGGTGTCATAGCACCAGACGTTAATCTCAGTGGGCATAACTGCCTTCCGGGAGATGTTATTTTACTTTCCGGCACACTGGGCGATCATGGCATCACTATCATTTCTACCCGTGAGAGCCTGAGTTTTGAAGCTCCTGTGAAAAGTGATGCCGCTCCCCTGAGTGAGATGGTACTGGACGTAATCGCCGCAGCACCTGGTACCCGTTGTTTCAGGGATCCTACCCGTGGAGGCCTTGCCTCCACGCTAAATGAGTTTGCCCGTCAGAGCAGCACTTGCATGCTTGTGGACGAAACTCGCGTACCGGTTCACGATGCGGTTCGTGGGGCCAGCGACATGCTGGGCTACGATCTTTATCACATAGCAAACGAGGGCAAAATGGTAGCTGTCGTGTCTTCTGAGCAGGCAAAGGCAGCACTTGAGGCTATGCGCAAAAGCCCTTATGGAAAAGATGCAGCTGTGATTGGCACAGTAGTGGCCGTTGGCGAAGCAGCACTTCCGCAGACCACCGTAGCCCAGGCATACGTGCGTACGTCTCTGGGTGCTCTTCGTGTCATGGACGTACTGACTGGCGAGCAGCTTCCAAGGATCTGCTGATATGGTTACATCCAACAAAAAAGTTGGAAAGAATCCTGTCGAAAAACCCAGCGGAAAACCTGGCGGGAAACCTGGCGGGAAACCTGGAGGGAAACCTGGAGGGAAATCCCAGAGGCAGGAGACTATAGACCTTGCCGCCTTGCGGACAGCTCAGCTGGAGCCCTGGCTATCCCACTTACACGGAAACCGTTTTGCGAGTGTTGTTATCATCAAAGGTGAACCCGGAACCGCGGAACAGTCAGGCCAGCCTCCGTTTTTTGGACCGGACGGAGAGGCTCTGGAAAGCGCTTTAGCGACATTGGAGTGGGGGAGTAATAACTGGTGCGGCATTGCGCTTGAGTTGCCCGGAAAGAGCAGGCTCACCGCGTCTGATCTGCGATTATTGGTTGAGATTATCGATCCCCGAGCCCTGGTGACTTTAGACGCGCGGGCACTTACGTTACTCCAGGAGGGTTTTGGCTCAGAACTGCTGCCCACTGTTCCCAAACCGGGTCAGAAGGCCTTGCTGCTCGGAAGAGTATTGGTACGTGTAGATGGATTTGAAGCGGCGCTGGCCTCCGATGATAACGGGGAGGCCAAGCGCCGTGTCTGGCAAGAACTCAAAGCTTTGAAATCTTAGTGATCCGTATCAGCTGGAACACTGCTACAGCGCGCTAATCCTCTTCGATCTCCTCAATCGCCCCCATAGGACATTCTTCCATGCAGTCACCGCAGGCGGTGCATGCTTCTTCATTCACCGGTGTGGCGACGTTGTTGACGATGTCCAGGACACCCTGCTCGCATGCATCCACACAGATGCCGCAGGCTGAACACTCATCAGCGTTAATAATCGGACGTGGCATAATTGCTCCTCTCGACACTTCTCAGGTACTACCTATTCAATTCGACGGTTTAAGCCGTTTATTCCGGTTTTCCACCCTCAATAAGACCGACAACCACCGAGTACCGGTAGGCACTTGTTTGGTTCGTCGTCTCGCTCGCGTGAATATACAGAAAAGCGCCGAACGATGCAAGTGCAATCTGCACGCATCTGCTAAACGGCTCGCCAGACGGCTTTATTGCTATGTGGCGAGCACATTGTCCTGGAATGTATCTGGATTCCCCTGGCAATCTTAACGAGACGTATTCAAACGTTAAGTAGTGGTTTAGAGATAACTTGAGTAGTTATGGTGCGGTTTTGAATTCATCAGGTAATCGCTAAGACCGACTTGTCATGCTGGGATCGTAGGAAAAACTGAGACACGAAGTGGAGCAAGAGTCATGGCAGTAGCAAAAAGACTGAACTCGTCAAAAAAGCGTCTCCTTATTGCAGTGTTTGCCGGCCTTCTGGCTGCTACGTTGATGTTTTTCTATACAGGCAGTCTGGAAGCACGTGCCAGCTCAGCCCAGAGCGCCGCCATCCAGGAATACGGCGGCACACAAACAGAGGTATTGGTGGCTACCCGCAACATCCTTGCGGGAGAAGAGCTGAGTGCAGAGAATACGACGATGATGCCATGGCTTGCCAATCTGCTTCCACAAGGGGCGATAACTGATGCCGCTGAGGCGTATGGGTTGACGTTGTCGATGCCGTTATGGGCAAATGAGCCGGTATTGGCTGTCAAGCTGGGCGGCAAGGAAGAGCTCATCCAGGTCCCTGATGGTCTCAGCGCCGTGAGCATTCCCATAAGCGACGACATGGCGGTGGGAGGCTCTTTGTTACCTGGTAGCTCAGTGGATGTGTATGCCATTGGGGCAGCGCACGTACGTCTGGTGATCGCAGATGCACTTGTACTTGAGGCGTCAAACGGAGCAGGAAGTAACCAGCTCAGTGATTCGGATCAAGCCGGTGTAGTGCTTGGCGCTGGTTCGCGTACAACGCTTAAATGGGTGACCCTTGCAGTGGGAAGCGAATCGGTTGCTGAACTTCTGAGCGCCGCGCGTGATAACACCCTCAGTCTTGTTCTTCCCGGGCAGAATGCAGGCGCAGTGCTGGAACAGAACACGCCCTCAGTTGATGAGGTGGATGTATTGGACGAATAAGTTCTTTGAAAGAAGGGTATGTATATGAGGTTTGAGGAGCAAGGAAGAGGAGCGGAGGGTATTGTGGCTTATGGCTTTCTCGCCGAAGAGGAAGAAAAGTGTGAAGGCGTACAAAACAGGTTCATCCAGGTTTTTCATTCGGCGGCCGATGTGAGGAAGACGATGTCCTGTAGCGCATCAGATCTACAGGTACTTATCTGCGAGGGTACTTCAGAGTGCGGGAGTATTTCGGAGGTATCACCTTTGAACCTGGCGGCTGCACTTCATAAGGACAACCCTTTCAGAGATATCTATATACAGAGGGACAACCCTCAAAGCCTCTTTGTTTCCCGTTTAGAGGCTGCGGGGGCACGCGGAGTGGTGTGCAGAGAAGAGGGTGAGAAGTTACTTGGCATGTGCTTTGGAAGGAAAGAAGTAAGTACGCAGAGAGACGACGTGCTAAATGACAGTGCGCAAAGAGACGACAGACAAAAAGACTGCATACAGGAAGACAACGGGCAGGAAGACAACGGGCAGGAAGACAACGGGCAGAAAGACAACGGGCAGGAAGACTGTGTGCAGAAAGGCTGCTGGCAGGAAAGCTGTGGGCAGAAAAGCTGCGGGCGGAAAAACGATGTGGACCCCGCCACAACAAGAGATCAAGATCAGGACGACTTGGCATGGTTAGAGCAGGTACTGGAGCTGGACGACCTAGATGAGCTTTCTGGGGTTGCAGGGCATGCCGTTTTAGAGAGGCCTGTGTGGCACCCGGATATTGTTGAATTCGAGAGTCCTGCGTCCAGTCAGATGGCAGTAACCGAACAACAGACAGAGGGCTCTGGCATAGTAGCAGCCTTTATCTCTGGACGAGGCGGCGTCGGCAAATCGAGTCTTACGGTACTTACGGCCTTTGACCTCTGGCTTAAAGGCTCGCGTGTTGTTATGATCGACTTGGATCTGCAGTTTGGCGATGTAGGTGTTTTGGCGGGCAATGAACCTGAAAGCCGCATCCAGCGAGTGGGAATCGAGCAGGTCTGTACCAACAGAATGAGAATCCCCGGGTTGGAGGGATCCCTTCTCCTCCTCGAAGCACCCCAAAACCCAGAACTTGCAGAAGAACTCATTCACCAGGTCTCCGCATTGCTTACAGCGCTTAGGAAAGTTGCTGACATCGTGCTTATCAATACCTCCTGCCTCTGGAATGAGATGGCGGCAGTCCTGGCATCAAGCGTTGATAAACTGGTCATCTGTATGGATCAGCGCGCAACCTCCATCACTGCCACACGGCAGGTAGTTGATCTCTGCATTCGTCTACACATACCCTCAACACACCTGTACTTCCTGCTTAATCGTTGTGCCCGAAATGCACCTATCACAGATATTGATGCCTCGCTCGCCATGGGAGGCGTAAAAATCAGGACCGTTGCAGACGGAGGCGCTGATGTTGACGAGCTGCTTTCCCTGGGATGTCCTCTTGAGTTGCTCTCTTCGAGATCACCCTTGCGCCAGTCCATCAGGGAGCTCGGCGCGAGTCTACTGGAGAAGCCGGGAGTCGAGACGGATTACGCAGGAGGATACGTTTTATGAGTCTGCGCAGTTACTTACTACGCTCTGAGGCTGAGCAGGGTATTGAGCCTGCTCCTGATAACGATAGAAGGATATCAATCGCTTTGCGCGAAGCACTGTTTCATCGTTTGCCAAGTGAGCGGATCGCCGAGCTGCTTCTTGAAAGCGCCATACGAGCCCGTCTCGAAGTGATGTCAGTGCTGTCTATCGTCGCTCAAGCTGATGAGTTCGCCCTGCTCAGTGACGAAAAACGCGTTCTTCTTATCGAGGATGTGGCAAACTCTGTTCTCGGTCTTGGACCCTTGGAGCAGCTTTTAACCAGAGCAGAGGTCACCGAGATCATGGTCAATGGTTTTGAGAATATTTTTTATGAGCGTGAAGGTAAGCTCTTTCTCAGTGAAGTCAGCTTCAGTGACGAGCAGCAGCTGCGCATGGTGATAGATCGTATTCTTGGGCCACTTGGAAGACGGGTTGATGAACAAAGCCCTCTGGTGTCGGCGAGACTCCCCGAAGGTCACCGCGTCAATGTGGTCATACCTCCACTTTCACTTGATGGCCCTATCTTGACGATTCGTAAGTTCCGCGAAGAGATTTACGCATTGGACGAGTTGGTAGCCATTGAGAGTCTTGATACCGCGGGTGCCGCGCTCATTCGCCTTGCCGTACGTGCACGCAAGAACATAGCGGTTAGTGGTGGTACTGGCAGCGGTAAGACCACTCTGCTTAATGCGCTCTCTTTGGAGATTCCTGCGGATGAGCGAATCATCACTATAGAAGACGCTGCGGAGCTGCGGTTCAGCAGGCATCCTCATGTGGTTCGACTTGAGGCACGAGCACGTAATGCAGAGGGTTCTGGGGAGGTAACTATCCGTGACCTGGTCATTAATGCGCTCCGAATGCGGCCGGACAGGATTATCGTGGGTGAATGTCGGGGAAGCGAGGCACTCGACATGCTCCAGGCCATGAACACGGGTCATGACGGCTCTCTCACTACGCTTCACGCTAATTCTCCCGAGGAGGTTCCAACTCGATTAACGATGATGGCGCGCTATGCCATGGATCTGCCTGTTGATGTGATTGAAGGGCAGATTGTCTCTGCACTTGATCTTGTAATACAGGTTGACCGTATGACCACGGGAGCTCGTAGAGTGACAAGCATATGCGAGCTGGGAGGCTCTGGGCAGCAAGGAGCGCAGCTTAGCTGTTTAGTCTCATGGAACCAACAGGAGCAACGGTACCTCTGGCACAGGGCGCCGCAATGGCTTCTTGAGCAAGGCAACGTAAGAAATGTGAGTACGGAGGAGGTGAACTCTTGGCTGGATTTGGTTGGCCTGTCATCGGTCTTATCTCACTCTTAACAGGTTTGTGCATAATCTCCCTTTTTCCTGTTGTCGCAACACGTGTGGAAGGTATGTGGCGGACAGTTCAAATCAGGGGAAGGTTATCGGGAAGAAAAGAGGACAAACTGTGGGATCTGTTGCTCATAGATCTGTGCACCAATGGCATCGCGCCTGCAAGGATCCCTGCGCGATGGCTCTGTAAGGTATCTGCGTTTGCTCAGCTTGTTAACGAAGCCCACTTTGTTTTATCGCATCGTATGCCTGGATGTACGAGTCGAGCTCTAGCCGAATCCCTGCTCAGCTTCAGTGTACTTTGTGGAGCCGCGCTGTATCTTCTTACCGGACAGGCACTGATAACAGGTGTGTGCCTGGTTTTACCTGCCGTTGTTGTGCGATTCAAAACCAGGAAGTGGCTGTTGGAGCGAAAGAACAAACTTCGCGAGCAGCTTCCGGATGCTTTAAGAGGCATGGGAATGTGTTTTATGGCGGGGTTGAGTTTGGAGCAGGCCTTTGAACAAACATCCCAGGAATGTCGCGAGCCTTTGCGCCGCGAACTATGTCGCACCGTCGATGATCTTCGTACCGGCTCGTCTATTCTGGAGTCATTGGACCGTCTGGATGCGCGCCTTTCCATGGACGACATGCGTTTTGTGTCAGTTGCTCTGGAGATCCAGCATCGTACAGGGGGAAGTATGAGAGAAGTACTTGATGCTACAGCGGATTCAATAGTGGCGAGTTTTGACCTCAGCAGGTCTCTTGAGGTGCAAACTGCACAGGCTCGTTTGTCGGCACGAGTTGTGAGTATTCTTCCCGTTGCTCTGGTGGTAGTTCTCTCTCTTGCAATGGAAGGTTATCTTGCCACTTTCTTCTCCAGCCCAGCAGGTCTTATGCTGCTATCTTGTGCTGTTGGTATGCAGGTTGCAGGCATTGTGGTTATTCGCAAAATCCTTGGCATTGATCTGGAGTGATGGATATGGCGCTCATAAGTGTTTTGCTGTGTGGTTTTGCCGCTGGACTTCTCTGCCATGTATATATGTCTACATGGCAGAGAAAGGTGCACCGCAGCACTGTCAAAGATCGTCTTCTTGAGAAGGACAATGCGCGGGAGATTGAGCCGTTCTATCAAAGACTACCTTTTCTTAGGTTAGCAAGAAGGAAGCGTCATGCTCAAAGGGTCGCACGCCGTTCAGAGGCAGAACTACCTCGTATGCTTGATATATTAGCAATGGGTATGCGTGCCGGGCTCAGCTTTGATGCGGCCTTTAGCCTCTATGTGTATCGGTTTGATACTGAACTGGCAAAGCTTTGTCGTGAGCGATTTGAGATTTGGGAGCGTGGGCTCATCAGCCGTAGCGATGGCCTGGAGCAGCTGGCAGCTCGTGTGAATTTACCGTTGTTCGATCGCTTCTGTCGTACGGCAGCACGTTCGATACGCTACGGGGTTCCAATGGCGCCCCTTATCAAAGAATACGCCGATCAAGCCCGAAAAGAATACAGGAACAAGCAGAAAGAACAGGTCATGAAGGCTCCGGTCAAAATGCTCTTGCCAACTGGTGTCTTGATTCTGCCTGCAATGATGATGCTGGTGATAGGACCGATTGTATTGGATGTCGTCGGAAGGATGGTATAAAAGTGAATAACACAATAAGGAAGTTTGAAGAGTGTTGGATGCGCAAGAAACTGGCGCTCTGCGCGGTTCTCATCACTGTGAGCAGACGTTTGAGGCATGAGCAGCGCGGGCAAGGTACTACAGAGTATGCAATATTGGTGGGTGTTTTGGTTGTGATAGCCATCATTGCGGTCATAGCTTTTCGCGATAACCTCCAATCACTCTGGGAGAGTATCTCAGAGAGCATCAACTCACTGTAGTGCAATGAAAAGGTGGATAAAACGTAGAAGAGTACCTTTTGCGATCTCTCTGCTGGTTGCAGGGATTGTCTTTGTTGGTGTGGTATCCCTTATCGCGCTTGCTCCAAGTACTCAAGAATGGACTCCCTTGGAGCAAGCGCAGCAGAGCACGCTCATGCCCAACGCAGATGAGACGAGAGATGAACAAGCCGTTTCAATGACCCCCGATCTGCCTCTGCAATTGTCTGTCTCAAGCCAGGTCAATAGGTATCATCGTGCCGACACATTAGAAAGCTGGAAGATTCTCAGTGAAAAGTCCTGCGCGGATTTTGCCTTAATAGTCTTGGAGGCTATTCATGCGCAAAAAGGGGAGCTTCTTCAGGCAGGATTCATGGATCTGTCAGGCGAGTGCTGGGGATGTGTGTTCACGGAAAATGGCAACTCAATATCAGTAATGCTTATGCCTGAACATCCTTTCAGCCCTCGCTCGGAGGACAATCTCCTGGTTGTGAGCATACTGCATTATCTCGAACAGGAGGGCTTTGTATGATACTGAGCTGTCGTTGTGTTTTACCCAGGTTGTCCAGCCTATCTCAAAGGTTCAGATCTACCGCAGGGCAGTCGACTGTCGAATACCTCATCGTAGGAGTTGTTCTTATCATCATTATCGTTGCTCTGGGAGTGCTCTCGGGTCGCCTTCAGGCCGGACTATTTGTTCAGCACGCTGCAGACAGTGCCTCTCATGCAATAACAACTAACACAGCCGGGTCTGCCGGAGACGTATTACTTTTTTGAACAGAGGTGAAACCTGGTGCATGGTTTGTTGATACAGCAAAGACAAGGTCAGACTACAGTGGAGGCGGCCTACCTGATCCCAGTGCTGCTGGTGCTTTTGCTATTGCTGCTTCAGCCAATGATCCTGCTTTACAACCGCATGGTTATGGAAAATGCGGCCGCAGAAGGTTGTAGGCTGCTGGCAACAGCAACCTCACAAGGTGCCTATAGTCATGAAAAATACGAGGGCTACATCAAGCGTCGGTTGGCAGCCATCCCTCCTGTTGAGATATTCCATCTTCACGCTAGTAACTGTTCCTGGGAGATCATGTTAGAAGGTGATGAGAACTCCTCTGAGGTGAGTGTGCGCATTATCAACAGGCTTAAACCCTTACCGCTTTTGGGCTGGGGAGCAGATCTGTTGGGTATGACCGATGCCGATCATAACCTGGTTCAGGAAGTCGAAGTAACACTGCCTACACAGCCAGAGTGGACTCAGGGCTCCGGCGGCAATGATCCGGAAGGATGGGTGCATGCATATGATTAAGAGAGGGTCCTCCTTGCAAGATCCCTTCGTAGCCAAAGATGGTGGGTTTACTACCGTCGGTGTTGCCGTTGCCTTATTGCTTGTTATGGCACTGTTGTTCTCGGCCGCACAGGTACGATGGGTCCAGAGCCAGAGCGCTGATATTCAGTTTGTGGCAGATGCCGGCGCTTTGGCTGGAGGAAATATAGTAGGGGAGTATATGATCGTTGCGAGAGTAGCGGATGCGGTAGTCCTCTCTCTCAGTCTTCTCGGTATGGCCACGTATGGCATCGCCATTGTCGTAAGCTGCATCCCCTACATGCAAAATGTGGGAGCGGAGTTGATGCAGTTTGGGAACAAGGTATTCAAGGCACGTGATGACTGCGCTCAAACCGCAGCTTCTGCGCTTAATAAGCTTCAGGCAGCTCTGCCCTTCTTGATTGCAGTAAATGCTGCTGCAGCGATAGAGGCAAATCCTGGCATCAGTGCAACAATAGCTTCGTATCGTGGCCTGGCCATACCTCTGCCTCTGGAGGGCGAGGACGTGAGTTTTCCCGATGATACTCCTGCCGAGCAGAGCGCAGAGGTGTTGTCCGAGCAAAACGAGCGGACGGCGATGTTTACCGATGCAGCGCAAGAGGCATATGAAAGGATGGAGAGCTCAAA
>JAVBUQ010000090.1:0-9688 GCA_031555185.1 Coriobacteriales bacterium
GCCAACGCAGTACTTTGACTCACTCGATTTCTTTGTTCAGCCTTGTACGGCAGCCCATGCTGTGTGGACCGAACCTGAGGACTGGAAGATCATGGCAAAACGAGGGGTTTCGGTGGCTCACAATCCCTGTTCAAATGCCAAACTCGGATCGGGGATCGCGCCACTTGCCGGCATGCTTGATGCAGGGGTCAATGTTGGCATTGGCACCGACAGTGTTGCCTCAAACAATAACCACAATCTTTTTAAAGAGTTGTACGCGGCCGCTCTGCTCTCTAAGGCAAGGGAGCTTGATGCAAGTGTGGTTACGGTAGAGCAGATACTTGGCATGGGCACCAAGAACGGCGCACGAAGCCAGGGGAGGGAGAACGCCGGGCGCCTTGAAGCGGGTGCCGCCGCGGACCTTGTCCTGTTGGACACCTCAAACCTCTGGATGTATCCGCAACATGACCAACTTAATAATCTTGTGTATTCTGCTCAGGGTAGCGATGTGCTTATGACTATTGTCGACGGCGAAGTGCTGTATACGAGCGGCGAATGGAAGACTATTGACGTTGAACGTGCCGCCGCAGAGACAAGTAAAGCCGCACGGGACATTGTTAGGGCATTGTAGCCTTGCCAGGCTACTCTTTTGCTAGAATATCCGCCTATCCCGCTTTTCAGTTGCCGTGTTTTTTTACGGTGTTATGCTGAAGAGCTTGTGCTATTAGGCAGGGACACCCCAAACCCAGGGAGGAGTGTTTATGAGTGATCTCATCGAGATCCGCTGGCATGCTCGAGCCGGACAGGGCGCTGTTACGGCATCAAAGCTGCTGGCAGAAACGGCATTGTTGAAAGGTAAGTATATTCAGGCTATGCCTGAGTACGGACCGGAACGCACTGGAGCGCCTCTCCGGGCTTATTCGCGTATCAGCGATTCACCCATTGAGGTGCACAACAATATCGTCAATCCCAGTATCGTGGTAGTGCTTGACGAGACCCTCATTGCCATCGTTAATGTGCTGGAAGGTCTGGACAGCGAGGGGCTTTTGCTCTTGAATACCACAAAGGATGTCGATAGCATCCGGGAGGAGCTCAAGGTTCCGCAGAGCATCAAGGTTGCGGTAGTAGATGCCTCAGGCATCGCACTCGATACCATAGGGCGTGATATCCCCAATACCCCTACTGTTGGTGCCTTGGCCCACATTACCAAAGTCGTTACGGTTGACGCTCTTAAAGAGAACCTGATAAAGAACTTTGGCAAGAAGTTCTCTCAAGATGTCATCGATGCCAACCTGGCCTCGGTGGATCGAGCTGCCCAGGAGGTGATCTGCCAATGACGCAAACGACCAGGACCTACCAGGACGTCTCAGACTTTGACAGCTGGACTAATAAAGAGTTTTTACCCGGCGCTGTAGTAACCGATCCCGGTAACTCTGTTCTCTATCAGACAGGCGGATGGCGCAGCGATCGTCCCGTGTGGAACGAAGAGGCATGCACAAACTGTATGCTTTGCTGGATCCACTGCCCCGATTCTTCCATTCTTGTAAAGGACCAGAAGATGACGGGGATCGATTACGACCACTGCAAAGGCTGTGGTATCTGTGCGGCTGAATGCAGATTTGATGCTCTGGAGATGGTTCCAGAGCCAGACAGTCTCAGCGCGGAAGGAGGCAACTGATGCCTGAAGTAACCGTATTGGCTGCTACCGGTAACCAGATGGTAGCCGAAGCCTTCCGTCAGGCTGCTCCAGACGTCATGGCAGCTTATCCCATCACACCGCAGACAGCTATTGTCGAGAACTTTGCCAAGTTTGTAGCTGACGGACGTGTGCATACCGAGTTTGTCGCGGTAGAGAGTGAGCATTCTGCCATGAGCGCCTGCGTTGGTTCATCAGCGGCAGGAGCACGTGTGGCAACCGCCACCTCCTCTCAGGGACTTGCCCTGATGTTTGAAGAGCTGCACATTGCCTCTGGTATGCGCCTGCCTATCGTTATGGCTAACGCAAACCGGGCACTCTCCGCACCTATTAATATTCATGGCGATCACAGTGATGTCATGAGCGCCCGAGATAGCGGATGGATCCTTCTGTTTGCCGAGACCGCGCAGGAAGCCTATGACAACAGTATCATTGCCTTTCGCATTGCCGAGCATTCAGAAGTGCTGCTGCCGGTGATGACCACCCTCGACGGGTTTATCACCACGCATGCCATGGAACGCTGTGAGCTGCTTGATGATGCCACTGTAGCCGCCTACGTAGGCGATTACACTCCGTTGTATCCGCTTATCAATGGCGATACTGCGGTAGGCCAGGGTATGTTCGCTTCGCTAGGCGGTGCTTATTTTGAGATCAAAAAAGCTGAGCGCGCTGCTATTGACGCCTCTGTTCCCTCTATCAAGGAGATGGGCGACGCGTGGGCGCAGGTGTGCGGACGAGGGTTTGACTTCATTGACTCGTGGGAGTGTGAAGATGCCGACTACATCCTGGTAGTGCTGGGATCCGCGGCAGGCAATGCCCGTGCGGCAGCCAGGCAGCTGCGTGCGGAGGGCATCAAGGCAGGCGTGGCACGCATTCGAGTCTATCGCCCCTTCCCGGCCAAGGAGCTCGCTCAGGTGCTCAAGGGAGCAAAAGCCATCGGCATCCTTGACAGAAGTGATTCCTTTGGTGCTGAGTATGGCCCTGTTGGCCTTGACGTGCGCTCTGCACTGTATGGCGAGGGCCTGCTTATTCCTACAAGAGACTATATCTTTGGCCTCGGCGGTGCCGATGTCACGTTAGAAGCTATGCGTCAGGCTTATACAGAACTGCAGCAGCTTGCTGCAGGTGAGCTTGATCAGAGCCTTAGCTATCTGGGAACGAGGTAGAACATGGCTAATATCAAACAACTCTCAGAGACCAGAGAGCGTCTTGTTGGTGGTCATCGACTTTGTGGCGGCTGCGGAGCCTCGGTTGCCGTACGCCAGGTCCTGCTTGGTGCAGGTGCGGACACAGAAGTCGTAGTAGGCTCAGCCACCGGCTGTCTTGAAGTGTCAACCACGGCGCTGCCGTATTCCTCCTGGGATACCTCATTTGTTCATAATGCCTTTGAGAATGCTGCGGCCACCATCTCTGGAGTTGAGGCCGCATACAAGGGCCTTAAGGCCGCAGGCAAGATCCCCGCGGACAAGGAGATCAAATTCATCGCCTTTGGTGGCGACGGCGGCACCTATGACATCGGACTGCAGAGTCTGTCGGGTGCTCTGGAGCGTGGCCATGATTTTGTCTACGTCTGCTATGACAACGGCGCCTATATGAACACCGGCATTCAACGCTCATCGGCAACACCACATTATTCCTGGGCAACTACTTCTGAGGTAGGCTCCGCCCAGCCTGGAAAGCTACAGAAGCGCAAAGATCTTGCTTCCATCGTAGCAGCGCATCATATTCCCTATGTTGCTCAGGCTTCCATCGGAAACTGGAAAGACCTGGTGGAGAAGTCCGAGAAGGCTTTTAACACCCCCGGACCAGCTTTTATCAACGTACTGGCTCCCTGTCCACGTGGTTGGCGTTATACGGGAGATCAGACCGTAGAAGTTGCCAAGCTTGCGATTCGCACCAAGTTCTGGCCGCTCTTTGAAGTGGTGGACGAAAAGTGGAGCATGCGTGAGGTGCGCGAGAAGGATCTGTTGCCCATAGAGGAGTTCCTCAGGGTACAAGGTCGCTTCAAACATCTCTTCCAGCCTGAGAATGAACACCTTATCAAGCAACTTCAGGCTGAGGTTGATGAATACTATGACTACGTCAAGGCAAGGTGTGAGTGTAGTTAATGAAAACTATGAAGAAGGCCTTGGTTGGGCGATGGGGGAGAAGTGCAGGTTTGTTTCTCAAAGATGTCCGTTGTCCAGCTCAGGCCTCTTTTAAAGCACGGAGCGTCTGCTCGCTTTTTCTCGCGGCAGTTCTCTTCTGCGTAACATGTTTGTTTACTGCCTGTGCTTCCTCAGAGGTAGGGGAGAATGTAAGTTCAGGTACAAACGAAAGCAGCACGGGCTCTTCGGGTAACGCCGAAACATTTGGGAGGCAAGTCGTCATTGGGTCCATGGCCACCGAAGACATCCTCCCGATGTGGGTGGCCGAATCGGAAGGCATCTTTGCTGAGTATGGAATTGACGCCCGTGTGGAGACGTTCCAAAGTGCCCAGGAGCTTTCGACGGCGATAGTCTCAGGCTCCGTTGACATGGCTATGACTGACATCATGGTGTCAGCTACACTTACCGCGGCAGGTACACCGGTGACCATGGAATGGGTCACGTTGGGTACTTCTCCAGACCAGGGACGTTTTGGCATTATGACGAGCCCTGAAAGTGGTATTACCAGCCTCAGGGACCTCGCAGGGGTGCCGGTTGGAGTAGGCTCCTGCACCATTCCGGAGTACGTCATGGACAACCTTCTTGAAGACGCGGGGGTCTCCGAAGATCAGATCGTGAAGGAAGAAATCAAAAAAATGCCCGTGCGCTATGAGATGATGAGTTCCAACCAGGTTGCCGCCGCCGCTTTGCCAGGTTCACTTCTGGCGCTTGGTGAGGCTACCGGCATGGTTCTTGTAGCTGATGACAGTTCGGGAGAGAATCTTTCTCAAAGTGTCATGATCGTGCGCGAGGACATCACGCAATCAACTTCTGGTATTAAGATGGTAGAGACCCTGGCTCGTGTCTGGGACGACGCGGCGGAGCGAATCAACAAAGATCCAGAAAGCTACCGGACGCTTCTGGTAGAAAAAGCACAGCTCCCTGACGCTGTCAAAGACAGTTATACGCTGAGCACGTATCCACTTACCGAGCGCCCCCGGTCTGCCATGGTTAATCCTGTACTCGACTGGATGTACGAAAAGGGGTATCTTGAGAGTAAACTGACCTACGACTATTCGACGGGATCATTTCAAACGTAGCGTATGCTCGATTATATTGACGTTACAAAGACCTACAAGGGAAAGGCCGGAGAGATTACTGCACTCGACGGCCTCTCTTTTGATGTTTTGAGTGGCGAGTCGGTCGCATTGATAGGTCCTTCCGGTTGCGGAAAGTCTACAGCGCTCTTGTTGGCCTCGGGCCTGCTCCTGGCAGATGGAGGAGAAGTCCGTATCAACTGCGAGCACATAGGTAAGCCTCGCCTCAAGACGGGTCTTATTCTTCAGGATTATGGTCTGCTTCCCTGGAAGACGGTATTTGAGAACGCAGCTCTTGGTTTGCGCATTCGCAAGTACCCTCGCAAGCAGCGTACGGAGCGAACGGATCAGATCCTTGAACGAGTGGGCTTGTCGGACTTTGCCCAGAGCTACCCCCGTGAGCTTTCTGGTGGCATGAGGCAACGTCTTGCGCTTGCGCGCGTGTTAACACTTGATGTTGATCTGATGCTTATGGATGAGCCATTGAGCGCGTTGGATCTTGAGTTGCGTGAAGGGCTGCAAGACCTCCTGGTTGAACTTTGGCAGAGCCGTTGCTACACCCAGGTTATCGTGACCCATTCCATTGACGAAGCGGTCTACCTTGGGCCGCGCATTCTTGTGATGAGTCCCCGGCCAGGCCGTGTTGTTGCGGAGATACAAAACCCTCTTGCGGGCAATCAGGGCTACCGATCAAGTACTGAGTTCTTTATCAAGACAACTGAGGTACGAGCAGCCTTATTGGTATCTGGAGATAAAGATGGCTCGTAGGCTTCTTGGTTACGCGCTGGCCCTCCTTTTTATCCTGCTTTGCTGGCAGTTGCTGGCCATGGCTGTGCAGAGTCCGGCTTTGCCAACACCGCTGGAGACCGTACCTATGCTGGTCACCTATGCCGGGCAACTGGTTCCCGACTTTTTTATCAGCCTCTATCGTGTTGTCATAGCAATGATCATCGGTACCGTGCTTGCTATGCCTCTGGGCCTGGCAATAGGGCGCTCACCACGTCTGGATTCTGTAGTAGGCCCTGTCCTCTACATCCTGTATCCAATACCCAAGATCGTCTTTCTTCCTATCCTGTTGGTGCTGCTTGGCATAGCTGACGCCCCTAAGATAGTACTCATCGCCATTACTATCTTCTTCCAGGTGCTGATAACCGTTCGCGACGCTGCTAAAGAAGTGCCGGAAGCCTCGGTTCTGAGTGTGCGTTCTCTGGGTGCCAGCCGACTTGACGCCTTCTGGCATGTCGTGATTCCTGCATCACTCCCTGAGCTTTTTACTGCTCTGCGAATCTCTTCAGGAACAGCAGTAGCGATACTCTTTTTTGCCGAGGCAATTGCGGGCTCAACAGGCCTCGGGGCGTTTATCGTCGATTCGTGGGCGCTGCTCGATTATCCACGAATGTTTGCCGGCATCATTGCCATGGCGTTTTTGGGTGTTATCCTGTACGAGATCTTTGATATCCTTGAACGAAGACTTGCCCGTTGGAGATAGGTACACAGAGGATTATGCATCAAGAGGCACATACAGAACTGGCGATACATGACCTGCAAAGGCGTCTGACGCTGCTAGGATATCGTCTGGGAGATGAGGCAGACAAAGGTCTCTTTGGCGAGAAAACCGCCGCCGCCGTAGCTTCTTTTAAGGAGAATACCGGCCTGGGTTATGATGACGTGCTCGATCAGACCACCTGGACAGCGCTGAAAGATGCAAGTATGCAGATAGGTGACAGGCTTCTCTATCTCCATATGCCGCATTTCAGGGGCAGGGATGTAGGCGAATTGCAGGGCGCACTCTCCTCCATGGGGTTTGCCTGTACACCAGACGATAATTTTGGTCCTGAAACCGAACAGGCGCTCCGTGACTTCCAAAGCAACATGGGGCTCGATTCCACAGGACTTCTCGATAATGAGAGCCTTGCGGCGATACTCAGGCTCAGGCATCTCTGGGATGGCAAGCGAGGTTTTTTTGTTGAAGGACGGACTCTCACTACTGCGCGTTCTGTGGATCTTCTTAAGACGGTATCGGTGTGTGTTTTTGGCATTGACGCAGGCACGCGTGCCATTGCAAACCGAATAGCCAATCTTGCTCGTGCTACCACCGTCGAATCAGGGATAGTGAGCGCATCAGCACTGGCAACAGAGCCAAGCAGGGATATGCTCTTGATTGGGCTAGAACAAGGAGAGATTTCTTCTCACGAGAGACCACAGGGCACTCCGGAGATCCCCGTTGTCTCTCTCAACGCTGCTGCCGATACAAAACCAAATATCAGGGAAGCTCTACGCAGTGCGCGTAATAATCAGAATCGACTTACCCTCGTTATCGATAGCAAGGCTCATGAAGGAGAGGACGCTCTCGTATATAGCCAGGAGTTGGCTACGTATATCCTCGACCTGCTCTGCGAGGCACTTGAAGCATTACCGTTTTATCCCCGCCAGGACGGTAAGTGAAGCATACCTCAGGGGAGCAAGGTCTTAAGCGTCAAATCTAACGCCTCACCCAGACTCAGGCCATTAAGTCGCGCAGTGGCCAGAACGCTCCCGGCAATAAAGATGAGTATTCCAAGCGCTATCAGACCAACAACCCTCACAAAACCCTGAATAGCAGAGATACCTCTGCGGCGTACTTTGTTTTTTGAGACAGGAAACTCATGGTAGACCTGGATCAGTTTTCCCGTGGAGGTTGTAAAGACTTGAGCTTCAGGCGCGTATGACCTCGTTTTAGAACGTAACGGCAGGTGTGCATCATCTGGTTTATGCATTACAACCTCCGCGTCCTCAAAACCTTGCTTGTGCAGACGGTTCTGCAGCTCATGATTGGCCGAGTCAAGTTCAAGCAGCTCACAGATACGCTCCGCCAGTTCCTGTTCTAGTTGCGACTTAGCGTCGATAGCCTCTTGCAGCTCTTTGTCCATACGATAGGTCTCTGCGCTGGCAAGCTCAAGATCTCCCATGACTTCATTACGGCTGAGCTGCTCAATACTGATCTGTTCTCGCAGACTCTCCAGTTGGGCAATGAGCATTTGATTGCTATACCTTTGTGATTCCAGGTCGGCAGTAAGATCATGAAGGAGCCCATCGAGCCAGAATGTCTTTGCTTCACTCTCGGCAAGCTGGCTTTTAAGTGAAGCAATGATTTCCTGTTGGGGGCCACCGGTCTCTTCTAAAAACTCAACATCACCTTTAAGGTAGTCAAGGGCGGTGGCAAGGTCGTCGGCCTTGATAGATTCTCTCCCCAGCGCGATATCATTCTTATTGGCGAAAAGTAGCACATTTCCTATAAGGTAGCGGTCTTGATCCTGCTCTTCCCATATGAGATCGGTGTCGGTGAGCTCATAGAGATAGTATCCGTCTCGTTTGCCTTTATAGAGCATGATGTAATCTACACCCCACTATGGACATGCCAACGACCCCGATTACTTTTCTAAATACTCATCCAACGCGGCACGAAGTATCTCAGATTGACTGGAGGGCTCAATACCTTTGATCTTGTTTTGTGCAGTGAGCTCAACTAATTTGGCATACTGGTCCTTGTAAATGTAGAAACCCTTGAATACCGTGTCTCGTGGTTTGCCTTCTGCTTTCAGGGCTTTTTGCAATTGCGCTTTTTCTTTTGCAACCACTGTGCACCTCTCTCTGAATAAAAACATAAATACATCTTGACAGCTTGTTAACAGCATTGTATGCTAGCACACTCGCATATGTTTGTAAAGGTATATGATAATATTTCTTAAAGAAATGTGCAGGTGTGATATGAAAGCCAGGTATACGACAGAACTACTCACCACGGGCTTGCAGCAGCCAAGCCAATGCTCACCAAAGACTCTCATCGGGAGACTCGCGGGATGCTGCCAGGCTCCCTGCTTTGTTCTCGCTCCACGGGGGTGTGGGCAACAGGAATTGTTCACGATGTATCTTGAACAGTATAAACACCTTGCTCAGGTCACCTGTTTTACTGTGAGCGAAGAGGGAGATTGTGTTATCAGAGAGCAGGAGCAAGAGAGAGTGTATGCTGACTTGCTCAAACCTCTTCCGCAAAGCGAAAAAAAGGATGAGATGCATATTGCGCTCATTTCTTTTGTGCCCTGGCTTGAAGATGAAGCGGCGCAACGGTTCTCTGATGCGCTTGATGCTTTCACGGAAAACGGAAGCCACGTCATTGTCTTCTGCCCGGTCCAAAATGACAGGTACCATAATCTGCAAAGTGATCGTATTCAGATAACCGCGCAAGAGCTTAAACAGAGTGGCCTGTTTTCCTCAGATTGCTATACAACCTGCCTCAAACAATTCATGGAGGAGTTCTTACCGCTGCAGGTTCGCCTGATCGCTATTCTTGCGGCCACTCTCGGCCAGATCAACCTTGATCAGTGTGAAAGATTTGGATATGAGTTGTCTTCGGATCTGCCGGGGCTGCTCGCAGGTCTGCATCCACTGTTTTCCGCTACACAGTCAGACAGAGGGATACGCTCAGAAGCTATTGATATCCATCAGATCAAACACGAACTCTGTCAGACAATCGCTGAATATCTTGAGGCTGAAGGGCAGGTCGTAAGCATTTCGCTTTTGGCAAGCAGGATAACAGCGCTTTCTATGGCCCTGCTTGAACGGGGAGACCTGGAAGCCAGTCACCAGGTACTCGCTATTGCCGAGGAACTGATCGGCGAAGGCGTGTATATGGGTGAGACAGCTCTTGATCAGAGCACATGCCCCCACGAGACAGTTGACCTGAGCATGCTTTTTCATCCACATTCCTCGATTTCCTTACAAAGAGGAGCTGAAGGACTGGCGCCAAAGTC
>JAVBUQ010000033.1:0-3615 GCA_031555185.1 Coriobacteriales bacterium
AGATAACAGAGAAATCTACAAAGAAGTTAACAACGAGGAGCACATATGAATTGGAAGAGTTTTTTCAGAAGCGAACTTGAACCACTTCAACCCTACCAACCCGGGCTCAGGGAAGAGCAGATACGCGAGATCGCTCAAACCCCAACAATTCACAAGCTTTCATCCAATGAGAATCCTCGTCCACCCTTTCCGTCCGCTCTCGAAGCCATGCATAACTGTCTGACAGGGCTAAATGAGTATCCTGATGGCTCCTGTTATGCATTAAAGCAAGGCCTCTCGGCAGAATACGGCATTCCTACCAATCAGATCATGGTAGGCAATGGCAATAACGAACTCTTAATGCTCCTTGCCGAGGCCTGTCTTACCCCGGAGAGTAGAGTAGCGTATTGTTGGCCCTCCTTTATCGTCTACCGCATGGGCGCGCAGGTCACTGGGGCAGCATATGATGAGGTGCCTCTTACTACGGACGGTCGTTTTGATCTGGATGCCTTACTCGCTGCTCTTACGCCAGAAACCAAAATGGTCATGCTGTGTTCGCCAAACAACCCCACCGGTGGCATCATTACACAGACAGAGTTTGAGTCTTTTATGGCAGCTGTACCCGAGCATGTTCTCGTGGTTTTGGACGCCGCATACATTGAGTTCGTTACCAGTTCAGACCATCTTGTTCCGCTGAGTCTCTATGATGGTGAGCGGCCTCTTGTGATTCTTCAGACCTTCTCTAAGATCTATGGGCTAGCTGGTGCGCGCATAGGGTATGGATTTGCCCCTGCTCCCGTGGTTGAGATCATTGATAAACTGCGTGAGCCCTTTAACGTCAATACGGTGGCACAAGTGGGCGCCCTGGCAAGTCTTGGTCAGTATGAAGAGCTTGATCGCAGACGTGCTGAGAACGCTCTGGAGCGCGAACGACTGTGCAGAGGTTTTGATCGTCTGGGCATTTCGTACTTTACAAGCCACGCTAATTTTGTCTGGACCTTTGTATCTGAGCCGGAACAGTGTTTTGATCAGCTACTCAAACTTGGGATCATAGTCCGCCCGTTTCCGGGTGGCGGTGGACTGAGAGTAGGTGTTGGCAATAGCGAGGATACCCGTGCTACGCTTGATGCCTTTGAGCAACTCTTTGGCTGAGAATCTGTCAAAGCAAAAAGTACGCATGCCTTGGCACCCGGAGAGTAGCCTGACACCATGCCCTTACCCTATCAGGAGGAACTATGATTATCGCTATTGACGGGCCAGCGGGTTCTGGCAAATCCACGGTTGCCAAGCTGGTAGCCGAGAAGCTTGGTTTTTCTTATTTGGATACCGGTGCCATGTATCGTGCAGTGGCCTGGCGGGCGCTTGAGACCAACACCAGCCTAAACGACGATGCCGCTCTTATCGCTATTACCGTCAAAGACCCTATCAGCTTTGGTTATAAGGTTGGAGAGGTGTTGCCAAGCGAGGTATTCATCGCAGGCGTTGATGTGACTACGGCAATACGTACCCCAGAAGTGGACGTTGCTGTCTCTCCCGTTTCGGCTGTTCCTGGAGTGAGGACTTCTCTTGTTGCGCAGCAGCAGCGGATCGGCTCTCAACAGGATACAGTCATGGAAGGAAGAGATATCGGTACGGTGGTATTTCCCCATGCGGAACTCAAGGTTTTTCTTACAGCAAGTCCGGAGGTACGAGCGGAGAGGCGCCTGAAACAAAATGCCGAGCGTTTTGGTGTAACTGCAGATGGACAAAACTATGAAGAGATTCTCTCCGACATTATTCGCCGCGACAAGTATGACAGCGAACGCGAAGCCTCACCACTGAAGGCTGCAGAAGATGCCATTGAGCTGGATACCAGCGACATGAATATCGATGAGGTCGTTGACTGGATCGCAGAACAAGCCTCTGCAAAACGAGAGGAACGCTCCTGAGAGCTCACACATGCAAACCGTTGCCTATAATGAATTGATTGATGGGTGGGTACGGCAGTGAGTGACGGACACTCGAGAGCAGGAGGTGAGTGTTTGTGGATCGTGGAGAGATACACTGCAAACGGGAGAGGGACGAACTGCCGTGCCCACCCGATTTTAGGTAAGTGACTATACGAGAGGCACGATGAAACCACTAAACTACTTTTACGATAATCCAATCAATAGGGGCAAGGGGACGCCGCGGATATTTGACCATATCTTTGCGGGACTCGTTCGCACTCTGTTTACACCAGCCTTTCGCCTTAGGAAGAGAGGGGCTCAGAAAATCCGCGAGCTTGACGAAGGTTTTATCCTTGCTGGTAACCACAGATCATACCTGGACCCCGTTTTTGTAATGATGGCCATGCGACCACGTACTGTCCGTTTCATCGGCAAAGAGGAGTTCTTTAAGATCAAGGGCATACGCCGCGCTGCGTCCTGGGCTGGTGTCTATCCAGTCAAGCGCGAATCTGCCGACCTCAAGGTTGTTAAACGCTCTGTTGCTATGCTCAAGCGCGGCGAGATTGTAGGCATCTTTCCGGAAGGCACTCGTGGCAGAGGAGAGGATATTGTTGAGGGTGAGCGTGATGTACACGAAGGGGTGGCTCTCATTGCCAGCCTTGCTAAGGCCCGCGTGGTTCCCTTCAGACTATGGAATACTGAGAAGATCAGCCCAAAAGGTTCAAAACGCTGGCACTTTCCTACCATAGCATTGACTTTTGGCGAGCCTATGAGCCTTAATGATCCTGTGTATGCAAACTTGGAAAAGGGCGAAAAGATCGAGCGTTTCACTCAAGACATCATGTCTGCGATCTACGCTCTGTCCGAACCGGAGTAAAGGTAAAAGATGCAGAGGGATATTCCTGTTACATGCGGCAATGGCATACCGCTCACTCCCAAAACGAATGTGAGACACTGCGATGTTGCGGACTGGAGCTAAGAATGAAAGTTAAGCTTGCGGATTATGCAGGAGCCTGCTACGGAGTGGAGCGAGCTCTTTCGCTCACGGCTACAGCTGCGGCCGACTTTGATGAGGTTCATACGCTCGGTCCGCTGATCCATAATCCGCAGGTGGTTACAGAGCTGGCTCGCCGTGGCATCAGCGAGGTAGAAAGTGTGGATGACGCCAAAGAAGGCGTCCTGGTCATCCGATCACACGGGGTAAAACCACAAGTACTCCAGTCAGCTCATATGAAAGGGCTTACAGTTGTTGACGCTACCTGTCCCTACGTAAAAAAAGCACAAAAAGCCGCTACACAATTACGTGAAAAAGGCTATACGGTAGTGATAGTAGGGGAGAAAGGCCACCCGGAAGTCGAGGCTATTGACGCTTATGCGGGCTCGGAGTCATTGGTTGTTCAAGACCCTGCCGACCTGCCCGAGATATTGCCGGAGGGCCCCTTGGGAATTGTTGTGCAGACTACCCAGAGTGCGACGAATCTTGAGGCAATTGTCGAAGCTTTACGTAAACGAGGCGTGGAGCCGCTGGTCAAAAATACCATCTGCCTTGCTACTACGCAGCGTCAGGAATCTGCTGAGTTGCTTGCCCACGAAGTGGAAGCCATGGTGGTAGTAGGTGGACGCAATTCCGGCAATACATCGCGGCTTGCTCAGATATGTGAAGCAGTGTGCACCAACACCCATCACATCGAGAGGCCAGAAGAGTTGG
>JAVBUQ010000058.1:0-6411 GCA_031555185.1 Coriobacteriales bacterium
TTCTGGATTGCTTCGCTAACACTCGCAATGACGGCGAGACATCCATTTCTGGATTGCTTCGCTAACACTCGCAATGACGGCGAGACATCCATTTCTGGATTGCTTCGCTAACGCTCGCAATGACGGGATGGTGCAACAACACACGTTACTTGCCGATCTTGAGGATGGTGAACTTGATCTCTTTGCCAGTAGGACCTTCGGCGGTGACTTCGTCGCCCTTATGCGCGCCAATGAGTGCCGCGCCCACCGGAGACTCATTTGATATCTTGCCTTTTGCGGCGTCTGCTTCAGCAGCACCGACAAGCGTGAATTCTCGCTCGGCGCCGCCCAGTATCTGAACAGTGACCTTATTGCCTATGGCTACCTTGTTTGAACGTTTGGGCGCTTCTACTACGGTGGCGTTAGCCAGGATCTGATTGATCTCAATGATACGACTCTCGAGCCAGGCTTGCTCGTTCTTGGCATCGTCGTATTCGGAATTCTCAGTTATATCCCCAAACTCACGTGCATTCTTTATACGTTCGCCAACCTCGGCGCGCTTGACTGTTTCCAGTTCTTCAAGCTCTACTTTAAGGTCGTCGCGTCCCTCTTCTGTGAGTATGATCTCTCTGGACATGGTGTTCCCATCTGTTCAAATCGTCACCGTATATATGAGCGGGTGGATAGTGAGCATCCCCCCTGCCGCTAATAACACAAGCGGCATACGGGCTGCTCGCCACGTATGCCGCAAGCAATACTTCAAAACCTCAGCTGTTGGCGGCACCGCACTTCTTGCAGAATTTTGCATCAGCTTCAAGCTTGTTGCCACACTGCGCACAGAAGGCAGCTTCCCCGGAATCCACATCTTCAACAGCGGCGGCAGGAGCAGCCGCTTCAGCAGTGGGAACGTCCTCAACAACTGCAGTAGCAGTAACGGGGGCGTCTTCTTTCTTGCCTTTGCCAACGGTATCCGCAGACTCTTTTACTGCATCTAACTCGCTATTGACGCTGTCAACTCCCTCGCGTACGCCTTTAACGGCTTTTCCGAGAGATGCGCCCAACTTGGGCAGATTCTTGGGGCCAAAGATAATCAGAATCACCACGAGGATGATAATAAGCTCAGGCATTCCCAAACCAAATAACTTCATTGTGCCTCCTCAGGCCTTTCATGCTGCAGGTAACTACTTCAGGTAAATAGCAAGAAGATAGGTTACCACTCTTCGTCCTTGTTGTCTTGTCTGAAAGTTAAAACGAAATGTAAAACTTGCGTAAAAGTTACAGGGGTTGGTTGCAAAGCGATACGCACCTCCTGCTGCTTCGTTTAGATATCCAACTTACCTGAAATGTGCAGGCCTTGCCTCACTGTGACGGTACGGGTATACAAGCCGCTTTGGCGGCTCGATGCACCGTTGCAGCCGAGCAAACGGAGTATCCCAGCGACGGAAAACACGTTAAGTGCTCCGAGGCGATGCACCTGTACTGCTTGAAGATACGCCGAGAGCTCCGAAATGAAACGACAGCCTCAATATCAGCTGGATCTTCTGGCCAGCATAAAAGCCGAAAGGGCTACCAAAGGAAGAAACAGAAGCAGACTGGCTAAAAGGACTGGCAAACTGTTGATGCTTCCTGAAAGGATATCTATCTCGCTGCCACCAGTAAACAGCACCTGGGGAACCATGAGCGCAAAATTATACGTCGCATGCAGGCAGATAACCAACCAGATCCTGCCTGTCCGTTCAAAGAGTGCAGCCATACAAAAGCCAAAGGATGCCGTTTGAAGAGCTTTGAGTAAGAGTTGAAACACCGCAATGCCTCCATCTGTCTGTGTTTGCAGACCACCCGATACATGAAGCAGGCCAAACACAATAGCCGAAACAAGTGCAGCTTTGAGGCAGACCTGCTTTGAGGTGGCATACTGATCAACAATCTCCTGGTACAGGATTCCGCGAAACAGTCCCTCCTCAAACACCCCTGTGCCAAGACACATGATCAGGAGCATAAGCAAAGACAGCGGCCATTGGTCTGCTAAGACAACTCCACCATCTGTAAAAGAAGTGTCACTCACTATCAGTTTGTAAAGTACCATGCCGCCTGACAGGAGACCAATTGTGACCACGCCCAAAGACAGCAGCAATACCTTCTTTCCACACCTCACAAAATCAAAGTGCAGGCTTTCAGGACTATAGAGAATGAGGGCAAGAAGGATGATCGCGGCGAGACTGACCGATTCAATGGCAAGCCAGAGTAACCCCGAGTCAGGGATAAGCGCAAAAATACCTGCACACACTCCAAACACCACAAGGATGAACATCACCGGGTGCCTGTGAATTATCTTGCGAACAGTGTGAAGCATACTCTCCCTAATCCTTAACACTGCCCCACTGTCAGTACACTTTACTGGGCAAACAGGGCACAGACCTATAACAAGACACAAGCTTAACACTACCCAGGCTCAGCTCTACTTCTTTATCGGTTTTGCATGGAATGATATGGCCATTATTACAGCGGTCATCTGGGCACTCTGTATCATCGCTTCCCTGAAAGTGCTCTATGGTTCTGCCCTGCTCAAATTCAACACCACACGTGCTTATCATTCTCTGAAGCAAACACGGTACAGAGTGCGCACATCACACAAATGACAGCATTTTATGAGTCTGGTGCAGGTAGGATGAAGCGGGGCAATACCTCTCTGCAAACAGCGTGGGTTACCTGTCTTCTATGCAAATGGGCCCGTGGGGTAATTGCTTATGAGAGAGAAGTGCCTCATAATTACCAGCGGAAAGAGCCCCGACACCAGTTTATTACCACCAGCAGTAGTAACCACAAAAAGACTGAATACGATACGTGATGATCACCAGAAGAGATAACCAGTATAAGAGGCCTCAAGCCCATTGAATAATCAAATTCATAGTAGCCTGGATGTCGGCCAAGCAGGTATCACCTCATTCTGGCTCAAGATGGCAGCAATCACAGGCATGCTCTGCAATCACATTGCAAACATGTATGCTGTCTATCTTCCGTTTGAAGTTACCTGTGTCTTGTACGGTCTCGGCGGCATCGCCTTTCCGATCATGGCTTACCTGCTGGTAGAGGGTTACAAACACACGTCAAATCTCAAGAGATATATGCTCAGGCTTCTGGTGTTTGCCTTGTTGTCGCAAATTCCCTACTGGCTCTTTCTCGCGCACCAGGGCAATGTGCTGTTCACACTCCTGCTCAGTCTTATCGTGTTGTACGCGTATGACAGACTCAAAAACAGAGGACTCTTCTTCCTCGTATTCCTTGTTGCGATCATACTGGGATTTTTCCTTGATTGGGGCTCAATCGGTGTCATTATGGTCTTCCTATTCTCTACACTTGGTGGGAGTCGCTACAAACGTATCTTACTGCCCCTTCTTATCCCGCTCCTTGTCATAGGCCTTCCTTCTGCCTTACTCCTGTTGTCGGAGTCGTCACTTTACTCTCTTCCTGAGTTACTGTATGCCGTGATAGGCGGAGCAGGCACCGCAATACTCCTGCTCCTCTATAAAGGTGTGAGAGGCCCTTCGGCCAAGTATCTCTTTTATGTGTTCTATCCCAGCCACATTCTCATTCTGGGACTCATAAAGGGTATCGTTTTGGGAGACTGGTCTCCTGGCATTTAGGATAGGCACAACGATGATGTTGTCTTTTCTGATGCTGATATATTCGCCGGTGGTACTAACGCAACACTTTACCTGGTAATCAGAAAAGCCCCCGCAAGAGGGCTTTTCTGACACTACTGCTTTTTAGAATACCTGCTCGGACTTTTTCTAGTAACCTCTCAGTCCCTACTTTCCGCTCGGCTGCTGCTGTGTGATGCAGTGGATGTTGCCGCCACCATAGACGACCTCGCGTGTACGTACGCCAACGATCTTATAATGAGGGAACATTGCCTGGATCTGCTCAAGTGCCAGCTGATCATTCTCGTCATCGTACTGCGGCACGATAACGCCACCGTTGACGATGAGGAAGTTCATATAAGAAGCGATGCAGACATCTTCGGTCGTGCGAGGGATGGTGCCCTCAACCAGATCAATGGTATCCACCTCTTCCTGTGTCATATAGGTGGGCTTGATGGGCATACAGAGTTTGTGGACCTTGAGCGTACGGCCCTTGGCATCGGTCATCTGAGAGAGCTCGTCATAGGCAGCATGGCAGGCCTCGTAGAAAGGGTTCTCCTTGTCTTCGGTCCAGATGCAGGCAACCTCACCGGGAGCTACGAAGCAAGCGACGTCATCAATGTGGCCGTTAGTCTCTTCAGGATCGATACCGTCCTTTACCCAGAGCACCTTGCTTGTGCCAAGGTATTCGTTGAGGTAGGTCTCGATCTCTTCTCTGGTGTATTGAGGATTGCGTCCCTCAGAAAGCAGACACATCTCGGAAGTAAGTACCGTACCTTCACCATCTGCGTGAATAGAGCCACCCTCAAGGATAAAGTCGTCGGGACGATAGCGGTCAACGCCCGCAAGGTCAGCAACCTTTACACCCACCAACTCGTCTTTGTCCCAGGGAAAGTACAAGCCGTCCACCAGGCCACCCCAGGCATTGAAGTGCCAGTGCACCGCACGCACGTCGCCGGCATCGTTGACAACGAAGGTAGGACCGCAGTCGCGGATCCAGGCATCATCGCTTTCCATCTCGATGACGATGATATTCTCTTCATCACCAAGTACATAGCGACAGGCGGCGTAATCCTCAGGCTTTACGCACATGGTCACCGGTTCAAACTCCGCAATGGCCCTGGCGACATGGGCAAATGCCTCCTGTGCCGGCTTGGCGCCATTGCGCCAATTATCGGGACGATGTGGCCAGAGCATCCAGATCTGCGTTTGTGGCTCATACTCTCCGGGCATACGGTAACCGTCTTTTTTGGGAGTCGAATCACTTTCAAATATGGTTTTCATGACTGTTACTCCTTACTGGAAGCTCTCTTCCAAGTGGCTTGTTAGGTAAATACTTCCTGTGCGTAGTCGCTTTCTTTCAAAGGCATGTACCAGATCAGTCTTTAGCAATGGGCTCTTCTTCATACATGGCCTCTTCTTCTGAAAGAGCTTCGGGGACATCATCAGTTGGTGCTGACGGCGGCAGGGAATCATCTTCGACGGAGCTTAAAGCAGGCTCGTTTCCTCCTTTGTTGCGTCCTCGCGCAGAAAGCACCCGTACCACCTCGCCAATAACTATGAAGGCGAGTACACCTATCAACATTGGGATCTTGCTGAGCTCTGCCTCTGAGCCATCGAGCGGAACGATTGTTGCAACAATGGCAAGTACCAGCAGCACGGCAGGAACAATGGCCATGATCGTGATGACGACCTTGTTGCCAGGAACAGAGAAGGGACGTGTAGCGTTGGGGTCGGTCTTCCGCAACTTAAGGAAAGCCGGGAACATCGGAATGTATGCCATGAGCAGGAATACGATATTCATAGCAAAGAAGATCCAGAAGAATCCACCATCGCCTGCGCCTTCAAGTAGCGGTATGACGATGACCAGCACACTGGCAATAATGGCATTGATGAGAGAACCACCGATGGGCATTTGATTTTTCTTGCTCTCAATGGCAAAAGGCCTGGGCATGTTATGGTCTTTTGCGGCGTAGTCGGCTACATAGTTGACCCCAAATGACCAGGACACAATATTGCCAAAGAGTGTAAGCAGGAACAGGATTGCAACGATAATCAAAAGGATACCACCCCCGCTGCCAACCATGATGGCCACTGCGTCGATGATCCCGGAGTCAAGACTGAGTTCCGATGTAGGAATAGCAGCTCCGATACCAAAGGACGAGATGAGGTAAACCACCGCAATGGCCAGCCCACCAACGATAATAGCTTTGGGGATCTGTCGCTTGGGATTGTCCATATCGCCCGCATAGGTGGTGATAACTTCAAAACCCATGAAATTGAACAGGATAATGGACAGGAAGGTAAGGCTTTGTGGATCGGTAAGGTTGGGGAAGAAATCTGCCGCACTCGAAGCCGGATTGGCAAACCCGTTCTGCATTACATACCAGATGCCCAGAACACCAAGAGTCAAAGCAATAAGTACTTTGAGCACCGCCGCAGTGTTAAGTATCCAGGTGGCATCCGAGACCTTGGAGAAGGTAATGAAGGTGCCGAGCCAGATGAATCCCAATGAGATAGCCACCGCAACGAAGTAATTAAGCTCGTATCCCAGGAGAGTACTGATTACGGTTGGAAAGAGTACAGCCAGCGCTGCCATCCACAGTGGAAAGTTGATCCAGTAATAGAAGGATACACGTGAACCCCATTTGTCTCCAAAGGCTCGCTTGACCCAGTCGTACAGACCTCCTTCGTCATTATACGTAGTGCCGAGCTCAGCCACGATCAAACCGTAGGGCAAGAGGAAGGCAATGATGAGAAAGATCCACCAGAAATACTGCGTGTTGCCGAT
>JAVBUQ010000125.1:0-6434 GCA_031555185.1 Coriobacteriales bacterium
GCCATGAAGCACGCCGCTCATCTCATGGCGATACACCGTACCAAATTCAAAGAAACGTATGGGCAGGTCGCGGTAGGAACGCAGCTCATTACCATAGAGCATGACGTGCCCTGGGCAGTTCATAGGTTTTACCGCGTACTCGCTTGTTTTGGACTTATCTTTTGCCTCGCTCTCGTCTATCTCAAAAAAATACATGTTCTCACTATAGAAATAGTAATGCCCGCTGGTCTTCCACACATCGGCGTTGTAGATATGCGGCGTAATGACCTCTTCATAACCGCGGGCGTAGAGATCACGACGGAGCCACTCCTGCAAAGTACGAATAACGAGTGCACCCTTTGGCTGGTATAAAGGCAGTCCTGCGCCTGCTCTTTCGTCCATCATATAAATGCCGAGTTTACGACCGAGTTTACGGTGGTCACGCTTCTCGGCCTCTGCGATTCGCATGAGATAGTCTTCAAGGTCTGTCTTTTTGAACCACGCAGTGCCGTAAATACGCTGCAGCATCTGACGGTCTGAATCGCCGCGCCAATAGGCACCGGCAAGTTTAGTAAGTTTGAATGCCCTGACAAAACCGGAGTGGGGAATGTGGGGGCCTCTGCAGAGGTCTACAAAACCGCCCTGACGATACACAGAGACCGTCGCATCGTCCGACAATTCGTCGATTAACTCCAACTTAAGCGGTTGTCCGGCAAAGATCTCACGGGCGCGCTCCTTGCCCACTTCCTCACGGGTAAATGTAAGCTTCTCGGAGACGATGCGCTCCATAACTGCCTCAATAGCAGCGAAGTCATCGGTTGAAAGCGACTCCTCAAGTTGGATATCGTAGTAGAAGCCGTCCTCAATGGAAGGGCCGATGCCAAACTGGGCCTGGGGATACAGCTCCAACACGGCCTCGGCCATGATATGCGCGGTAGAGTGACGCAGAATATCAAGAGCTTCAGGAGACTTCTCGGTAATGATCTCAACCTTATCATCTTGTGCAAGCAAGGTGATAAGGTCAACAGGTTTACCTGCGACTTTACCGGCAAGCGCAGCCTTGGCAAGTCCTGGTCCTATGGCAGCAGCAAGGTCAGCAATGCTGGCACCGTCCGGCAGCTCCTTGCTTGAACCATCGGGGAGAGTGATCTGCACAGACATGATTTAACCAACCGGAGTGCAACAATAGGGGCAGACCTGCCACTCAGGATTGAGAGAATGCCCACAACGCTTACATTCATTCTTGAGTTGTGTGCCACAACGAGGACACATCAGATACTCGCGTTCTACAGGATAACCACATTTGCCACACTCGCCGTATTTCATGAGCTGGCGTTGCTTGAGGGCAAACTCAAGGTTCTGCTCATCCTTATCTGAGAGAAGCATGGGAGGACGCATCATCGCATAGAAAAAAGCCCCTATAAAGGGGACGAGGCTGATGATGCCCCAGATCACGGGATTAGCACCACGTAAATAGGAATCGCGTATGACCCAGATGATCGATATGACATAAAAGATGCCTATCACAACAAAAATTGCCATAATGGCAAATTTGACTTCAGGTGTAATGAGCGAATCAAGTATTTCCTGCATCTGACTTCCTTTGTTTTATTGTGTTGATGAGACCTTGATAATTCTAGCAGAACTTGCTGTCCGTGTATGCAAAGTGGAAACGAGATGTGCACTCAACTGAACGTATGTTTCTGGTCACATCACTCTGAGGCGGTTTGGGTGCCCCGAGCCTCAGAGGGGTGTGACCAGAAACGAACGTGTTACCATGCCGCTACTGCTGAAGGATCCGTTTGACCTCCCCTGCCAGAGTAATGGAACCGGTTGCGATAACAGGATAGTCCTGTTTAAGAAGATACGCCAAGGCGGCTTTTGTGGTGCTGAAAACAAGAGGAGTGGATTCACTCTTGACAAAAGAAGCCCCTCCCGTCTCATGAGAGTTGTCTCGCGCTAGAGCTTTGTGAGTTCTGTCCCCTGCCCTAAAAGCTCCCTCAGCAGCCTGCACAAGCTTTGCCAGATCCTCAGCTGGAATCGCCCGAGGGCTCGCAGTCTGTGTAACAACGATCTGGCTAAATAACGGTACGAGTGCTTCGATGATGCCTTGTGCGTCTTTGTCGGCTAAAACCGCAAGAAGGAGGATAGTCGTTTCAGATAACTCGGATCGCTTCAATGTGGCTGCGAGGGTACGCGCAGAAGCCGGGTTATGAGCAGCATCGATCACTATCAAGGGGTCTTTATGCACTGTTTCGAGGCGTCCGGGAATGACAGTCACATCCAAGGTCTCCTCTGCTTTTTTCTCGCTCATAAAGGTGGCTCCAAGCAGCACACGTGCTGCAGTAAGGGCAGTGAGTTTATTCTGAGCCTGATATGAGTCCTGCTCCTGTTGAGCAACAGGAGGCACTTCTATAAAAGGAGCATTCTTTTGGGTGGCACGTGCTTTAAAAACCGCCAAAGCGTCGGGATAGGCAGGGGCAGCGACAACACGCACCCCTTCTTTGATAACAGCCGCTTTTTCCTTTGCTATCTCAGAGACAGTGTTTCCCAGGATGGCAGTATGGTCAAGATCAACACCGGTCAATACCACAAGCTTTGGCGATACCACTGTTGTGGCATCCCATCTACCACCAAGTCCAACCTCAAGCACGGCGTACTCGATTTCAAACAGTGCGAAGAGCCATAAAGCTGCCGCTGTGATGAGCTCAAACTCAGTGAGGAGCACTGAACCTTCTGAGGCAACACGGTGAACATGGATGACAGCACGCGCAAAACTGTCCTCATCAATCGGATTACCCTCGATTTCGATGCGATCCGTGATACTCACCAACTCGGGCGAAGTATAGAGTCCGGTTGAATAACCCGCCTCCTTGAGCAGAGCAGCAAGATATCGGGTTGTTGAGCTCTTGCCGTTGGTGCCGGCAACTTGTATGCACGTAAACCGCTTTTCAGGATTGTCTAGTAAGGCACAGATCCGCCGCATGGGCTCAAGAGAGGGATTAATGCCAAAGGTAAGAGCATCGTTGACGATACCCAGTGCTGTTTTCATGGATGTTTGCATTACCGGGGCAGTGACTCAAGTTGCGCGCCAATACGTGTTAATGCGTCAGCCAGTTCCGCGGCGTCCGTCTGAGTCTTCTCAATAATCTCCGGGGCAGCCTTTGTCAGGAATCCCTCGTTGGTGAGTTTCTTCTCCAGTTTGCTCAGGTCGGCCTGGTGTTTTGTCTGCTCTTTTAAAAGGCGTTCACGTTCGATTGCAAAGTCCACGAGTCCTTCCAACTCAACAAATACCTCAAGTTCATCGATGACAGTCACCGAGGCATTGGCTGGTTTGGTTGCACTCCTGGCAGCAATAAAATGACCGATGTTCCCCATCTGTGTGATCATGTCCTTCATATCGGAAAGACTCTGTGCGTTGGCTGTGGCATATTCACCGGCCGTGCTCACTACAACAGAGAGTTGTTGTTTTGGTGATATACCGTAACGCGCCCTCACGCTTCGCACTGCTCCCACTACATCAATCAAAAGCGCTATACCACGCTCTGACTCAGGGTCCACATAGGTGGAAAGAACAGCGCTATCAGGCCATTCTGCCACCATCAGGGAGGGCTTTTCACTACCATGGGGAATACTGTGCCAGATTTTTTCGGTAATAAAGGGCATAAAGGGGTGCAGAAGCCGCAAGGCCTGATCAAGGATAAAAACCAGATTATAAGCCGTATTCTGCTGGAGCGAAGGGTCTGAGAGCTGGCTCTTGCTGATCTCGATATACCAGTCACAGAACTCGTTCCAGAAGAAGCGTTGTATCAGACGCGCCTGTGCGCCAAAATCATAGCGTGTCAGAGTTTCGTCGAGCGATCGAGTGAGTAAAGCCAAACGGGAGAGAATCCATCGATCCGCCTTTGTAACGGGTTGAGGTGTAGTGCGACCCGTCTCCAGCTCGCTATTCTCGATGCTCATCAGAACATAGCGAGAGGCATTCCAGATTTTTGTAGCAAAGTTACGCGATCCAAGAAGTTTGTCCTCATTGAATTTCATATCCTGATTACCGGTGACCTGCAAAGCAAGGCCAAAACGCATGCCGTCGGCACCATAGGCTCGGATCAGTTCAAGCGGGTCAATTCCATTGCCTCTGCTCTTAGACATGATATTGCCATAACGATCCAGCACTGTGGGGTGGATCAATACATCAGTAAAGGGAACCTCATCAATAAAATAAAGAGAAGATATCACCATGCGCGCCACCCAGAGAAAAATGATATCCCGTGCAGTAGATAGTACCTGTGTAGGATAGTTGGCAGCCAACTCTTCTTCCCATCCTGGCACAGAGGGCCAACCCTGGGTGGCAAAAGGCCAGAGTTGCGAGGAGAACCAGGTGTCCAAAACATCCTCGTCCTGCTCAACCTTTCCGTTGCAGACAGGACAAAGCACCAGATCGTGCTCAGAAGCGCCAACCCAGCCGCAGGAGCTGCAATAGAAGACCGGTATCCTGTGGCCCCACCAGAGCTGGCGAGAGATACACCAGTCACGGATATTCTCCATCCAGTGAAAATAGGTATTCTCCCAGCGTTTGGGATAAAAACCGACCTCACCCTCACGCACGGCAGCTATAGCAGGAGCTGCAAGTTGTGTCATAGCAACAAACCATTGCTCCGAAAGCCAGGGCTCGATAGTAGTATCACAGCGATAGCAGTGCCCTACCGCATGCTGATGCTCCTCCACCTTTTCAAGAAGTCCCAGCTCATCAAAAGCCCGGACTACCGCCTCGCGAGCCTGTTCGCGGGTCATGCCGGCAAAACGCCCACCTTCTGCGGTGACGACCGCATGTTCGTCAAAGATGTTGATCTGCTCCAGGTTATGCCGCATTCCCATATCAAAATCGTTAGGATCATGGGCAGGAGTGACTTTAACGGCGCCTGTTCCAAAGGAGGGGTCTACGTAATCATCACCAAAGAGTGGGATCTCTCTGTCCATAAGAGGCAAAAGCACCTTAACACCCGAAGCCAATAAGTTGCGGTAGCGTGTATCATCGGGGTTAACCGCAACGCCGGTATCACCCAGCATCGTCTCGGGCCGTGTGGTGGCCACAACGAGGTACTCTCTGCCGTCTACCGACTCCGTAAGAGGATAGCGCAGATGCCAGAGCGAGCCACATTCTTCGTGATGTTCAACCTCATCATCGGCGAGTGCCGTCGTACAGCGGGGACACCAGTTGATTATGCGATGGCCACGATAGATAAGGCCGTTGTTATACCAGTCGACGAAAACCTTACGGATTGCCTTAACGTACTCAGGGTCCATGGTAAATTGTTCGCGCTCATAATCGCACGAACACCCCATGGATTTAAGCTGTTCGATGATGGTAGAGCCGTATTCTTCGCGCCACTCCCAGCATGCCTCGACAAAAGCCTCACGTCCCACATCAAAGCGGGTAAGACCTTCAGAGGCCAATCTTTGCTCCACCCTGTTCTGGGTGGCGATGCCGGCGTGATCGGTACCAACGATCCAGCGAGTAGGATGCCCTTTCATACGCGCCTTGCGCACGAGAATATCCTGAAGGGTATTGTTGAGGGCATGGCCCATATGGAGGACGCCTGTAACATTTGGTGGCGGTATGACTACGGTATAAGGGCTCAATTGGTTATTGGCAAAACCTGCCGCAGATCGAGTGAAATACCCAGCAGAAGCCCACTGCTCAAAGAGCTCTTTTTCCAGGAGAGAAGGCTCGTAATTCTTGGGAAGTTCCTGCATCAGCTTGCCTTTGAGCGCGACTTGGTCCTGAGGACCAACGTCGGCTCGCTTTCACCTCGTACCGCCTCTGGCGTGACCAGAACCTCTGCGATGTTCTTATTGTCCGGCAGTTTGTACATGATATCCATAAGCGTTCGCTCACAGATAGCTCTGAGTCCTCGTGCACCAGTACCATGTTCATGAGCCTCGCGTGCTATCTCCGCAAGCGCACTGTCGGTAAAGCTCAGCGTAGCATCCTCAAATGAGAACATACGTTCATACTGTTTTACAAGAGCATTCTTTGGCTCGGTGAGTACGCGCACCAGATCGTCTTCTGAAAGCTCGTCAACCACACAGATAACCGGAATACGGCCCACAAACTCGGGGATCATACCAAAACTATGCAGGTCTTCCGGCAGGGTTTTTGCCAGGACTTCAGAACTGTTCTTTTCAAGGCGTTTCTTGATCTCCGCCGCAAAACCAACCCCTTTTCTACCAATACGGTCGGCTACGATCTTGTCCAGGCCAACAAAGGCACCTCCCAGTATAAAGAGGATGTTGGTGGTATCGATCTTAAGCAGCTCCTGATGTGGATGTTTGCGACCACCCTGCGGCGGTACGGATGCTTCGGTACCCTCAATGATCTTAAGGAGAGCCTGCTGCACTCCTTCTCCCGAGACATCACGCGTAATGGAAAGGTTCTCGGCCTTGCGAGCAACCTT
>JAVBUQ010000140.1:0-3581 GCA_031555185.1 Coriobacteriales bacterium
GCCGCAGGACGGGCATTTTCGTATCATGCTTGAAGGTGTTGACCTTAATGTACGTATTTCGGTCATACCAACGGTGCATGGTGAGAAGGCCGTAATGCGTTTCCTTACCACGAATACCCCTATCGACCATGCTGACCACTACGGCATGATCGATGATGATTATGATAAGTTCAAGGAGATCCTCGCCAATCCTAATGGCATCATCTACATTACCGGGCCAACAGGTTCCGGAAAGACTACCACCATGTATATGGCACTTGAGCATTTTAAACAGCGACCGGTGAATATCTCTTCCATTGAGGACCCGGTTGAGCGAAATATAGAAGGGATCAACCAGGTACAGGTAAATGTACAGGCCGGCATGACCTTTGACAGCGGACTGCGCTCGTTGTTGCGCCAGGACCCCGACATCATCATGGTTGGCGAGACACGTGACGCCGAAACCGCGTCCATCTCTGTCAGCGCTGCTATTACCGGTCATCTGGTGCTTTCTACCTTGCACACCAACGACGCCCTCACCTCCATCGTACGTCTTGAAGACATGGGTGTGCCAGACTACCTGGTAGGCAACTCACTGGTGGGGTTGGTGGCTCAACGTCTCGTACGCAAGGTGTGTGAGCACTGCAAGGAAGAATACCAGCCAAGCGAGATGGATCTGCTCAATCTTCGCGCAGATGCTTCTGAAGTACCTCACCTGGTGGCAGGGAGAGGTTGCCATATCTGTAATAACACCGGTTACAAGGGTCGTACAGCTATCCATGAGATCATTTCTGTTGACAAACGCATGCAGCGGCTGATTGCCGAAAGTGTTCCCATGGCGCAGTTGTATGAGTTCGCCCGCAAGGAGCTCAATATGAAGACCTTACGCGATAGAGCCAAGCTTTTGGTGTTGGAAGGCATTACGACAATGGAAGAATTCATGAAGATCGGCGAGACGGTAGATTAGCAACCAGATTGGGACTACTCCCGGTGCCTGAAGGGTAGGCAAAAAGACAGGAAAGCCTTGATGCATCTTGTGTATTGGTCACCGTCTGTTTTGAGAGAAACGCGTAGCTAAGAAAACAGAGGGGGCTGTCTTCGAAGAGAGAAAAAGGAATAGCATGCCAGCAATAACTATTGAAGAACTTACCCATTATGCCCGCCAAAACGATTGTTCCGACCTGCATATTACGGCAAAACAGGCTCCAACCTTCCGTCGTCTCGGGCAACTGGAGGTAGGTCCTTTCAGTGGAAGTGAGGCAGAGTATCGAGAAACGATCCTCTCATTACTCAATACCCTGCAAAAGGAACAACTGGAGCTTGGTAACGACCTGGATTTTTCCTTCTCTGATGCTGAGGGCAATCGTTACCGTGTAAACGTATACCGAGCCCAAAACCAACTGGCTGCTGCAATCCGTATGCTACGTGATGACATCCCTACTTTAGCGGACCTCAATCTTCCACCCGTCATAGAGAAACTCGTGGGCGAGCCGCGAGGTATTGTCCTGGTCACCGGTCCTACCGGCTCTGGCAAATCAACTACACTCGCTGCGATGATCGACTCCATTAATGTCAATCGTGCGGCTCATATCATAACCATTGAAGACCCCATTGAATACGTACACCCTCACAAACGGTGCCTGGTGCATCAGAGAGAGTTGCACCGAGACGTACCCAGTTTTGCTGATGCGCTACGATCCGCAATGCGAGAGGACCCTGACGTTATCCTCGTAGGCGAGATGCGTGATTATGAGACGATATCCGCTGCGGTCACGGCGGCTGAGACCGGACACCTGGTATTCTCTACACTACATACTACCGGTGCAGCTCAGACCATCGATCGTATAGTTGATGTATATCCTTCTCATAGTCAGGGTATGATCCGCTCGCAACTCTCAGGCGTACTGCGTGGTATTATCACCCAGACACTCCTCCCACTTGCTGATAAAAGCGGAAGAACGGTTGCCACTGAGATTTTGATTGGGACCGACGCAGTCCTTGCGCAGATCCGTGAAGGTAAGTTCCATCAGCTCTCGTCAGCTATGCAATCAGGTGCATGTGTTGGTATGCATACGCTGGCTGGGGATCTGGCACAGCTTGTCAAGCAAGGTAGGATTACCCGGGAAGTTGCAGAAAGCGCTGTTACCGACAAAGCGGAGCTGGAGCAGTATCTGGGCATATACTGAGCTTTTGTTTGCAGGATGTGTTTTTCTTATGGAGAAGCGTATACAGGCGAGCAGGCCATAAGAGAGGGCAGAGGCGCTGTGCTATACTTTTCTAAAAGGTTATACCCGTATCTGGTACCAGGGGGGTACTGATGTTATGCAGGCGCAAAAAGAAAACCACTCCCTCTCAGACGGGTTTTGTTGCGCTGTTCCTTTCAGGAGCAAGGCGAGGGGCACATACGGGAGGGATCACGCTTGTAGAGCTCATTGTTGGCCTGATGCTGGCAGTTCTTGTCATAACAGCCTCGGGTTCCTTTATCATCTTTGGCACCAATCTCCTGAGCAATACACAGGAAAACTCACAGCAACAGGCTGATGTAACACAGGTAGCCGCCAACATAGCAGAGGAATTACGACTGGCCAAGAGTATAGAACTGGTAACCGATCGCCCCCTGCCATCTTCTCTTGAGGATGACCAGCGCGTGCTCTACATTGGAGACGAAGGCGGAAGTTTAGCGCATACGGGTTATTACTATCTGCAAAACGGGGAACTGGACAGCACTCCGCGCAATTATTATGGAACCGACTGGTATGGAGACTACACGGTCTCACTCGATTACAAGGTCGCGGTTTCTGACGATCAACTCAAGAATTTTGAGATCGTCGTCTCGGCTTACAGCAGCACAGGCGCTCTCACTTATACCTCTTCGGTCAGATCATTCCAACTGATCAATTCATCTGCTTCAGAGCAACCCCATAAAAGTGCTGAGGTTCAAAGTAAGAATACGAAGTTCTACCTGCTGTATACCTACTGGCAGCACAGGGACACCGAGGTAGTCGTCACTGCAGATGGCAGTGACATCAATGAAAGACAGAAAACCTGGGATGTTCCCCAAAGCGGGTATTATAGAGTCGAGTGCTGGGGAGCCGACGGTGGGCAGGTTCCCACGCCACGTATAGACTCTTCAACGCAAAATGGGTTTGGTGGATATACCGCGGGTATGGTGTATCTGACGGAAGGTACCCGTGTCTATCTTACTGCAGGAGGTGCTGGTGTATACCATTCGTCTGCGGGAACTACGTTCAAATGGCCGGATACCGGTGAGCATGCTGTTCAAGGTGGGTTTAATGGAGGCGGAGATGCCTCTGTGCAGAATTTTGGTAACAACAACGCTATCAGGACAAGTGGCGGTGGAGCCAGCGATGTGAGGGTACTATCAGATGACCTCTTCCACCGTATTGTTGTGGCGGGAGGCGGCGGCGGCAATTCATCGATACAGACTTTGTCTGAAGGCGGCAATGGCGGCGGTGTTTCTGGTGCGGACGGCGGCGTCCCAGCCGTTACCAACCCGCGTGGTCGTGGGGGTACACAGACCAGTGGGGGTGTTAATGAAACAAATGCGAGTTTATTCATGCCTGCCGGTTTTGGGCAAGGCT
>JAVBUQ010000149.1:0-5872 GCA_031555185.1 Coriobacteriales bacterium
GCCGCACCAGGCAATCTCTGTGCAACAAGCAATCTTGGTGTCACAGGAGAACCCTCCGCCAGCTCACCCATTCCTCCTTCCGCTTCGGCTTCCTCTTCTTTTGTTCCTCTGGCCTCACACAAACTGCGCATCGGCGGCGCAGCAGCCCTCGCCCTCTTCTGGCTCGTTATTGGCGTTTTGGCCCTCCGAACCAGCGCCGTCTACAGTTTTATCATCTTTCTGCCGTTTGCAGCTTTTTTGATACGCAAACATCTCCGCGTCCGACTTGTGAGCATAATGGCCTCTGCCACTGCCCTCTTTGTCGTACTCTATGTAGTGCTGGCGCAGGTCGTCTTCCATATACCATCCGGCCCCTGGCAGACGCT
The DNA here is from genome assembly GCA_031555185.1 of Coriobacteriales bacterium. Lineage (GTDB taxonomy): Bacteria > Actinomycetota > Coriobacteriia > Coriobacteriales > UBA8131 > WQXH01. The sequence goes on from JAVBUQ010000149.1 coordinate 366, forward strand.
TGATGCGTTGAGCATTCCCCGACAACAGCTGGCGCGGGTATGGGTACTCACCAACGACCCCTATGAGATAGTTGCCTATAAGCAGGTCTTCAGTGGAGGAGACCTGCAGTTTCTTGACCACTACGAGGCTGATGACGCAGACACCTCACGCAAGGCCTTTCGCACTGCTTTTGAGGAGACTCCTTCTACTCTCCTTGCCCTTTACCTCAATATGGGCGCCAGTCATCCCGGAGCGTACACAGATTCTGCCTTGCTTACCAGTTATGAAGCCTGGTACCCCGGCGCCGTTACCGATGGCTACATATACGAAGACTACTTTGCTAAACCCGGGGAAGCGCGGTCTTCCTACATTGATGTATCCGCCTTTGAGCCAGCGGAAGAAGCATGGATCCTTGAGGATTTTGGGATGTGGCTCAAACAATTCGGGCTCGGAAACGTTGCGCTGGACTGGGCGCCTGTGCGCTTTCTCTGCTCACCTGCTGTGTACCTGTGGATCCTCCTGATAGCCCTGGCACGAACCATCTGCGTACGCAACAGACGAGGGGCACTGGTATGCACGTTGCTTCTGGTCTTTGGGCTTACCTCCCTACTGAGCCCACTGGTGGTCATGCGCTATTACCTCATGGTGATGGCTGCTACTCCCCTGCTTTTACACATCGCATCTAGTCCGAGTTGGGCGGTAAAGAGGAGATTTGAGCAACAAGCGCATGAGCATCCAGTACAAGAGCAACAAAAGCTAACCTCGGTCGAGGTAGAGAGCAGCGGATTCGACGACTGGATCGTGGATGTTGAGGATGAGGAAGAAACCGCTGAATCTGCACATCGGGTTGCGAATAATACCTCTTTATCGGGATCTGCTCCTGAAAAGACACATTCTGACGGCTCTAAGAATAGTAGCTTTACATCAGATAGCCTTAGGCTTAATGGCAGCTGAAGAGGTTATCCACTGGTTGAATTCATGACATTGAATATGCTAATATGTTTATGGTAGTGCCCGCCAGAGACAAGGTCACGGGTACGCCAGCTTGTTTACAAGACGGCTACTTTCGTGGCCGTCTTGCTTTGATCCGGCGCAATCGCCAATCCCGCAACCCCTGAATCACCGCTACTACTGCCGACACTATGGTCGCAATTGCTGCTGCAATCTGGAGTGCATTCATCGAATTCACCTCCTCCCCGTTAAGGATAAGGCGCACCCGAGTGGCGAACACTGCGATTCCGTATTATAGCATAATTGTTTTATATCCTATTTTCATAATTATATAAATACGCTCTACACTCATATGGTCAGCATACTTGCAGTTTTTCATTATCTTACCAGTAGAAATTCACGCTGCAACATACCTCAATTTGTAGAATGCGCTTCTGTTCTATCTCCAAAATGTGCTCTAAATGCCCCTCTTCGCATGATATAAAATACTGAGCGACAATCTTCAAGAGCTAATGCCTGAAATGCCTGATCCCGGTAAACACAACGACCATCCCCGCTGCATCGGCAGCTGCCAGTACTTCTTCGTCGCGGACCGATCCTCCCGGCTGAATGACTGCGGTAACACCGGCAGCGGCCAAGACCTCAAGCGAGTCGGCAAAGGGCATGAAAGCATCTGAGGCAGCAACAGCTCCTTGAGCTTTCTCACCCGCCTGAGACACTGCCAGCTCAGCAGAATTGACGCGATTAGGTTGACCGGCACCCACCCCAACGGTTGCCTTGCCAACTGCCACGACGATAGCGTTTGACTTGACCGACTTACAGGCTTTCCAGGCAAAGAGCAGCTCGTCCATCTCTTCTCGAGAAGGTTCACGCTGGCTGGCCACTTTGAATGAGAACTGGTCTTCCTGGGCAGAATCGGAGTCCATACAGAGCATACCACCTTCCACGCTGCGATAGTCAAAGCCCGTCCCTGGTTCGTTGATGCCTCCGGTGGAGAGCACCCGGGCATTAGGCTTTTCCTTAAGTAGCTCGAGTGCACCCGCTTCAAACTCCGGAGCTATCAGAGCCTCGATGAACTGTCCGTTTTCATAGATAGCCTCCACTACAGAAGCAGGCACCGGACAGTTGAAGGCCATGACGCCGCCATAGGCGCTCACCGGATCGCAGTCGTGAGCATGTTGATAGGCAACAGTAATGTCGTCGTGCGAAGCGACGCCGCAGGGCGTGAGGTGCTTGACGATGACGACCGTGGGTGCATCCTCGAACTCCCGCACCGCTGTCCAGGCAGCGTCAAGGTCCAGATAATTGTTGTAGGAGAGCTCCTTGCCCTGGTGTTGTTGAGCGTTGGCCAGAGTAAAGGCATTTCCGCCGTCGCCGAGTTTATAGAAGGCAGCACTTTGGTGAGGATTCTCGCCGTAACGCAGATCCTGGACCTTGTTAAGGAACAGTCGCTTGTCACGCATAAAGGGAGAGGCACTCTTCGCAGAACCTGAGCTTGAGTCAGCACTGGCGCCAGAACCAGTTCCTGAGCTAACTCCTGAACCAATAAAAGCCCCTTCAATGCCTGTACGCGTAGCAGAGCCCGCACTCTCACCGCTTCCTGCCACACCAACCGCACCGACGCCACTCACATCTATGCTCTCGTCTTCCAGGGCACCGTACAACCAGGTGTAGATGGCGTTGTCATAGGCACTCGTTGTCTCATACGCCTCAAGTGCCAGGCGTTTGCGGGTCTGCAGCGTCGTGGCACCCGCATGAGCACGCATCTCTTCCAGAATAGAGTCATAGTGGGCAGGGCTGATAACCACTGTGACCGAAGCATGGTTCTTAGCTGCACTACGCAGCATGCTCGGGCCTCCGATGTCGATATTCTCGATAGCCTCTTCGTAGCTCACGTCTGCACGAGCAACGGTAGCCTCAAAAGCATAGAGGTTAACCACCACCAGATCGATAAGCCCAATACCATGTTCTACTGCCTGATCAAGATGCTCTGTTCTGTCACGTCGGGCAAGCAACCCTCCGTGTACCTTGGGGTGCAGTGTCTTGACCCGTCCATCCATCATCTCAGGAAACCCGGTGAGGTCATCAATGGCCCTAACCGGCACTCCCGCCGCCTCAAGCGCCTTTGCCGTTCCTCCGGTGGAGACGATCTCTACACCAAACTCCTTCTGGAGCGCTCGGGCAAAATCCACTACCCCGGTTTTGTTGGTAACAGAAATGAGAGCTCGCTTGATCTGCGGGTCATGTTGGAACATCAGGGCTCCTTTGTGTTGGATGGATAGGCTGTAGTGTTTGTATGAGGTGGCTTAGAAGAGTGAGCAGTGGTGGATGTGGTGGAGGTGGTGGATGAGGTGGATGTGGTGGACGTGTGTGCTGTATTGGTTTTGTCAACTGGCTCAGAAGAGTGAGCAGTGGGGGAAGTGTTAGATGATTCAGGCGAGCCAGGTGCATCAGAAGACGTAGTCGTATAAGACGTATGGGGAATATCAGGCGGAGTATGTGGGGTAGAGTTAACCACCTCGGCTTCTACCTCGATCCTGTCGGAGCGGTGCTTGAACTTTTGATAGCGCGGCCAGATGATCCGCACAATCACCAGGACGATGATGATCGGCAGGACGATACGCAGTATGGCGATGAGCACGCCCACGTAAGCTCCTTAATACTCAAATAGCCGCCAGACACCAATAGTCGCCTCTACAAGCCAGGCCTGTGTCCGCAAGTTCGCTCTGACACAAGGCAGACCAACGTCTGGTTCCAATCTCTCAGAGACATGACAGATTGTATCGAAAATACCTTGGTCAGCTATACCAGCAATACCTGTATCTACAATTCCAACGCTAGAAAAGCTCTACATACGATACCAACTCAATGTTACCTGAAGTAATAATACGTAAGCCAACAGTATCTACATCAGAGGTACGAAAACCAACAACATAATTTTAAAGCAAGATGCCAATAGCAATGAGCAGCGCCGACCCAATACCTGCCCAGGCGACATCTTTGCCCGTGATATGGGCATGTGCAAGCTGGGTCCTCCCCTTGCCTACATAACAACGACTCTCCATAGCCTGTGCCAGATGATCAGCCCGCCTGAAGAGATTAACAAACAGAGGTATCATCACCGGGATCCACGCCTTGATACGCGTAACAAGTCCTCCCTGATTAAACTTTGCGCCTCGTGCACTCTGGGCGACCATCAGCTTTTCTGCTTCTGATGCCGTAAGCGGAATAAAACGCAGCGCGATGGTAAAAACCATGGCAATGTCTTCTACCGGTACACGTATGACCCGGAGAGGCGAGAGGAGTCTGCTGATGGCATCGGTAAGGCTCACTACCGAAGTAGTATAGGTAAGGAGTGAGGTCACCAGCACCAGCAAACTTATCCGCAAGGCAAAATAAAGCCCCTTGATAATGCCGAGTGGACGTATACCAAAGCTTCCGATAAGCGGAATGCTCTGTGGCAAGTCAATGGTAAGATCTAAACCGAACAGAGGGAGCGCAAGGAGCGTCGTCTGCTCGGTGTCAAAGCTCTCATTGGCTGCTTCGGCGGCAACATTGCCAACAGCAGTAGCCTGAGCTGCGGCCTGCTCGGACGCCGTGGCAAGGTCAACGGCACTGAAGGTTAGCGCGTTGGCGAGAAACGTAAAAGCCAGGATGAACAACACAGGTTTAAGCCCTCTGAACGCCATACGAGCCGGGATACGGGCCACAGCAAACATGATAACGAGGATAAGGAGAGCCGCTAAGAGCCCCGCCCACGTCTTGCAGGCAAAAAGCGCAAACACATACATGGCAACCAGCAGAAGTTTTATACGTGCGTCTATACGATGCACAGGCGTGTCCATTGCCAGGTAGTTACCAAACGGGAGAGGAATAGCCATTAAAGCTCCACCTCTCCTAAGTCGCCTTCTTCTTTGTTGTTTCTCTCCGATGCAACTCGGCCTGATTCATTCCTTTTTGTGCCGTCTTTATATTGTTTGGTATCTACTGTATCTACAGAGCCCACTTTTTCTCGCTCATCCTTATAAGACTTCTTCTCGCCCGTCTCAGGTTTTTTTGAATCCGGCCTTATGAGCTCCACCCTCCCCGTTGCAAGACTGGCAAAGAACTCCGGATCGTGCGTGGTGATGGCGATACCTCTGCCCTTGGCGAGAAGACTCTGCAAGAGCTCATAGATAAAGACCTTCCCCCGGGCATCAAGGCCTGCTGTGGGTTCATCAAGCAACAGAAAGTCCGTCTTGAGGGCCAAGGTCGTGGCAATGGCTGCTCGCCTGGCCTCACCACCGCTGAGGCTGAAGGGAGAGCGGTCCTTAAAACGCCGGGGCGATAACCCCACGGCGGCAAGTACCTCGTCTACCAGCTGGTCGCCGTTCTTGCCTTCATCCATACCAAGGTTTTTTGGCCCGAAGAGGATGTCTTCGGAAAGTGTTTGCGCAAAGAGTTGTGTCTCCGGCTGCTGAAAGACAAGGCCCACCTGTCCGGGAACAGGCACCTTGTTTTTGAGAAGGACCGTGCCTTTGTCGGGCCGGCGAACGGCGCGCAGTTGAATTAAGGGGCATCGATGCTGGGGGTGGGC
>JAVBUQ010000085.1:0-8172 GCA_031555185.1 Coriobacteriales bacterium
TGCATAAGGACGCATTAATTGATTGAAGATGACGTCATTAGCATCCTTTACATTGCGCGGGGTTCTCAAAACCTCATCTCCTCCTCTTTTATTGCAGTTCAATGTCAATAGGCATTCATTTGTGTGCATTTTATGCGGAAAATGGAAAATAATGGTATAAAGTGTTGCGTAGAGGCAAATTGTGGTATAGAATTGTGATCACAAGTTGTTCAGGAAGCAATAATTACACCCAGGAGGGGAAACCAATGGCTGGCCTTAAAGGCAGATATGACGGCAAGGTCGATGCCAAAGGCCGTGTATCCATTCCCTCCAAATGCCGCAAATTGCTTCCTGAACAACTTGTAATCGCTAAACATCCCAAAAAGGAACTTCCTGCCCTTGTCCTGTACTCCGAAGATGGATTTGACGGATGGTTTGACAGGCTTCTTGAATCCAAAGGGGGAGCCAAGGCAAACGACGCCCTACAAGATGAACTTGCGGACGAGTTTTACCAGGATTCGGCTGATGTGGAACCCGACGACTTAGGCCGCATCACCATCCCATCCTTTCTTCGTGAGTATGCCGGTATCAGGCATAACGTCATCATCACGGGTGCTCGCGACCATCTCATTATTCGCACACCGGAGGTTTTGGAGAAGAGCCGTGAGGGTTTTGCTTCAAATCCCGTTTACGATAAGCCCGCCTCAGTCTCAACTGAGTGAGGCAGCTCTTTGACAGGTGAATATCGGCATATACCCGTTATGCTCCAGGAGAGCAGACAGGCACTGGGCATGCAACCTGGCGAAACTTTCTGTGACTGTACGCTAGGAGGGGCAGGCCATGCGCTCGCTATAGCAGAGGATATTGCACCAGGAGGCCTGCTAATCGGCATTGACCAAGATGATTCCTCACTTACAGAAGCGCCCCTGAGGATCTCGCAAACACAACTCCATATACACTATGAGATCCTCAAGGGCAACTTCCGTGATCTGGACGAACTCTTACTGAAGGCTCGCATACCAGGCATAGACGGGGTGCTCTTTGATTTGGGAGTATCTTCGCCACAGATCGATCAACCGAGCAGGGGCTTTTCCTATACACAGGATGCCCCCCTTGATATGCGGATGGACCCGGATAAACAAACCCAAACCGCAGCAGAGATCATCAATAATTCAAACGCAACAGATCTCATCCGGATCCTCCGAACATACGGCGAAGAGCGATGGGCCTCTCGTATTGTTAATCGTATTATCCAGGTTCGTGAGATTGCACCTATCGAGACCACAACGCAATTAGCGGACCTCATCAAAGAGGCAATACCGGCAAGCCAGCGCAGAGATGGAGGTAATCCATCCAAGCGGAGTTTTCAGGCGTTACGGATCGCTGTTAATGGGGAGCTTGATGCACTCGAATGTGGTCTTGATGCAGCTATAAGATGGCTGAATCCTGGAGGAAGGATCGTAGTTATCAGCTATCACTCGTTGGAAGACCGCATTGTCAAGAAGGCTTTTGCCGAGGCAGCACGAGGCTGTATCTGCCCGCCAGAACAGCCGGTCTGCACCTGCGATCATACACCGATACTCACCTCTATCAGTAAGAAGGCACTTGTCCCGACGGACGAGGAGAGGGAAAGAAACCCGCGAAGTAAGAGCGCTCGGCTCCGCTTTGCGGTCAAGGCACACCAGGTGCAAGAGCCAAAAGAACGCGAAGGTATGTGAAAGTAGACGAAAAAGTCACTCGACGTGAGTGGAGAAGGCGTCCAAAGGCGCAAGAAGGAGCGTACGACCCAGTGCGTAAACGTTGAAGGCGCGCCAAGGCATGCCAGGCGAAAACGATAAAGAAGTATGAAAGCATGCCAGGTGCAAGCACTAGAGAGATAAGAAAGCACGCAAGGTGTAAACGATGTAAGCACCACAGGCGCAAGCCCTATAGAGATAAGAATGCACGCAAGGTGCAAGCACTAGAGAGATAAGAAAGCACGCCAGGTGTAAACGATGAAGGCATATGAAGGCACATAAAGGCACATAAAGGCACACGAAGCGCAGAAGACAAGAGACCAAAAGCAATACTGCTGTTACAAAAGCAGACAATATTTTGAGCAGAGAAGAAAGGACCCTGTAAAGGAAAGATGGCCCAGAGTAATCTGGCATACCGGCAACCCCAACCCGAGCGGAGCTATGATGCTCAGCCGATCCTTTCGCCGCGCCCCAAACTCAGGACCATCGAAGGTCAGGCAAGAGACCCAAAAACGCAGGCTCAAACTGCACCCTGGGCACGTACACTTGTGGTCATGAGCGTACTGGTTCTTGTGGTTATGGCTACAGTTTCTGTTGTGCGGGTCAGTATTGCAAATGCTACCGTTCAAATGATGCAGGCATCCGAGCAGACCAGCGTGGCTATCGATCAGGCCAGGGCAGCAGGTATCGAGCTTGAGGTTAAACATTCGGTGGTCAATAACCCTACCAGGATCCAGGACAATGCTGCCTCATTAGGCATACTTCCTGCCAGTCAGCCTGCTACCGTGCAGGCTCATCAGGGGTTCTCTCCTGAAACTCTTAACCAGATGCAGCTTGCTGCTGATGAGGCGAGGGCTGCAGAAGTAGCTGCTCTGCAAGCTGCCAACGGAACCAGCGACACCAGTAACCTGGCACAGGATCGGGGTCAGAGTGGTGCGGTATCCTCAGACGTTCTCTCCCTCAAGCCAACTGCGGCCGCGCAGGCTTTGCAATCCTCATCAAACGAAACATAGGAGCCGGTGTTCATGGCCAGCGAAAGAGAAGTGAGAACCGGTAAAAGGAACTTGGACAAGTCTTATGACAAGCCCGTAGACAAAGCACGGCGCGGTAGTCTGAATAAGATCAAGGGCACGTTTGAGAGCATCTCCCAGGATCAAGACCTGCTCAAAGCTCAGAGAAAAACACAGAGCAAAATACAAGGAAAAACCCAGAGTAAAACCCAGGGCAAAACGCAACGTGAGTCTCCTGATAAGCTCAAGGGCACATCTCAGGGTAAGGCGCAAGGAATGGTAGGAATATTCGGGCACTTCCTTACACGTCGAGACGGTGCAATACTGCTGCTCTTTGCAATCCTGGCCATCTGGGTCTTTGCCCGTCTCTTTACGCTAACTGTTGTAGACGCGCAGGAACTCTCCGATCAAGGCTCTGACGTACGCACCTCGGTCATTACACTTACTGCTCCCCGCGGCGACATCTATGACCGAAATGGGAATATTCTGGCAATGAGTGTTGAGGCGGTGACCATCTACGCAAATCCTTCCAAGATCACCGATCCTGAAGAGACTGCGGAGATCCTCCAAGACGTGCTCGGCGGTTCTGCGCAAGACTATTATAAAAAGATCACCGCCGATCCGGAGTCAACCTTTGTTTATATTGCCAAAAAGGTCGATCCAGAAAATGAACAGGCCATACATGATGTCAATCAGGAATATATCAATGATGAGATCGCCGCGATCCAGGCAGAAGGTAACGACGTTCCTGCTGAGATCAAGACTCCTCTTACCGGTATAGAGTTCTTACCAGACACCCGCCGTGAATATCCTAATGGCAACATAGGCTCGCAGATAATCGGGTCAGTTAACGATGAGGGCATCGGGGTCAGTGGACTGGAACAGACCTACGATAGTATCCTACGCGGGGTCGACGGCAAACGTGTTATAGAAGAAGCCAAGCAGATCAGTCAGAACACCGATCCTTTGCCCATGATAAATAGTATTATCGAGGACGATGAGCCCGTTGCCGGCAGCGACATCATTATCTCCCTTGATATTGAGATGCAGCAATATCTTGAGCTGAATCTTCAGGCTGTGGCTGCACAACGTGGCACGGATAACGCCTCGTCGATACTCTATGATGGCTCGACCGGTGAGATCATCGCTTCAGCTTCTATCCCTTTGTATGATCGCGAGAAGATTACCTCCGAGGAAGCGCAGAATGGCGCTACCAATGCCAAAGCAATCACTCAGCCGTATGAACCAGGCTCTACCTTTAAGGCCATTATCGCTGGTATGGCTCTGGAAAAAGACCTGATGACGGCCGAAGATACCCTGTTCTGTCCTGCTTATCTCGATATCTATGACAAGACCATCAAAGATGCTGCGGAGCGAAACGACATGAATATGTCTTTGCGACAGATAGTTGCAGACTCGTCCAATATCGGGGTAACACTGATAGAGCAACAGCTGGGCGACGAACTCTTCTATGAGTACCTGAAGGAGCTTGGTTTTGGCGAGTATACACACGTTGATTATCCGGGGGAGACAGCAGGCACTCTTGCCAGTGTTGAGGATTGGACACCTATACAAGCGTCCAATATCTCTTTTGGGCAAGGTCTGGAGGTCTCCCTTCTGCAAATGGCCAGCCTGTATGGGGCCATCGCAAACGATGGAGTTATGATACAGCCCCACTTCCTTATCTCACGGCCTCAACACGACGTTGACCTGAGCTACAACACAAAAAGGGTCTTTGATGCTCAGACCACCCGAGATCTTGAAGAACTGCTGCGAAGTTGCGTTACTGAAGGCACAGGTGTCAATGCTGCCGTTGATGGGTATGATGCGGTAGGAAAAACCGGTACAGCAGAGATAGGCAGCCTTGACGGTGGGTACGACACGAGTGGAAATTATATCGTCTCATTTGCTGGCTATCTTGATAACTCGTCGAGCAACCTGGTATTTATGAGCAGTTTTGATAATCCGAGCAACTATGGGGATTCGCCGGCCACCAAGTTTTTCTCCGTTGTCATGTCTTATGTAGCCAACGGATATATGATTCAGCCGCAGGAAGAAGAACCTGTTGTTGAACAGACAGAGATCGAGGTAGCAGCCCTGGACGCTGGTGCTGCCAGTACTCCTGGTCCTATTAGCGACGTCAATAGTACGCCATCTGATTCCGCCATTATTCCTCCCACGCCGAAGGACTGGATCTTGAACACCTCTGGCTGATGGAAGTTATACTCAGCGGCTTTGAGGAAAGGGAACAGTCTTCGCGGCGGTACTGTCGCCGCTTTATGGGCGGATACGTAAGATGGATTGAAAGATCACGTACACGTGTCTTTATCCAACTGCACTACTGCTGCTCAACAGGACTGCCTTCTCCCTGTTCTGGAGAGGCTCAACACTTTTTGAAAACTGGCCTCATTCTAATGAGACCCGACAATTGAGATAAGGTAGAATTGGCACTTCTATGAAACTGACTATTGAGCACATCATTAATACCGCAAACTCAAATCTGCTGGTTCCACCTGAGGACGCCAGTGTGATTTTGACCAGTTTGGCATGGGATTCTCGCCTTACGCAGCCGGGCAGCCTTTTTGTTGCCATCATCGGCGAAAAAGTCAATGGCAACGACTATATCGTTGAAGCCATTAAAGCGGGAGCCGGCGCGGTTATTGCCTCCGAAGATCCCTCAGCTGACGTCTTGAGCGCTGCGCAAGATCATGGCACAGCCTTATTGCAGGCGCATGATAATAACGTCATAAAGGCGCTTCATGAAGTAGCTCGTGCCTGGCGTGATAATCTGAACGGCACCGTAGTTGGTGTAACAGGCTCTTCGGGTAAGACCACAACAAAAGACCTCATAGCCGGCGTGCTGTCGAGGAGCTTTAATACTCACGCAACTCCGGGCAATCGCAATAGTGAAATAGGTCTTGCCGAGACGATCCTCGATGCCACTGAAGCCCACGAGATCATCGTATGCGAGATGGGCATGCAGTCTTTGGGAGAGATCGATATGCTCTGTAAGGTTGCCCAGCCGCACATTGGCGTGGTAACCAATATTGGGGTGGCACATTGCGAGCTGCTCGGCTCACGGGAGAACATCGCCCGCGCTAAGGCAGAGCTTCTGGAGAACCTTCCCAGCCATACAGGTGTTGCTATCGTTCCCGGGGACGACCCCTTTACCCCCAGCCTTAGAGATTATGCGCATCTGGACGAGCGTATGATAAGCATTATTTCTTATGGTCTTGGCGAGCAGAACGATATTAGAGCAACACATATCGAGTACGACCGCATGGGATATCCCTCGTTTGATATCTGGACACCAGACGGGAGCTGTTACCCTGCTCGCTTAAGCCTGCAGGGCGAGCATAATGTTCTCAATGCCTTGGCAGCTGTGGCAGTTGGCCTCAGAGTCGGTGTTCCTATCGCAGACATTATTGAGGCTCTCGGCGAGGTCAAACCTGCTGCGCTCCGTCAGGAGATTATTGAGACTGCAGAGGGTGATATCATCCTTAATGATACCTACAACGCTAATCCCGACTCCATGCGCGCTGCGCTCTCCTTACTCAAGCGACTGGCAACAGGAGGCAAGCGCGTGGCAGTCCTGGGTGATATGTATGAGCTGGGCACAGAAGAGAAGGCGTATCACTGTCAAATAGGCGAGTACGCCTTTGTTAACGGTGTGGATGAGTTGATCACCGTGGGAGAGCTTGGAAGAGAAATCGCGGCCGGGGCACTCGCGGTAGGTATGCCTCCTGAGCGGGTGCACATATGCATGGATGTCTCTGAGGTACTTGCTGTTTTTGAGGACCTTAAAGCGAATACCTCAGAAAAAGCAGGGATAGCAGGGATACAGGCAGGGACTCAGGCAGGGACGCAAGCAGGGAGAGTCCCTGTTACTGAAGAGAATTCATTCCTTATTGACGCCAGGGCCGTTCCTACCGAAGAAAATTCCACAGAAGAGGCACAATCTCCGAAGGAGGAAGCCTTGGTTAATTCGTCTTTGGATGAAGGCAACTCGAATACCTCCTTTGTCGCAGTGGTTAAAGCTTCCAGAGGCATGCAACTAGAGCGTGTTGTTGAGGAACTGGTCTCAAGAGCAGCTGACAAGGATGTACTGTAGCCATGTTCAGTGAGACGATCATTGACCAATATCCGACTTTTCTGGTCTTTTTATCCATCGTCATCGCCATGTTCGTCACTATGATTCTGCTGCCGCTGTGGATCAGAGTACTTAAAGTCCGTCAGATCGGCCAACAGGTACGTGCCGATGGCCCCCAGCATCACATGGTCAAACAGGGTACCCCCACAATGGGCGGTGTGGTTATCCTCCTCGCTGTGGTTTTTACCGCTTTACTTTGCGGAAATCATGATGCTCCTGCCCAGATGATCCCCCTCATTCTTGTGGTTCTTGTTACCGTGCTTACGGGTGTTCTGGGACTCATTGACGACATGTCCAAGGTGGTCCTCGAGCGGTCTTTGGGCTTGCGTCCCAATGCCAAGATGCTCTGCCTTACCCTCATATCAGTGGCTTTTTGTCTAGCGGCGGTTAATCTGGCAGGTATCGAACCTACGGTGACACTTCCCTTTATTGCCACTATCGATCTGGGTGTCCTTACTACAAGTTTTGACCTGGGTGGTGGGGTAAGTTTTACCATCCCCTGGCTTTACGTGCTTTTTGTTTTTATCCTGATGGCAGGTTTGAGTAATGCGGTTAATCTGGTAGATGGACTGGATGGACTTGCAGCCGGAGCGGTGATGATTGCCATGGTTGTAATGGCCGCCATTGCCTATCGTACGGACCAGATCAATTTAGCGCTTTTTGCTGCGGCAGTGACCGGAGCGTGCGTTGGGTTCTTGTGGTTTAACGCTCATCCGGCCAGTATCTTCATGGGTGATACCGGTTCGCTTGCTCTTGGCGCAGCTTTTGCCGCTCTTGCGGTGCTCACTAAAACCGAAGTCGTCTCACTGGTTGTAGGCGGACTTTTTGTGATCGAGGCGCTGAGTGTCATCATTCAGGTGGGGTACTACAAACTCACTAAGAAGCGTGTGTTTCTCATGGCGCCACTCCACCATCACTTTGAACAAAAGGGGTGGAGCGAGACCACCGTGGTTATTCGCTTCTGGATCATTACCGCTCTGCTTGCCTGTATCGGTTTTGCGATGTTCTTTGCTCAGAGCGTGTAGCAGACTTCTGCGGCTGCCCTGCGAACTGTCCTGTGAACTGTCCTGCGAACTTCTGCGAACTTCTGCAAACTGTTCTGCGAACCGTCTTGTGAACCGTCTTGTGAACTGTCTTGTGAACTGTCTTGTGAACTGCGCTGCGGATTGTCTTGTGAACTTCTGCGAACTTCTGCGAACTGTCTTGTGAACCGTCTTGTGAACTGCCCTGTGAACTGCCCTGTGAACTGCCCTGCGGACTTCTGCAGACTGTTATCACGAATACAACAAATTAATAC
>JAVBUQ010000016.1:0-10000 GCA_031555185.1 Coriobacteriales bacterium
TTCTCTATCAAACTCTGTCTAGACGAGGTTCATTCCGAGCATATCCTGCTTCTGACCAGTAAGCACTGCGGCCTCCAGGCCGTAATCGACAACCAAACCAAGACCTGATACATATTCTGCAAAGTCGCTATTGAGGTACACGATAGCCTTGGCCATTGCCTCTGGTCTGGCAAAACCCTTTCCGTTTCCTATTGAGTCGAGGAACTTACTCTCATCTTGCTTCATGACCTCTGTGAACTCTGAGATAAAGGGTGTAGACGTTGAGCAGGGCATACAAACATTCACGCGGATGTTACGCTCTGCAAAAGAGGCTACCTTTGTTGCAGCGTAGTAGTTGAGAGCGCGTTTTGCCAGCATATATGCCATTACTCCTATGCAGTCACTTTGATCCAGATCGGCAATAGCTGCAACCGTTGCATCCCAGCCATCGGCTTCGACGATAGCCTTGTATTCCTCGATGATATCCGGTCTCGACCAGCGAACACCGGCTGTTGAGGTCATGTAGGCCAGTGCGCCTCCATCGGTGACCCTGTTTATGAGATAGGTCTCGGTAATGTATTTGCCGGACACAAAGTCAATTATGAAAGTCTCGTCGTAGGTGTTGACCACGCCAGAAACCCCGGCAACGCCAAAGAAGCAATCAATGTCTTTTGGCAGCAGTATAAAGGCTGCATCTATAGATTTACTGCTGCTTAAATCAGTGTTTGTCCACTGCTTGATTCCCGGCACGTTTGGCTCTGTACGCGAGAGGGCATATACGTCTGCGCCGAGTTCTACCAGCAGAGCTGCGGTTGCCTTTCCCATGCCTGATGAGGCTCCGGTAACTACACAGGTTTTACCTTCGTACCCAAAATAGTCTTTCATAGCATGTCCCTTATCTGCTTAAACTAGGCATCCAGAGCATCAAGTTTTGCGCAGATATCAGCTTGTTCTTCAGCGCTGAAGGCGGATTGTGGGAATGCGATAAGGGTCTTGAGACGCATGCCCATTACAGGACCGAGTTGGTCGCTCGCGGTAAAGCCCGGCTTGTACTCTTCAATGATGGCTACTGCACGATCATCCTCAATGATGTCTCTTAACTTGCTGCTGGAATTAATTGCCATGATATTTCCTTTCTCTTGCTACTGTTTCTACTGTCTTTGCGGCCAGACACTTCCGACAACATCTTGCTGCTTCTTCGCCTGTCAAGATCGAAGATCTATCAGATTATTCAGGCAAACATCCCTCCAACGAATAGCCCCAGGGCATCTCCTGGAAGGAGAATTGGCTGCCGCCATCTACCTCAATGACCTGCCCATACATAAAGTTGGATACATCAGTGCACATGGTGAGCACCATGAGTGCAACCTCGTCGGGCGAGCTGCTCACCGGAGTGGTGCGTCCATATTTTCCCGACTCTTCTATCCACTGCTCTCCGTAGAGTTCTCTGGTGGCAGCACTGTTTCCAATTGCACCAGGGGTCACCATTCCACCGGGAGCAACACAGTTTGCATTAATGCCATATTGCTTAAGCTCTTTAGCAATGCCTTTGGTCACGCCTACCACACCGCCTTTTGCAGCGTTGTAATTTGTCATCATGGCGATCTTGTTCATATCGTCTCCGCGATACGCAACCGAGGCGATGGTGACGATCTTACCGCCCTTTCCGGCTTTGATCATGCTTCTCGCTGCTGCCTGAACAGTGAAGTACTGGCCCTTGAGATCGGTATCCAAGACTGCGTCCCACTCTTCTTCTTTCATATCCACAAAGGCGCGAGGGCCCCACACCGCAGCCACCGGCACAACGATGCTCACGGGGCCATATGTTTTTTCAGCAAAGGCAGTGAGGTCATAACAATCCTCGACCTTTGTTACATCGCATTGCTTGAAGCTCACTTCGTAGCCCATCTCTCTCAAGGTTTCTTCGGCCATCTGACCCCACACTTCGGTGCGAGAGCCAAACACGACTTGAGCCCCGCATTCTGCAAGACGGCTAATGACATGGAGAGCAAGGCCAACCGTTCCGGTGACCACAGCTACCTTGCCAGACAGGTCAAAGATTTCTTTTAAGGGTTTTACCTCCTCTAGCTGATCAGCGGACATATAGAACAGAGACTCTTTATCCACAGTTCTTCCTCCTTTCTGAGCGTGCGTTTTCATAATCGGGGGCACCTGTTCGCGCGACCGTTCTTATCGCGCATGATTTGACTGTAACAAGGAAAAAGTGGCAAAACAATCAATGGAATTATGTAGATAATCTGCTTAGTTTCATGCATAGGTAATGCAGAGGAACAATGCTATATTGATTGCAAGATCACAGGCCAGAAAGGCATAAGCATGCCCAAGGATATTGCATACCACTCATCTGCGCGCAATAAGCTCATGATTGGAGTGGACAAACTAGCTAATACCGTCAAGACCACCCTGGGGCCTAAGGGACGCTATGTAATGTTAGAGAAGCCCGACACCTCGCCAGTGGTTACCAATGATGGTGCGACCATTGCAAAAGAGATCGAGCTCGACGATCACCTGGAGGATATGGGAGCACAGGTCATCAAGGAGGTTGCCTCGTCCACTAACGACATGGCTGGAGATGGTACGACTACCGCTACTGTATTAGCGCAGTGCATTATGCATGAAGGAGTCAAGGAACTGGCAGCAGGCGCAAACCCTGTTGAACTCAAGAAAGGGATACAGGGAGCAACTCAACTTGTTGTGGCTGCCATTAAGAAGCTGGCTACACCGGCAGAGACGCGGGATGCGCTGGAGAAGGTTGCATCAATTGCCGCTTGCGATGTTGTTATTGGTGGGATGATCGCGCAAGCGCTCGAAGCCGCTGGGCGGGATGGTGTTGTTACCGTGGATGAGGCGAGCAGTGGAGACACCACGATGGCTATTATGGAGGGCATGCATTCTGAAAGAGGATATCTGTCTCCCGACATGGCAACCAACAAAGACACGATGGTTGCCGAGCTTGATGATCCCTACATCCTGATTACGGACAGAACGATCACTGATCCGCAAGAGATTGCACCACTGCTTGACAGAGTTGCTGAGCAAAAGAAGCCTCTCCTGATCATTGCCGAAGGGGTAGAAGGTGCCGCCCTGGGCACACTGTTGCTCAACAAGAAAAAGGGCATACTGGAGACAGTTGCTGTTCAGCCTCCCGCCTATGGAGAAGGAAGAAGAGCGCGCATGGATGATCTTGCGGTTCTTACTGGAGGGGTCTTCATCACTGAGGAAATGGGCTACCTGCTCCGGGATACGACTGTTGAAATGTTGGGCAAAGCCGCATCGGTCAAGGTGAGCAGACGCGATATGGTCATCGTGGGAGGAGCTGGCGGCAGTGAGGCATTGGCAACGCGAATTCATAATCTCCGCATGCTTGTAGAGGGAGCCGAATATGACTTTGATAAGAAGCAGCTGGAAGAGCGACTGGCAAGATTAGCGAGTAATGTCGTCCTTATCAAGGTGGGAGCAGCTACAGAGTCTGAGATGAAAGAGAAGAAACTGCGGTTCAATGATGCGCTCAATGCTGCCAGGGCAGCAGCGGGAGAGGGTATTGTGCCTGGAGGAGGGACGGTTTATTTGAGCTCTTTGCCGGCAGTAGAGGCATTTGCAAAAACGCTCACGGGTGATGCCAGGGTTGGCGCACAGATCGTTGCCCGAGCGCTCAAGGAACCCACCCGGCAGATCGCTACCAATGCAGGACTGGATGGAGGTGCCGTCGTTGCTACGATCATAGAATCTCCCGCTGGTATTGGTTTTAACGCAGCTACGGGGGAGTATGAGAATCTTGTTCTGGCTGGTGTCGTAGATTCTGCCAAGGTCGCACGCCTTGCTCTGCAAAATGCTGCCTCTGCTGTTTCTGTTCTTCTGACCACAGAAGCCGGTGTTGCCACGAGCAAGAAGTAGTCTAATCTGACGCATCCTTTGTCTGCGAAGTGATGCTCAGACTTCGTATCCTCATCCATTTGATGATAAGCTCCTGGCGATTGGTGACCTGGAGTTTTTTATGGATATTTGCGATGTGACGATACACTGTCTGGGAGCTCAGGCAGAGTTGCTTGCTGATGTTTGCAGGAGTTACTCCTCTACTGAGATAGTCTGCGATCTCTACTTCTCGCTTGGTGAGCTGCTTGTCTCCATTTGAGGTATAAAGAAAGTGCTCATCTGCGGGCGGTGCATGGAGGAGCATACGGTGCAGGTTGTTCAGATGAGGGTGAAGATGTTCAACGATCAAAAGCTCATGCGCCGAGAACTGTCTAAGGTCGATCCTGTCCAAAGAAAAGACGCTCTTAATACGGTTGGATTCATCCACAAGGCCAAAGCCCAGGCTGTGCCTCAGACCCTGGGGCACTATATAGTTGGCAACAAAGTCGTCTCGTTCGTCAGCTGACCAATTATGAATCCCAATCAGACCGTCAGCCGGCTTTCGCCCAGTCAGAGAATATCTGGCTTCGTTTGCATCGGAGTAGTAGTCGAGGTAAACGCGGTTCCACTTTTTGTTGGTGCCAAAGACGATAGCATCAACAACATTGCCGTTATCGTTTGTAATGAAGATGCGCGCTTGCTCATAGGGAATAAGATCGCGGATCTTTTCAACGACCCGAGCACAGAACCAGCGTGTATCGTTGACAGTACCAACGTCAACAAGATACTCATGAATTGCCTGCCATGGAAGTTCATACGTTGTCATGCAAAACTCCCTTACAAGTGCCAAGTATGAAGAGTATAACAGGAGTTTAAAAGGCTGTGCTAATTGTGGCATTTTAGTACTACGAGAGGCGATACTGCTTTGATGCGAGTGTTTTGGACAAAGCTGATGGTCCAATGACAAAGTATGTGCAAGTTCGGCATGAAGCTAAGGATATTAATCGACGGGATAAAAGGGGCAAGATAATAAATACAAACATTTGTTCTATTCTATGTTACAATGTCTCTCATTGAAATGGTGGGCCGTATGCAATACGTGCCAGTACTATGAGGAAGGAAGTTGCTATGGGAGTTGTTACAAATGTTGCGCCATGCGGAATTATCTGTGAGGGGTGCCCTCAACAAGAAGATTGCAAGGGCGGTTGCCATCAATGTAAAGGTACTCCTTTCTATCTAAAGGATTTTGGCGTTGATGTATGCCTGATATACGATTGCGCCGTCAACCAGAAGGGGTATACCACCTGTGGCGAGTGCGCTGAGCTTCCCTGCCAGATACACTTTGACTGGAGAGATCCCTCAATGACTGAAGAGGCGTTCTTGGAGTCGATCCGGGTCAGAACCGAAGCGCTCAAGAAGGGGACGGGAATCGGATTCTAAATACCTGGGCAGTGGATACTGCAGGAGACGAGAGATACCGTTCTTTCGTCTCCTGTTTTGATTGGGGGACCGTCGAGAGTCCTTGACCTCCATCAGATATATGATATGTATGATTTGTATGATATAATACGCAAATTCGCGTAACTGAAATGGGAGGTTCCAAATGCATGGGCATAGACACGGTTTTACAGGGAGCAACAAAACCAAACGCACGTCACCGCATGGAAAGATTCTCGGAACAACAACCGTAGGCGAGCGTGGGCAGGTTGTTATTCCTGCGGAGGCACGCGCAGAAATGGATATTAGTAGCGGAGATAAACTGGTTGTATTTGGCAATTGCCATAATGGCTCGATCACGCTGGTAAAGGCAGAGATCTTCGATCGCTATGCGGAATTCTTTCTATCCAAATCGAAGAAGCTTGAAAAGATCGCCGAAGAGATCCTTCGTGCGACGGGCGACGACAACGATCATGATGAGGAAAAGGAGGGCAAAGCCGAGGATCAGGAGGAGGCAGTCTTTCATCAGGCTGCAGAGGATACAGAGGACTCTCCTGAACGTCCTGCACCGAACATTGCTTCAGATAAGGACTTTACCGAGGCTAAACGCAAAAAGCTCGGTTCTGACGATGCATAATGGATAAACAATCACGCGCAACTTCGTCCAGGCGTTATCGAAGGACTATGTGGATGGTAATCCGCTTTGGTCTGCAAATATGGTGGCTGGATAAAACCAAGCGTTTCCGCACTGGAGAGCACCAGGCTAAAAAGCAGAGTATGCTCTTTAGCAAACAAGCAAAAGCCTTTACCCAAACTGCCACCGAAATGGGCGGGCTTATCATCAAAGTGGGGCAGTATATCAGCGCCCAAGTTGCCGTACTGCCGCCGGAATATATAGAAGAACTCTCCAAGCTCCAGGATTCTGTTGCCCCTGTTCCTACCGACCAGATACTTGCAGAGATTGAAGAAGAATTGGGGTCAAGCCCTCGTCTGGTTTTTGCGGACTTTGATCAGACACCCATCGCTGCGGCATCACTTGGTCAGGTATATCGCGCACATCTTAAGTCAGGCGAAGAAGTGGCGGTAAAAGTGCTCCGTCCGGGCATTGAAGATATCATCTCTATAGATCTTCAATCTCTAAAGGATGCGCTGAGGCTTATCAATCGGCATACCAGCATAGGTAACTATATGGACGTTGAAACCTTCTATGCCGAGTTCAAGGACACCCTGCTCGACGAACTCGATTTTATCGAAGAAGGTACAAATGCCGAGACCTTCCAACGGAATCTTCTTGAGAATATGTTTATAGATATTCCTAAGATATATTGGAATTACACGACCAAAAAAGTGCTTACCATGGAATTCATGAACGGTGTCAAGATCAACGAACTTGCTCAGCTGGATGCACTGGGCATTGATCGAGAGGCCCTTGCTGATCATCTCGTGGGCATATATGCGCAGATGATCCTGGAAGACGGTTTCTTCCACGCCGACCCCCACCCCGGCAATGTCTTGGTGCGCGACGATGGTACGATCCTGCTTCTCGACTTTGGCATGGTCGGGCAAGTAAGCCAAATGATGCGAGAATCATTTATTGATCTTGGTGTTTCTCTCTTTACCAGCGATTCGGACAAAGCAGTTGCTGCACTGAGGGAACTCGGCTTTATCCGCCCCGACGTTGACGCAACAGCACTCGCGAGGAATTTTATGTCGTTGTTCAATCGCATGGCAGGCACTACCTCGCGTGAAGACTTTAAGATGAGTGAAGCTGCGCTTGATGAGATCGGCACTTTTATGCGTTCGCAGCCTTTTCAATGGCCAAGCAATATCATGTTCCTCAGCAAGGCTGTCATTACAACGCTCGGTCTGACTCTCGCGCTCGACCCTGAACTTGAGCTGATTGAGGAAGTAAGACCTTATGTAGAAAACCTGATGGGCGAAGGTACAACCGAGAACTTTGTCTCAAAGATCCTTGATCAGGGAAAATCCTTGATCACCTCGATCATCCCTACCGCTCGTAAGGCTACTCGGGTTCTGGATAAAATGGAAAGCGGAGAATTCTCGGTTCGCCTGTCGGCGGCTCAAGAGCATCGCATAACCACCGGTCAGGAAAACCAAACTAAACGCATCATCCGCAGTATCATCGGCGCAGCACTCTTTATATCGGGCATCTTTTTGCTCCCACAGTCCGCCTTTGTCATCTTTGCATATATCCTTCTTATGGCAGGTGGCCTTCTTATGCTCATGCAGCTGGTGGCAAGTGAAAGAAAGCGCAAGCGGCGTAGACACCCCGGACTTTAGAGAGGGCTATTCAGCCTTGGCAGCAGACCTGTGGCGCATTGGCGCATTGGCGCATTGGCGCATGAGCCGTCCCTTGCCCTGCCATTGAACATCCGCGATATAATCCTTATGAATCCCTGAGGCACAAGGAAGGATTGTTTGTGGCGCCACTGCTCATAGCAAAAGATCTTAAACTGAGCTTTCCCACAAAGCGCATCTTTGATGCGGTCACTTTGAGTGTCACAAATGGAGATCGCATAGGGATTGTGGGGAGAAACGGGGATGGAAAGACCTCTCTGCTGAGGTTGCTCACGGGAGATCTTAAGCCTGATGCCGGCGAGATCGCCAAACGTAGTGATGTAACGGTCGGTATTCTCCATCAGAAGGATTCACTTGATCCTGAGACAACTGCTCTCCAAGCTGCAACAGGAAATGCCTTGGTCCACGAATGGGCCGCGGAGCGAAAGAGCAGAGAGATCATTGAGACCCTTTTAGCGGGCATCGATCACGACATGCTCGTAAAGAATCTTTCAGGTGGTCAGCGAAGGCGGGTCGACCTTTCGCGTGTGCTCATCCAAAGCTGGGATATCCTTATGCTTGATGAGCCTACCAACCACCTGGATATGCAAACGATATCCTGGCTCATCGAGCATTTGAAGCAACGTTGGCCTGAAGGTAGCGGCGCGCTCTTAGTGGTAACGCATGATCGCTGGTTCATTGACGAGGTCTGCACGTTTATGTGGGAGGTGCATGACGGGCGCGTCAGTGGATTTGAGGGTGGATACTCAGCCTATGTCTTGCAGCGTGTAGAACGGGACCGCCTCCTTAAGCTTGCAGAGGATAAAAGACAGAACCTGATGCGTAAAGAGCTTGCCTGGCTTTCTCGCGGGGCTCGTGCTCGAGCAACCAAGCCAAAGTTTCATGTAAAGATCGCTCATGAGCTGATTGCTGACGAGCCACCTCCCCGCAACTCACTTGAACTCAAGCGAGCAGCAATGGCACGTCTGGGCAAACAAGTAATAGAGTTTATCCAGGTAACAGAAGTTCTCGGTAACAAAACTATTCTTGAGTCGGCAGATTTTCTTATAGGGCCCGGCGACAGGCTTGCCATACTGGGCAGCAATGGGGTGGGCAAAACAACACTCCTGCGTTTGATGATCGGCGAGGTCCTTCCTACCTTAGGCGAGATCAAGATCGGCAAGAGTGTGCGAATAGCCTACTTATCACAGCAGTTGGAGGAACTCGAAGAGGTGATGGAGTGGCGTGTTTTGGAGGTACTCGCGAAGCGCAAGCAAGGATATTCCCTTGATGGAAAATATGTGTCTTCAACCGAGCTACTCAAGCGTTTAGGTTTTGAACAGGCGTATTTTATGGCACAGGTAAAAGATCTTTCCGGCGGACAAAAGAGGCGCCTACAGCTTCTCCTGTCTTTACTGGAAGAGCCAAACGTGATGATCCTGGATGAGCCAGGCAACGATTTTGATACCGACATGCTCGCTACGCTTGAAGATCTGCTTGACACATGGCCGGGTACTCTGGTGCTGGTGAGTCATGACCGTTATCTGGTAGAGCGTGTAACAGATATGCAGTATGCTCTGGGGGAGGGAAAGCTCCGTCACCTGCCCGGCGGGGTGGACGAGTACCTTAAGAGGGTACAGCAAGAACAGCGAGAACAAGCTTCGTCATCCAAGGCCGCGCATGAGACCGGCAAGCCTGGACCGTCCAAGGCCGCGCATGAGTCCGGCAAGCCTGGACCGTCCAAGGCAGCGCATGAGACCCGCACGTTGGGGTCGTCATTGCGAGGCAAAGCCGAAACAATCCTTACCTGCTCCGGGGACAGTTCTCCAAACACCGCACTCTGTGCCAGCGAAGCTTACGAAGTCCGAAAGCACCTCGCCTCAACTGAACGCAAGATGAACACATTGCAAAACCAGATTATGAAGCAGGCCGCAATTCTGCATACAATCGACCCTACGGACTATCTCGCCCTGGGAGAGGAGCAGGCAAAGCTTGATGAGCTTAAGTCAAAGCTTCTTGAACTTGAGACCATCTGGCTTGAACTAGGCGAAAAACTTGAGGGTTAGAGGGCTGTCCTGAAATCCAGAAGGATGCCTGCACGCCACAAGTATCTCCTTATTCTCACTGGAGTCATACAAGTCGACCACCTTCACCCCCGCAACGTTTTGTTGCGCAATACCCCGCAATACCTCTTATTGGCGTC
This sequence comes from Coriobacteriales bacterium, assembly GCA_031555185.1. Lineage (GTDB taxonomy): Bacteria > Actinomycetota > Coriobacteriia > Coriobacteriales > UBA8131 > WQXH01. Next base: position 9,791 of record JAVBUQ010000016.1, read on the forward strand.
CATATATGCGCTCGTGCCCCCACGAGTGCCCTCACCCGTGTCCGTATCCGCACCCGTGTCCGCAAAGCCGTTACAAAAAACTGTTTCCTTTCTCTCCAATACAACAAAAGAATGCGGTATACTAGGCGTCCCCCTTAGCTTTCTTTTGAGCTTTGTCCAAGAGCTCAAAAAATAACTAAAAAATGTTGAGTTTTTTATTGACATGAGTAG
>JAVBUQ010000031.1:0-11791 GCA_031555185.1 Coriobacteriales bacterium
CTTGACAAATAACGAATGCCTCGAAGCCAGGAGCTCGCTCTCCACTCTCAATGCTCTTCTTGACAAAGAAGCTCAGGGACAGTTCGCCTCCCCTTATAAAGGTTATGTAGTCAATATGCGACAGATCAGGACCATTGAGCCAAACCAGATAATAATGCGTTCGGGACAGACGGTTCCCCTGGTAAAAAACAGATTCCGGGAGATACGCGAACTCTATCTCAACTTCGTTTTTGAAACAGCCAGCGACAATGGATGAGATCATTCTCGGCATGGTCCGCTCGGCCAGTACCTTACTTATGTCGGTACTTTTGATGTTCACCTTAGCTCGGCCCAAGTATGGGGCAAAGATCATGGTGGCCGTTCTGATAGGAGTAATACTCCTCGACCTGGTCTCAAGCGTTCTGTTCTACCAGTTTGGCAGCCTCACAAATCTGGCAAAATTTGATATCGTTCTGTTCTTATTGATAGGCATTGCGTCAAAGCCCTTTTTTTCGGACAGCATTCCCCAATGGATATTCAGCTATACCACAGTCATGAATTTCTACGTTGCCATCGTTGTTCTCAGCTTTCTGTTCTCCCGAGCCTTTCCTCTTCCATCCATCAGCAACATAATCCTACGCGTCACCATGTTTGCCGTGGTGGTCGTTTTGGTGTCGCATTATCTTCGTCCCTTGTATCGCCAGATCGTCGACAGGTGGAACATCTTTCTGGGCCTTATCGTCCTCATCCTCATAAACCTGCTCTCCTTCTTTATATCAAGCGCAGATATCGAGACGACATTCATAGAAAACACATTGCCTCTTCTTCTGCTTATCTCTTTGATGATAGTGAGTTATGTAACCGTGTTTTTGTCATTCAGGCATTTTTCTTCCGAATATGCCATACGGGAAGAGAATGTCTCCGGGCGCCTTCGTGAGGAGTTGCTTAATTCGGAGCTTTCCTCCTATGAGGATTTTGTAGCACACTCCAAACAGAACAGGCACGATATCAGACACCATAATGCTGTTTTGCTGGAGTATCTTGAAGAAGAGGATATCAAAGGTGCCCAGGACTATCTACGGGAATATGACACGGGGATCAAGAACTCAACCATGCAAACCTTCTGCGAAAATCACACCGCAAACGCCATCATCAGACTCTATGAGAGGCGTAGTGTGCATGAGGGCATCACGTTTGCTGTCAATGCAGAGATGCCCGGTGATCTTCCCCTCCCCAATCCAGAGCTGGGCATAGTCTTGTCAAATCTTCTTGAGAATGCACTGGAAGCAAGTAGTGAGGCACTCATCGCACGACCCTTCATCTCACTTTTTGCAGAATTAAGAGAGGGGAACTTCCTTGTTGTTGTGCGAAACAGCACATGCTCAAAAGTTACGTTTAAGGATGGCATTCCTCAGTCGCAAAAACCTGGAGGCGGCACCGGAACCTGTAGTATTACGAGAATTATAGAGGCCCATGGGGGCATGGTGAGGTTCTCACAAAAGCAGGAAGAATTCACAGCAGAGATCGTCGTCCCTTTGGAATTGACCATAGTCTGACTTCTCACCAAACGTAGATTGCGAATACGATTGCTCACGCTCTGGTTTCTAACTCCCTGTTTACCAGATCTTTACTCTTTGCTCGGGTGAAATAAACATACCTTGTCCTTGTTCCACTCCATATTCCTCGTAGAACTCATCGCAGTTGCCTAACTGTATATTCACCCGAAGCTTTGAAGGAGCGTGTACATCGGAGAGAATCACGCGATCAGCAAAATCTCGATACATCACTTCCCTCCATATTGTCGAGTAGCTTTCGAAGAACTCTCTGGTGCTGCCCTCCGGCAATTGCTGCACAAGTTGTAGCGCACTTGAAACCCCACCAGCATCCGCCACGTTCTCGGTTTTCGTGAGTTCACCGTTAACGGTGCCGTTGGCGTAGGGCAACCCTTCAAAGAGGTCTGCCATCGCCTGTGTACGTGTTTCGAATTCAGCATAGTCAGCCTCTGTCCACCAATTGCTCATGGAGCCACTCTCATCAAAAAGTGAACCGTTGGCATCAAAGGCATGAGTGATCTCATGGCCGATGACCATCCCAATTCCACCAAGATTCTGGCTGTCTGTCTGTTCGGTGCTATAGAAAGGCGCGTTCAGTATTGCCGCTGTTATATAGATTCCGTTATAGTATGGATGATAGAATGCATTGACCCAGTGGGACCCGATTCCCTCCCAGGTGTTTCGGTTGACCTTGGTGCCCAGGAGTGAGAGATTGTACTCCAGCCGATCTCTCTCCATATTCTTTGTACACTCAAAAAGCGATACCTCTTCCCCGCCAGAGGGGACGGTAATCACATCGTAAGACCCACTAACCTCTTCCGGCCAACCCACATTGATTGCCATCGAGTCCAACTTTAAAAGTGCCTTTTCAATTGTTTCCGGACTCAACCAATCGTTCTGCAATAAGCGCTCACGGTAAACTATGACGAATTCCTCTATCATGGCCTCCACATCGGCACGAGCGTCTGTGCCTAGATACGTAATGCCGTAATACTGGCCAATCACCTCGGCAAACTCATTCTGTGTCAAGAAATAGGCAGCTTTATCAGCAGCGGTCACTTCTTCTTGACCGTAGAGGGCCATATTCAATCGTTCGTAGGCTTGACGCGCATCTTCGTTGAGCAACTTGGAAGATGCCATGATCTCATTGACGATCATCCAACTCTTCATCTGTTCAAAAGAAGCCTCATTAACAAATTCGTCCAAGGAAGAATAGTAATCAACATTCGACAAGAGCATTGTTTTGGGTACGCTACCGCATAAATCGGTAAGGATCGCATTAATATCGAAGGAGCTTATCTGCGAAGCGACTTCGCTGGTTGCTGTAGGATTGTACGTAAGGGCATCATCGCTGGCTGCTACATCCGTCAAAGAGAAAGGTACGAGAGACCGATCAAAGGTGTCTGCGCCTTTCCAGTATTCCTTGGCTGTTTCGTCGTCGTATCCCGCAAGCCTGAGCAAGTCAAGAACATACACTTCATAGGCAGCCCTGCTCGTCTCGCCTATTTCAGCTGCTTCTTCATAGAAACTGCGAGACCCGAGCATTAATGTTGCCGGCAGGCTTTCGATCAAGTATTGAGTACTGTTGCCTGCATCAATCGATGCCATGAACGAAATGGGTAGACTGTAACCCTCCCTCATAAGGTCTGCTGCGTCCAGGCTTAACTCATTCAGATCAGTATAAGACTCGATTCTCTCAAGCCGAGGCAGCAGTGGATCAAAGCCCGCAGCATTACGCGCGTCGTAATCTGAGGCAAGAGTATAATAGTCTGCCGCCCTGTCCATATACTGATTTCCAGAGCTCGAAGACGAGGATGACATTTCCTCAAGGTCGGATTTCAGCGTCTCATCTACCTCATCCTGTATCTCCGAAAAGGAGGATACACTCGTAGCGTCTTCGGCAATAGAGACTTCTGACATCCAGGCGGCATTACAGGTATTGAAAAAATCGTCCTGTAGCGTAGATGGCTCCTCATAGGTAGTAAGACTTGTGTCTTGTGTGGCTCCTTGCTCAGGAGCAGTCTCCTCCTGTTCTGCCCCAGCTGAGCAGCCGCTCAGGCCAAAGGAGGCACACAGCAAAAAAGTCAAGACTAACGTGAGGAGGGTGTCTGCGATACGAATCCCACTTGTTCGCGCTCCCCGTTTTCCTTCGTTGCAGGAATTCGAAGTTTGAAAGCTCATAGTTTCTCTTTTCTCACATTGCCCATTACATACCGGCTTTGGTCAACACCGGCACTTCTTTGTCAGATAGTGTGGCTTGAAGATTCCCCGTCGGGGCTCGCGCCGCTCCTGTTTTGAGCATACGCCTGTCTGGTTCAAAAAATGGCAGTTCTGCATAAAAAGGGGGGTTCTCTGCACAAGACACGTCCAACCTTTATGAGAAGTAGTGGGGAACAGTCATCTTCACAGTTGTTTTTCAGGGCAAATCCCAAAGGAGCCCGGCAGGAAGTAGCCTTTCTCCCTGGCAAGAGAACTCAGTAGGGATTCTCTCTTCCTCGATAGTTACAACAAGTCACACCCCTCGATACATGCACCTTGATACTGAGCTGTCTGTTGCCACGATGCAGGTTTTGCAGGTATTATGCCAAGCAACAACATGTTGCCTGGCATTATCCGGATGGTGAGTCCCATGAAAAAGATCATACTTGCTGTGCTGTGCGCTCTGGCGCTCTGCGGTTTGACTGCACTGTACGCTTGCGCTTCCTCGGATACACGGGTTTCCAATGCAGAAGACCTCGGTATCGAAAACTACCGCTCTGTCTCAATTGAAGAGGCTGCCTCTTTTAAGCATCGTTTTCTTGTTGATGGGGTTGAATCGCAGTACCTTGTTTCGATAGAAAACGACTATGCCCTTGAGAACAGCCTCATGGAGGGCTATGTCTTTGACCTGACTGTTGAAGACGGAACCGTCACGAGCGCCGCGCTGTCTCCCGATTCGCAATCCCGTCTTGAGAGCTCTGTACGCTACAGCAACCAGGCTCTTCCCCAGCAAACACCTGGACAACGCACTCTGAAGAATTTTCTCATAACCTCTCTGGTTCCGGTTGGCACCACGCTCTATATCTATGGCGGAGGGTGGAACTGGCAAGACGACGGATCGGCTCCGCAAGCTTCTACCCTGGGAATTTCGAGCACCTGGATAGATTTTTTCCAATCGCAAGACAGCAGCTTCACCTACAACAATGAAGGCGATCCTTCGCAGAGCTATTATCCCAACGGAGCGTTTAACCAGTTTTATTTCGCCGGTCTTGATTGCTCCGGCTATGTCGGTTGGTCTCTCTATAATACGTTGAACAGTACCGATGGTGTGGAGGGTTTTGTTGAGCCTGCTGCCTCCATGGCAACAACACTTGCCGAAGTAAAAGGATATGGAACCTTCAGTCAGGATACCTCAGAATTCCGAACTGGAGATATATTCAGCTTGGCGGGACACGTGTGGATATGCCTGGGTTCCTGCGCCGATGGCAGCCTGGTCATTCTCCATTCGACACCTTCGGAAAGCTTCAGCGGCTACCCTGGAGGAGGCGTGCAGATAAGCGCGGTTGGCACAGATGAAGACTGCGAGGCTTACAAGCTGGCAACTGAATACATGCGGCGCTACTACCCAGATTGGAACGAACGGTACGCACCGGTGTGTAAGTCCTTTGATCAATATACCGAGATAACCGGTGACAACAGTGGGCGTTTCTCCTGGTATCTTGACGATCGAGGCCTCAATGACCCAGACGGTTACGCCAAAATGACACCGCAGGAGATTCTTGAGGATCTGTTCCAGGAGCAATAAGTCTTCTCCGACTCCTGGAGCCGTCTCCAATACGCCCTTGTGCTATCGGGTGCTTGGAGCCTTAAGGCTCACTCATCACCGGCGGTGTCGCCCGCTGATATCCGGTACACCGACCCCAATGCTCCCTCTTCTTTTTCTTCGGGATGAGGAGGGGCGGTTGATCGTGCTACTATGATCACGAGGACGAGCACGCTTCTGCACGCCTCGCTCGTGCGGCATGTGTCGCTTTGGACGAACAGGAAATTGTCGGCTCTCTCCAATGCCGAAAAGATGTATCAAAAGGGATTGTATTGTGAAGCACCATAAAAAACGGGAGCAGAGCGTGGCAAAACGGCATGTCGTCGCCCATCCCATTGTGCTTACCCTGTTCATCCTGTACATAGGGGCTCTTGTGTTTGTGCTCATTGTCCCCAATAACTACCGTGGTCACAATGTCCTGGTTGATGGTCTTACGGGAGAACTCTGGCTGGCGTATGTTGCAGATGGCTTTAATCTTGTGCCCTTCCAGGGAATCGCTGAACAGTTAGGATCGATCATTGCTGGCGAGAGTGCGATACGCAATATGGTTTATCTGCTGGGTAACCTCGTAGGCTTTATGCCTCTGGGCTTTTTTCTTCCGGTGCTGTTTACACAGGAACACAGCTTCAAGGTGTTCTTTTTCACAGTCTTTTCTGCTATTGCAGTGCTGGAGCTCACTCAGCTTTTGACGATGCGTGGCTCCTTTGACATTGACGACATCATCTTGAATACCGCTGGAGCCTGCCTCGGGTTTCTTATAACCAAAAAAATGGTGAGAAGCACAAGCGAACGGAGCACTACCGCAGACTAGCGTAGCTGATAGCCTGGCAAAACAATAACTCTGTTGTGCCAGGTAGAGGGGGACGTGCTATTAATCTATGAATTTCCACGTGGTCGCATGCTCCGCATGGCCTATACTTATAAGAGGATTCGTGTATTGGCACATCTTTAGAAGTGGGGAACCGTATGGATACTTTCAAAGATCAGGATGCTCAAGGAAGAAATACCAAGAGGGGGCGCCTTGCTCTCTTTGGACTGCCCATGGTGTTGTTGCTCTTGACAAGCCTTCTTTATCTAGCCGGATGCGGCGGTAGCACCATGAACAGCAACGACAGCATGAGCGACACCAGCAACAGCGAAACCAGCGGAAGTGACACCAGCGGGATCAACGGCGACAGCACCAACGGTAGTGATACCAACGGTAGTAGCACCAGCGGAACAAGCGACAGCTCCTCCGATCCCAAGGCACTTTACGAAAGCACGTGCAATGCCTGCCACTCTCTCAGTGTAGTTGAAAATGCTGATTATTCAGGCGATCAGTGGGATTCGGTCGTTAAGAGAATGCAGGCAAAAACATCAACCATCAGTGACAGCGATGCCCAGCAGATTGCTGAGTATCTTAAGACAAAGTAATTGCTGCTTGCATCGATAGGGCAGGCAGCATAGGAATCATGCGGATCGTTAATATCGGAAACTGCCGTGTTGATTAAGGAAAGGACAGAAAACACTCTACTTAAACACTAAGGCTTGGCATTTATGTTGAACGTCGCGGACAAGATACTCAACGCGCCTGTCATAAAAAGGGATAGACATGAAAGCTGTGAGAGATAAAACGCTGACCGCTGTATTGATTACTTTGGTTGTAGGGCTCCTTGTTCTTGTGCCGACGCGCGTAGCATTGGCAGTGCCGCCTCCCATCACTCCAGGAACTACGTACTACGAGCTCTTCTCATCCGATCCTAACTTTGCATTGGTGGTTTCCGCCGCATCAGGAGAACAGCCCACAGACGAGGTTTCGCAGGCAGACCTCGATGCCATTACGTTCCTTGATGGCTCGGACGCGGGAATCTCTGATATTACCGGCATCTCCTATCTTCAAAACCTCCAGAGACTGAATCTGAGTGACAACCCAAACCTCGTTGTTCTACCCACCGAAATAGGGGAACTTATTGTTTTGAATCGCATCGAGGTTTCTGGTTGTGCCCTTGAGGTACTACCCGAAGAAATCGGAGGCCTCACAAACGTAGAGTACATTAACTTCAACGACAACTTAATCACCCATGTCCCATCGAGTATCGGAAATCTTTCTGCTTTGACGACCTTGCTTCTGGGAGACAACGAGCTGCAGGATGTCCCCAATGAAATCACCAGTCTGACTAATCTGGAAACTTTGAACCTGGGATCTAACCTGCTCGACCATGTTCCGGTACCGATGCTCCACCTGCAGAATTTGAAAGCCCTTTATCTGGACCATAACAACCTGAGTGGGGCTATCCCCTCTGAAATAAGCCAGCTTACCCAGTTGAGATTGCTCTATATCCATAATAACCATATCACCGCCTTGCCAGATACCCTGAAAGATATGGCTGCCCTTGAGAACTTCGCTGCCAACAACAATGACATTGCAGTCATCCCGCCGGGTCTGGAAACGCTTCCTTTATTAAAGCTGCTTCATATCAACAATAATAACGTGGTGAGTGCGCTCCCCGATCTCTCCCCTTCTGTCGATTACAACAACAGCACGATGACGGCTTTGCTCGCCCCTAAGACTATCCTGACAGGCTCACCGTTATCTTACACCGACCTTGTTCCCGATGCGATGGTGTGGGCGTATACCAAAAACGGAAACACCTTTGCGGGGCTTGGAAGCTGGAGCCTTACACGCCCGGATGGTTCTTCTCTGGTGATAGCCGCAGGTGATGGGAGCGAGATAAACGAGAGCCTCTTCCATGATGTTGGGTCGTATTCCCTTGTTTTCACCTTTGGGCAGACAACAAGGACGCTTTTACAGGGCTCGGTATATACGATGTCTGTACTGGTGGAAACCGCTCCGCCACCAGTGCCTTTGGCGGCAACAGGAGATGGGAGTTTGACTTGTGTCCTGCTTTTGATTTTTGGGAGTACGCTCCTGTTTTTGGCTGCCAAAGCTTTCCGGCAAAGGCGTTTGCATCGGTAAGTGTTTGCGGGTCGAATTGGACTTAGCGGCGTCTGAACTGATTATTTTCCCTCGTTGCTGGAATTTGGTGTTTGAAAACTCATAGCTTCTCTTTTCTTGACTGTTGTTGCATAGCGCGCAGTGCGGGAGCCTTCCTTCCTGACAGACCGTAGACTACGTACTTTATAAGTTACTGGCAGTGAGAGCAATCACTCCCCTTTACGAAGCAATACAGCGAGCCGCATGCACCCCACTGGCACTCGCATGAGACAGTGAGTGGGTAACTCCGCTACAGTCTCCTATGACATACAGTCCTTTATGTCTGGTTTGGAGGTTACCATCTACCGCAACCTGAAGGTTATAGAATTTGACCTCTACCCCATAGAGCAGGGTGTCGTCACTTGCCGTGCCCGGTGCTATCTTATCGAGCGCATAGAGCATTTCGATAATATCATCCAACTGCCGCTTGGGTATCACGAGACTCAGATCTCCCGGTGTAGCACTCAAGGTAGGTACCACAAACCCATTGTCTATCCGGCTTTGAGTAGAGCGCTGTCCACGCATTAAATCACCAAAACGCTGTATAAGGACACCCCCGGCCAGCATATTGGACAATCGAGCAATGCTCTCTCCATATTCATTCGAGTCTTTGAAGGGTTCGGTAAAACTATTTGAGACCAGAAGTGCAAAATTCGTGTTCTCTGAAAAACAACCTTTGTCTTCAAATGAATGACCATTCACAGTGATGACGCCATTAGTATTCTCATTGACGACGATTCCATGAGGATTCATGCAAAAAGTCCTCACCTTATCCTGAAACTTCTCTGTACGGTAGATGATTTTGCTTTCGTACACCTCATCGGTGATGTCTTCATAAAGCGCTGCAGGCAGCTCAACACGCACACCGATGTCCACGCGGTTACTCTGTGTTTCAATGCCCAGGGTTGTGCACAGACCCTGCATCCATTTTGATCCTGAGCGGCCTGTGGCAACAATGCAGGTTTCGCAGGTATAGACCTCATCATCGGTAGCAACCTCATACAGATGGTCTTTGATTTTGCTGATGCCCACAACAGGAGTGTTGAACTGCCAGTGTACTTTTTCCTCGAGCTCCACAAAGAGGTTCTTCAAGATGATAGAGTTCAGGTCAGTCCCTAAATGGCGTACCTCTGCGTCCAACAGATGTAAGTCATTTTGGAGGCAACGCTTCTTGAGATCCGAGCTTGCCGCTCGGAACCTCCTCGCGCCTCCACCTCCGTATTCCAGGTTGATGCCATCAACGTAGTTCATCAAGTCAAGTGCTTCTTGCTTACCTATGTATTCATGTAAGTTGCCACCAAATTCATTGGTGATATTGAACTTGCCGTCCGAAAACGCCCCGGCACCCCCAAAGCCTTTCATGATGTCGCAGCTTGAGCAAGTGATACAACTGCGGATATTGACTCCATCTATGGGGCAATTGCGGCTGTGCAAGGGGTTTCCGGCCTCAATTACCAGAATGCTCAGGTCTTTGTTGATTCTGGTAAGTTCCAGCGCGGAGAATATTCCTCCCGGACCTGCTCCCACAATAATGACGTCATAGGCACTGTTCATAGTCGAACCTTTACTGCTACTACTTATTTGCACAACGGGATTACCCACTTATTCTAAAGGTACAGGCGGGGTAATGTAAGTGCTTTTCTTGGAACAGATTCTCTCAGTTCTCTTTCGAACCAGGGGTCTCGCCACACACTTCAAATGCGCATCGGCCTATAGGCAGCCCGCTGGACTGCCGAGCCACGAAAGAGAGGAGCCAGACGCTCTCAGCATCCTCTCTTTCAGAGTTATTGGATGAGTGCCGCAGCCAGTTACTCACGGGGGCGCTTTACCCGTCTCATCGATATCGCAATCGTCACAAGGCCCAGGAACAGGAAGGCGGTCACCGCTATAACTATGGGTGCAAGCGGATCCCCGGTTCCTGCCATGCCTCCCCCTGTCGTTGGCCCAGGAGTTGGCGTTGGCGGAGGAGGTGGAGGTGGCACGGCGAACTCGACGTAAATGGTATGGTCGGCTTGCACATCGTCAAAGGTATATATGTCTCCGCCTGCCATGACCTCGACTCCATCGACAAGCACCCGCTGCACAATATAGCCGGGGGCAGGTTCATATATGAAGGTGGCGGTGCCACCCTCGTCGACCTCGAGAGCCCCCAGGGGCATGATGGTCCCTCCGGTGCTGCTCGATGAAGTGATGGTATAGACCGTTCCCGGTGTGTCTCTGTCTACCACAAGCACTGTGGATGCCAGGCCGTCGGTGTACAAAGCCTGAACCAGATATGATCCGTTGCCCAGCGTTGACAGGAAGGCAGGCTGAAGGTGGATGTTTGTGAAGCCCTCATCGGTGGGGTCGGTAGTGTAGTCAACTCCAGCAACAAGCTCTTGCCCGTCAACAAACACACTCGTAAGCTTGGAGAGGGGTCCGTTGGTGGTGCCGCTTGCCTCCTGGGGATCGGCGGTCACCGTGGGAAACAGCGCCGTGAATATATACTCACGGGGAACAACCTGCACTTCGCAGGTAGCGCTTGCGCCCCCAACGACGGCGGTGCAGGTAATGGTAGCCACGCCTATGCTGTTTCCAAAGACCAGCACATCAAGGCCAGTGCCCACAACCGAGGCAATCGCAGGGTTGCTGGAAGACCAGGTAACCTCTTTGTTGGCGTAGTCGGGCAGGATCGTCGCCCGCAACAGGAAACTGTCCCCCGGCAACATGATCCTGAAATCAGGGTCCAGGATCAGCTGGGTTGCAGGAACGCTTACCGTGACGGTACATACCGCAGAGATCTCACTCCCGTCCTGGGTGGTCGCCCGGATATGTGCTATGCCGTCGCCGACGGCGGTCACATTCCCGTTCTGGTCGACCAGTGCAACCGATTCATCATCGCTTTCCCAGAACAAGGTACGCACGCCTTCAGTTGAAACAGGAAGGATAGTGGGGGTTATCGTAAAGGTCTCGCTGTAGCCAAGAGAACGAGAGGTGATGTCAAAGGTGAGTGATGTTATCTTCGTCAGCTCTACGGCCCCGGCGTCAAACCTCAAAGCCTGCGGCCGAGTGATGCCCCGCTGGTCGGCTGCGGGTGTCGCATAAGACCCTGCAGCGATGGCCTCATCGGCAACCCCTCCCGCTTTAATCAGGACGGTTGGGGTGGGACCTCCGTTGTCTGCCAGCACTGGCCCTGCTCCTCCGAAAACGTCAGTCAAGGCGATACCCGGCAAGCCAACGATAGAATAGGAAGGCGCTGCCGGAAGTGTGGGACTTATCCCGCTGACATCCGTAGGGCCGTTGCCCGACACGATCGAACCACGCAAGACTACCGGAACCGGTGAGTCCACCCCACCTACCGTACCTGTGTTCTGCGTAATCGTGCAGTTGGTAAGCGTAGCCAGCCCTTGTGAGAACAAGCCGCCGCCGCTCGTTGAGCTGTTGGAGAAAAGAGTGCTGTTCGTCAGGCTGGCGGTCGTGCCAGTAGAGACGGCGCCGCCCGCG
>JAVBUQ010000098.1:0-5036 GCA_031555185.1 Coriobacteriales bacterium
TCCGAGTCCCGCCCAAAAACACAACACCTCTGTGGTAACCCTGAGGCATCCCCCCTTTGGTTTTGGTAGGTGCGGCGGGACTCGAACCCGCAAGCCTTGCGGCGATGGATTTTAAGTCCACTGCGTATGCCAAGTCCGCCACGCTCCCATAGGCAAAGCTCAAGCTTCGCACAAGACGAGAAGATATGTTACTCGAAAACTGAAGCCCCCGCAAATTGCTTATGCGCGAAGCGCATGATTTGTGGGGAGGAGGAGCAGCAACGCAGCGGGCGGAACTTTGGCGTTCCTGGCTAAAGTGGAGCTTAGCGGAGTTTGTTGCGACGTGGTGCGCCGTGAGGGAATCGAACCCGCGACCTTAGGATTAAAAGTCCTCTGCTCTACCAACTGAGCTAACGGCGCACATGGCCTTACTTCAACACAGACATCAGCATGCCCATGCATAACGAATCAGTATTCTAACAGATTGAAGCCTCGTCAAGGATGATACCTTGGAGAATATCGGTGTCGCTCACCAGGAGCGACTCCTCACCGATGATATCCTGGATAACCGCAAGTGTAACTAGTCCTCCAAGAATGACCGGAGCACGGCCGGGATGCAAACCAACAACGTTCCTGCGCTTTTCCAGAGTCATAAGCGAGAGTGTGTTGATGATTACTCCGATCTCATCCGCAGTAATACGTTTACCGTGCACAAGAGCACTTGTATAGTCGCGTATGCCATCACGAATGGTTATCGCCGAAGTGGCGGTGCCGGCAACAGCAATGACTTCAGAAGGTGTTTCGGGCAAGGATGAGATAAAGTCACTGACCTGTTCCTCAACCCACAAACGCGCAGCAAGAATCTCAGCACTTGTTGGTGGATCACCCTTCAAGAACATCTCGGTGACCCGACGACTACCGATATCAAAGGAGTGGGATACACCTATCTGAGATTCAGCAGTCCCATAGATGAGTTCAGTAGAGCCGCCACCCACGTCAATGCTTATTACGGGGTCGCGTAGATCGGTAAAGCCGCTGAGCGTACCCTTAAAGGAAAGCTCTGCTTCTCTCCCGCCAGTGATAATCTCAATATCAAAACCGTATTCGCTCAGATCCGTGAGTATCTCTGCCGCATTTGCGGCATCGCGTAGAGCCGAAGTAGCAACAGTCTTGATTGGAATTTCGTCAAAAGTCCTTCCCTCGCAAATGAGATCTGTCTTAACATCCGAAATAATTTCCTTAAACTGCAGAAGGGCACCCAGCAGTCTCGCATAAGCCGCATCGGAGATCACGCCACTGGTCGTGAGCCCCTCGCCAAGATCGGTGATAACGAGAGCGCGTTCAAGGATGTTGACCTTACCCTGCCTGACCTCTCCTATCATAAGACGAGAGGTCACTGTTCCTAAGTCTATCGCCGCCTGTATCATCACGTTCCTTGTTCGGTGTCGGATATAAAGGGATCAGGTATCGGTTCTGCGGCCTGCTCTTCTTCAACTCCAAAGAGAGAGTCGAGAAAGTTCGTCCACCAGGTCTCCGGTGCAGGTACCGAACCCGCGGCAACTGTCGCAGGCAGGACAGTGGTCGAGTCTGTGATATCCAGGCCTGTTATATTAACAGCCTGCTCTCCCGCCGGCACCCACCCAAAACGCTCACGTGCACGGTCGGCAATACCTTCTTCGGTATTAAGGTAGGCAATTTGATCACGAATCTGCTCGTTACGGTCTTCAACTGCAACAAGCTCATGCAATAATTGCTCATTGACCCGGTAGGCAACGTAATAGCTACGCAAAGCCGGATACAGCGAAACAGCACTGATACCCAAACAAAGCAGTATCCCGAGAGTAATGATCAGTTTTCTTGGGTTGCTGCCGGTTGTGTTTTTTCTGCTTTTGGCAACGTCCATCTATTACTAGCCTATCTCATTAAGTCAGGGTCTCGATGCGCGGCTTAAGAAGACCATAACTGCCATCTTTTCGCCGATAGATAACATTGACCATACCGGTATTCTCATCATTAAAGACAAAGAAGTCGTGGCCCAGAAGATCCATTTGTAGCAGAGCTTCTTCCTCGCTCAAAGCCGCAAGTTCGATCTCCTTGACACGGACGATAGTGCCAAAATCCTCAAAATTGAGTGCGTGTTCATCCCTTGCCGCCGCCAGGTCATCAGCAATCAAGGTCTCTCCACGCTTTTTAGCGCTATGGCGCCTGTCGATAACCTTGGTTTTGTACTTTCTCAGCTGACGTTCTGTCTTGGCAGCCGCAACGTCAATGGCAGCATACATATCCTCCTCAGCTTCCTCAGTGCGAATGATATGGCCTTTTGTAAAGAGCGTAACCTCTGCAACGGCAGGTTTGGGGATAGCAGGATTCTTTTCCTTGCGTAATACTACTTCTACGTTCATGGGAGAGATATCAAATACCTTGAGGGAATTGCCGATCTTTTCTTCAACGTAGGACCGGAGTGCATCGCTGACGGTCATCTTTCGACCAGTGACTGTGATTTCCATGGCTTACCCTTCTCTCGAGGCGGATAGTTGGCTGTAAGGATACCGCAAATCCATGCGTAATGCAGATGAGCGTTATTGAATTGTTGTAGCCTGCTGTAAATCGCCTCCCCAACCAGTGCTCATTTTTATTTACTGCCTTCAAGCGAAGTGACGCCTCGTTCAGATAGGTGCCTCACTAAGCAATATGCCCAAGAAAATCCTTGGTTCTGGCGTGCTGTGGATTGTCAAAGACCGCCTCAGGTGTTCCTTGTTCAACTATGACCCCATCATCCATGAACACAGCCCGATCTGCCACCTCACGTGCAAAGCCCATCTCATGGGTAACAACGATCATCGTCATGCCACCCTGCGCCAACTCGCGCATTACATCCAAAACATCGCGCACCAGCTCAGGGTCGAGCGCCGAGGTGGCTTCGTCAAAAAGCATGACATGGGGATTCATGGCAAGAGCTCGGGCGATGGCAACACGCTGCTGTTGTCCGCCGGAAAGCTGTGAAGGCATGTAGTCCGCCCTGTCGGAAAGTCCCACTTTCTCCAATTGTTCCAAAGCTACACGTTCTGCCTCGTCCTTGGAGCGTTTGAGGACCTTTCTCTGGGCCAGCATCACATTTCTCTTAGCACTCAGGTGTGGAAAGAGATTAAACGACTGAAAGACCATACCCACGTGCTCACGTATCTTATTGATATCGGTTTTTGGATCTGTGATGCAGGTCTCTTCAAACCATATCTCACCATCGGTGGGTTTTTCAAGCAGGTTGATACAACGAAGCAGTGTCGATTTTCCCGAACCGGAAGGCCCGAGAATGGTAACGACCTCTCCCCTGCTTACTTCCAGGTCGACACCTTTGAGTACTTCAAGGGTTCCGAAGTACTTATGTAATTGGACGATGCGCACCACCGGCTCATGAAGTGGTACATACGTATCATTCATGTATCATCACTCCAACCGCCTCTTGGAATGGTCATCAGGAGCCCCCGGCGTCACAACATCGTCAGGGGGAATGTGTGGGATGCTCTCTGCCGCATCCTGCACAAAACCTGCTGCCTCGGCAGAAAGTGCCGCGGCGTCTATTTGTCTCTCCCTCTCTTTGCCCCAATACAGTTTCTTCTTTTCCTTTTTTACAGGAGCCGCACTGCTGCCTTCGGCAGCGGCGAGTTTCTTCTCAAAGGACGAGACAACCTTGATAAGAGGCAGGGTAACGAGCAGGTAGAATCCGGCGGCAACCACATACGGGGTCATATTTCCTGTTGTAGCCACGATGGACTTGGCAAACATCATCATTTCCATTACGCCTGCTGCAGCAAGGAGCGATGTATCCTTGTAAAGAAGGATGAATTCGCTCGTAGCTGTTGGAATGACCCTGCGTACCGTCTGTGGAAGAACGACGGAGAACATCGTTTGCACACCGTTCATGCCAAGGGATGCTGAAGCCTCAAACTGACCCTTAGGAATGGATTGAATGCCTGCCCTGAAAATCTCGGCCAGATAGGAGCTGGAATTCATAGCCAGCACAAGGATGCCAAGCACGTACGAGTCAATGCTCACGCCTAACAGGGGCAACCCGAAAAAGGCAATGTAGATCTGCAAGAACAGTGGTGTACCGCGAATAACATTCACATAAATGGAAGAGACAAAGCGAACGATCCTGAACCTGCTCATCCTGAGGAAGGATATCCCCAAACCTATTGGTATAGCCAGAGGAAAGCCCACTACCACCAGACCCAACGAACGGATCCATCCGATAAAAAGGATGGGTATGGAAGACACAATAAGCTGCGGATTCAAGAAAAGCTTTAAGAAGAGCTGTGAGTTCCATGCCTCAACCCAGGGTTGTTCATCAAGCCAACCTGTGATCCTCTCCTCAAGCGACACGCCGGTGACCGTGATAGCAGGTGATGGTTCTAACTCGATCTCCTCGCCTTTGCCATCGATATAGCTGCCGGTAAGTGTATACTCTCCGCCCTCAAGAGGCAAAGCTATGTAGTACATCTCTAACTGGATTATGAGTCCCGTCTCTACCGGATCGGCAAAGGTAACCACGGTCTTTTCTTCGGTAAGTGTGGTTTCCACGGGAAGCTCCAGGCGCTCCAGACCATCGAGTACGGTCGTTTTGGTATTTGCGCCGTCTCCAAGTGTTGTTCCTTCAGGAAAGACAAGAGTAATCTCTTTGATCTCCTCGTTGCTGTCTACCGTCGCCTTCCAGGTAATGCGCGTTGGCACACCGCCAACGACTCTGTTATCACCTGCTTGAGTAGGCTTGGCTGTTGTTGAGTCTACGGTAAGGCCAGCAGCCTGTGAAAGAGGCGTCGTGAGACAGACCATAAGCGACAGCACCATAGCCGTGACCAGAAAAGATCTAAAGACAGGGGCGATGGTGCTGTATGTTTTGTTTCTCTGCACGTTCCTGAGGATCTTTAACTAAAGGGCATATACCACTTTAGTTAGCCGCTCCCGAGCTGGGTGGGGTCAGATCAGGGAAGTATCTGAGGAAGATCTCATCAAATGTGCCGTTCTCTTGAAGAGTGATCATGGCCTCAGTAAGAGCCTGC
>JAVBUQ010000154.1:0-6907 GCA_031555185.1 Coriobacteriales bacterium
GAGGTGCCGATGTCACCGTTACGAGAACCGCCATAAAAGCTGCTATATCCAGCGCCCCACGAACTGGTTGTGGGGCTAACTCCGCCCCATCGTCCGGGACCGCTGATGGTGTTGGTGATCTTGCCGGATACATTGCCAAATTGAACGCCACCTACATATGTTACCAGACCATTTGCGTTGGTAGCCATACCGGTGATGGTAGTAGTGGCGGTACCCATCAGGTGCGCAGGTGCACTCGTGCTGTTACCATATCCTGCACCATATATGCTGAAATCATTACCACTCGTGTTATTGATTTGCGTCGTCACATTACCCGTAAGGGTACCGGTATGCATACCACCTACAAATGTTGAAGTTCCTACGCCGGTGGACCAGACTGAAAGGACAGGGCTGCCGTTGACGCTACCACTGGCCGCACCTCCATAGTAGTTCGTCCCCGCTGTTGCCCAGGACAGATGACCGAGTGTGAGGTTTTTACCATTAGCATAGAGATTATTACCTGAGCCTGCTGCGTAACGGATATTACGTAATTGCATACTTACGCCCAGATGCGTGTTGGCAGCAAAGGTCAGGGTGATGGAGCCTGCCTGCGTTGCCGCCGTGGCAGGGGTAGGTGTTGCCGAGAGAGGGTCTGTTGCCACGCCTGTTACCACCAGGGTGTCAACACCAGGCATGTTGGAAAACGAAGAAGCGGTGGCTGTTGCGCTGGCACCTATATACAGCAGCCAGGTGCCGCCGCCACTTGCTCCCTGCAAGGCGGTTATCGCCTCATTAAAAGACGGATAGCCGGTGGCCGTGCCATCCGGAGCTACAACACGAAAATTCCCTGTGGCGGTAGCCAATTCTGATGCGGCAGAGCTTGTCTGCCAGTCGAGACCAAGAATCCCCATGCCTGAGGACAGTGCCTGAACGGTATTCTCTTCAAAGACTGCAGTGTACGCACTATCCGCATATACCGGTATCTGGGTAATCTGTTCACGTGATAAGAGCGTGCCTTGATCCGAGTTTGGCTCTCCATACTCGTTATAGCCGTCGATTCTCCAACCCAGAAAATGCACCTCTTCGGTATCAAATACGGTAAGATCAGGTATCTGCTCAAGGGGGATAAGCTGACCTTCTCCTACGGGCACAACCCAGGTGTTTGTACCGTCATCAAAAGAATAATCGAGAGGAAGTATGAAGGAAACTGAATAGATGCCGTCTTCCTCAATAACAGGCTCTGTGACAGGAGCCGTAGCAGGATCGGTGACAGGACCTGTTGCAGGATCAGTAGCAGGATCTTCCAAACCCCCACTATCCCCGGTTCCTTCTGAGGTGGCGACCTCTTGAAGCGTTGACGTCCCAGAGGAGTCATAGTCCTCAGCAAAGGATGAGAGTGGGACCATTGTTAGAACGAGTGCTAAACACAGCAGCGTTACCATAACCCTTAATCCCAGGGTATTTCTTTTGAATCGCTTTGGCATGATTATCCTTCTTCCCCAGCATCGGTATCATCGATTTCGACTGTTACTGTGGACGAGGCCTCAGCAACAAATCCATTGCTGGCAGAGTCGTCTTCAGCTTCACTCGATGTAAGCACTTCCTGCGTCCCATCAGTTGAATCCGAAGCGACACATCCCGTTGGAAATACCAACAGAAAGAACAGCGTCGCAATAACGATGAACAGTCCTGCCATCAAAAGTATTCGGGTGCCGTTTATTGTCCCCTGTTTAGAACGTGACATGTTTGTAACCCTTCTCCCTGTGTTCCCGCTTTGTCTCTTGCTCACTATGGCCGTGCTTCATATATATCTCCTCTGGGTACTCTGCCCAACCACTACGTGGCTCCTCGTTACTTCTGAACAGGAACCTGTAGATATTCATCGCCTGAATAAAGAGTCACAGCTTCTGCTTCGCTTGTATAAAGAAACAGAGTCTGATGATCGATAGCTGACATACCCAGCACATTAAAAGAAGGGGTTCCATTGGTGAGCGCCATCTCAGTGGCCGTGTTAACAGCGTAGAGAGCCGTGCCTTCACGGTCGTCGGCGCTGAGTGTCTCCCAATCAATACCATCAGCGAGAATGGGGGTATAGTTTGTGACAGTTACCCCGCCTACCTGCTGTGTTGTGGATTCAACCGCGCTGATGTTCTGCGCATATCTACTGTGAGATGAGAATACCTGCGTACCAAAAACTACTACAGCAATCAGGAGCACCACAAAAGTTCCTGCAATCGCCGCCACTACTCTTTTGTCATATGTACGTTCTTTTTTCATTTTCCTACCCTCACACTCCCCTGATACTGAATCCTGCGGTTACCCACCTTTGTTTGTGACTGCATTAAGCGTGCAGCACAAAATCGTCGTATTTCTATTGTAGATAAAGAGGAGGCTTTTCAACTAAATGTCACCTCTAAAATAGTATTTTCTCGATATTTTTTTCTTTTATGCAGGCAGGAGACACTTTCTGAACTGTCAGTGGCAAGAATAGCAAGCGTAGATACCTGATTGGCGTCCTCAAGACCTTGACTTAAAGGAGTGGGCTTAACTAAAAGGTGTGCGTCTTCTGAAAGGAGTGCGTCTTTCTAAAGGAGTGCGCCTTCTGAAAGGAGTGCGTCTTCTGATAGAAATGCGTCTTCTGATAGAAATGCGCCTTTCTGCTGACCAGCTGAATCCAGCGAATCCCAGTTGGCCAAAATCAGGGCATTCTGAAAGTATTGAGCCATTCACCTGTAAAGGGCTACAATTATCACCTGTACGCGGTACCGCTTGGAGTAAGGGAAGGAGGGCCACCTTGCCATCTGATTCAGCACTGCTGATGTTCTCCTACCTTGAGTTATGCCTTTTTGCCATTGCGCTGTTGCTGCTCGTTTTCTTTCAAGCCAATAAAGCAGGTTATATTCGCGATACGTGGAGCGCTCTTCTCTTTAACCTCTTCCTCATAGCGCTCATGGTGGCCATGGCTGCCGACGCAAGTTCCTGGTGGGTGGAGGAAAAGAGTTTTCCGGGAGCATATGAGCTTAGCAATGTCTTGACTTTTTTCAGTTTCTTTACCATCCCTCTGCCCTTGATGCTCTGGGTGATGTATACCGACTGTCGCCTGTATCAGGACAGGCAGGGGTTCAGGAGACGACTGCCCTTTTATCTGATCTTCTTCGCGATAAACACGGTGTTATGCATAGTGAACATAAACAGTGGCATCTACTTCTACTTTGATGAGAGCAACGCGTATCATCGAGGGCCTCTTCTGATGCTGGCCTATGCTCTTGGCTTTCTCTATATCCCCTGGGCATGCATTCTGGCGCTCTGGAAGAGACGGGATCCTACGGCAACCGAAGAGACACGACGACTTTGTCGTTACCATATGCTCTTTATCATACCTCCAGCTATTGGGGGCGTGTTGCAACTTGCTTTCTATGGCATTTCGGTTGGATGGATCGCAACGACCTTCTCTGTCATGTTCTACTACATAAACGACCAACTCTATCAATTAGAAAAGGTACGCAAACTCGAAAACGAGAATGCACAGAGTAAGATCGCAGTCATGCTGAGCCAGATCCAGCCTCATTTTCTGTACAACTCATTAGTAGTCATTAAACAACTCTGCGATATCGATCCTCCCAGAGCAAAAGAGGCGGTGGTCGAATTCTCACATTACCTGAGATCGAATCTTGATTCTCTGAAGCTTGAGACGTGTATTCCTTTTGTCAAAGAGCTTGATCATGTTCGCAACTATCTTGCGCTCGAGCAGAAAAGGTTTGAGGATCGGGTCAGGGTAAGGTACGAAATTGATTGTACTGACTTTCAGATTCCGCCACTTACGATCCAGCCTCTGGTTGAAAATGCAGTTAGATATGGCCTTATGGGTAGAGAAGAGGGAGGCACGGTGACCATAGCAACACAAACACTGGATTCTTGTATCCTGATAACCATAAAAGACGACGGAATTGGTTTTGACCCTCAGGGTGAGCAAGATGATGGGCGAAGCCACGTGGGCATTGAGAACATCAGCAGACGTCTGGAGCTTATGTGCAATGGTGAGCTCACGATTGAAAGCATCAGAGGGGTAGGAACCAGCGTGAGCGTCCTGATTCCTGACAAAAGTGAGCAAACATGAGAGTCATAGCCGTTGATGACGAACCCCTGGCTCTGAAAGATCTGATCGAAGCAATTGAGAGTTCAGAAGCTGAAGTGTCTGTTAGGGGGTTTAGTATGCCTAAGAAGGCGCTCTCATATGTGGAGCGAAACGAGGTGTCGGTGGCCTTTCTTGATGTGGAGTTAGGAAGCATGGATGGCCTGACTCTGGCAAAGCAGCTCCTTGATCGTCAGCCCGACATGAATATCGTCTTTGTGACCGGGCATAGTCAGTATGCGGTGGATGCCTTTTCTCTCTTCGCAAGTGGGTATATCCTCAAACCTGCAGAGGCGCATGAGATAACCAAGGTCATACAGAATCTGCGTAAGCCACTGGCGGCGGAGGGTTTTACTCCTTTGGTTGTCAGGACATTTGGTAACTTTGAAGTATTCTCAAAGGGAGAGGCCCTCCATTTCTACCGAAGCAAGTCAAAGGAACTTCTTGCCTACCTCATCTTAAAACGCGGCACGAGCTGCACGCTCCGTGAGCTTTGTGCGGTCCTTTTTGAGGATAAATGCTACGACAAGTCACTGAGCAGTCAAATGCAAACTATCATTTCTTCTCTTATCAGATCCCTTGAGGAAGTGGGCGCAAAAGAACTCATCATTCGAAGTTTTAATTCGCTCTCGGTGGATACCACCAGGATCGAGTGCGATTATTATCAGCTCCTGGAAGGAAACCCTCAGGCAAAGAGTGCCTTTATGGGCGAGTTCATGTCAAACTATTCCTGGTCAGAATCAACGAACGCTTTTCTGACGGGAAAACTTTAAAGCGGTTTTCTGTACGAGCACGTACACACTAGTAAATTCTTCCTTCTTCAGAAAAAATCATAAAATGACCCTCTATTTGGTGTTACTTTGCTGTCCTTTGCCTGATACAGTAAAAGCGTTTTAGCGGCACAGTCCAAAATGCGTTTCACAAGAACTGTTGACTATATCTGTGGGGCAGAGATAGGCGTGGAGGGAACACCTATGAAACTCAAACAAAGGCTACATATGGGGTGGACAGTAACCATAGTTATGATTCTTACTGTCTCGATGAGCTTGCCGGCTACACAAGAGGCATATGCCTGGGATAGTTATTCAGGGAATCTGGAGGGAGTGGTTGTCGATCCCATGCACGAAGACATGACGCAGATGGCTTTTGCGCGCCTGTGTCAGGAGACTCAAAGCGATTCCGGATCTACCAGCATCCTCTCCATGACCAGTAACGAGCAGTATCAGGAAGCGATGTACTACCTTCGTCAGGGTTCCTATTGGAATGATGTTCCCGCAGATACGACCTATGAATTCTTGCAGAACTACCTCATAAGGGAGAAGATTCCGTCGTTTGGTCGTGCTTATACCAGCGCCTATGATATAGGGGAGCATCTGAGCGCCGCCGTGATAGCGGCAAATGATGAGTGGGGCTGGGTACTTTGCTACCCACGAGGCATGGTACGCATGTCGCACAATCGAAGAGGAAATATCCTTCATTCCATGCTTGGTGTACAGGCAGACGGACAGTCGTATCTGACCCAGCAGCAGCAAAGAGACTGGTCATTGCAATGGCTCGAAGTTGCCTACAAATATGCAAACGAAGAGTCTCTCACCGACGAACAGATCAAACTCCTCTCGTTTATCGATCCTTATGGGCAACTCAATTACCAATCTCAGACAACCGAACTGGGCAACGGTTGGGACGATGCTGACCGAGAGATGAGTTATCTCCAAATGCGGTACCGGGCACTCGGCATGATGTGCCACACCATTGAGGACTCCTATAATCCTGCACACACCATAAGGTCATATTATGGAGGCGGCGAGGGTAATGAATATCCCGGATCAATCCTCGCCTTTGGTGTGTACGAAGTACAAAGCCTCCACAAGGATTACGACCATATGGCAAGCGTGGATGCCACAACAAGGGCACGACTCGTTGGAGGCACCGGGACCCTTGAGGGCGCTCGGGGGTACGTCAATCTAACAGGTGATATCGCCAGTCTGAATACGCTCGCCATGAAATTCTCCTCTGGTGCAGCCTACCAGCTGCTCAGGTCATTTTATGATGGCAAAGACTGGGCAGACATCGAGGACTGGCTCAGTGACGAGGTTTTTGCCTGCACCTTTGATGGTGCGGATTCTTATGTATATGGAGGAGGCAGACGCGCTGGGAACCTTGAACTACTCAGAAGCCCAGCTTACGCAATTGGCTCGGCTCTGGTAAAGCTCTTTCCTGGTGAGGCAGCGGCGATAGACGATTCGGAAAGACAGTACGAAACACTCACAGAGTATCAATCGCAATTGAACACCTTCTATCACAATGGGAGCTATGATGGCAGCTACCATGCGCCCGACCTGGACTTGACAGGTAGAACCGCTGTGCGGACGGCCATCGATGACTATTACGCCATCCTCAAAAGTAATCCAAACGAAAGCGAGGTAAAAGCGCTTCTGGCAAAGATGCACCCGTCTGACAGGGCAGCTTTTAAGGACCTCATCAAGAATACCAATGGTATCATCCAGGAATTCTCGCTGGATATTGACGGGGTAGTGGATACAGCCTATCAAACAAAGGCGGATTGGCTCATAGGTATGCTCGATAGCAACGCGGGGACTGTCACCGGCTCAGTTGAGAGCGTTTCAGCTACGGAATTTGTTCTCAGACTGCAAGATGGGCAGGGCAGCATGCTCATTAACGCTACGGAAGAGCTCTGCGCAACACTTCTGGTGGGGCAGCAACACCTTGAGGTGGACTATACCATTTCTCAGCCAAATGATCAGTTCTCCAACTATGACTATACGGCCACGAGTA
>JAVBUQ010000097.1:0-16681 GCA_031555185.1 Coriobacteriales bacterium
GTCTCATATCTTAATGGACAGGCCATCACCGTAAACGAGAGCATGACGCTCTACGCTCAATGGGCAGGCAATGGCGAGTATAGAGTCGTCTATCTTGGCAACGGAGGCTCTGGCACGTTAACCGACAGCGAGGTGTACCAATATGACGATCCTGTTGAGGTGCTGAGCAACACCTTTGTCTATCCCGGGTATGCGCTTGTTGAGTGGAAGGATCAAGATGGGAGCTCCTTCGCTGCAGGACAGACATTCTCAATTCAGGAGAACACCTTTCTCACTGCGCAATGGGAGGTGGATCCAGAACAATGGACTACTATTGTTTACGACAGTAACAGCAGTGACGCTACCGGCACCATGAATAACGAGAGCGTGTTGACAGGTGGGGAGCATACGCTTTCTGACAATATGTACTCCAGAGAATACTACGTATTTTCTGGGTGGAACACGAGCTCAGATGGTTCTGGAACATCCTATCAGAACAGCTCTTCAATCACTCCGACAACCAGTGGGACCCTGACGCTTTATGCTCAGTGGATCGAGGCCTTCTACACCGTCACCTATAACGATGGTTTCTGCAACGGCTCATTTACAGAAACAAGTATCCTTACTCAAGGCCAGCTGAATATCATCATTGCAGATAACCCCTTTACACGCCCAGGATACACATTTTTGCATTGGCTCAGCGACTCTGCCGGAATATTTCGGCCTGCGGAACCTCTCCTGGACCTACAATCCAGCCTTACCTTTACCGCACAATGGGCTCCTCTCGAATACGCAATTGACTACGACCTTGACGGCGGTACCGTTGCGACAGCAAACCCCTCATCCTATACTGCCGACACCCCCACTTTCAGCATTGCCAACCCAACCAAACCAGGTTATACCTTTGCAGGCTGGACAGGTACAGGCCTGACAGCTCAGACATCGAGTCTCACCGTTACGCAAGGCAGTTGGGGAAATCTCAGCTTTACGGCACATTGGGTCAAGGATCCTTCACAGTGGAGCACTATCACCTTTGTCAACAGTGACCCCACAGGAGGATCGTTGTCAGGCACGCTTATATACGAAGGTATACAGGGTGATCCTATTACCGTGGGAGGAATCCCACCCCAGATAATGCTCCTCCAGACCAACCCGGCCATTATCATTACCTACCCCACAGCGCAAGCGAATAATGGGTATATATTCCAAGGTTGGAATCAAGAAGTACCAGCAGCCTTCCCTGAGAGTGACCTGATCATCACAGGAAACTGGAAAGCTACAAATCTCGGGGCGCCCATGGCTACTACCTATGATTCGTCGTCAGATATACTCCTCTGGACAGGTGGGGTTGCCGTTCTCTCGGTGCTGCTTATTGGCTTAGGCTTGTTTTTGCGAAAACGGGGCAGGAGCAAGAGTTGATAGGCATGCACTGAGGTAGCTTCTTGATTACCTTTCACCTGGCAGATACTATCCTCTATGCAGGTGAAGATACACCGGAAAAGGACAGTCTCGTCTAATCACGACTGTCCTTTTCCAGTTCCTGCCCTCCCACCAGCATTCGAAAAGGTTTGTTAACATAACCACTGCAGTCAAGGCAATCATGCCAATGCAGATACTCAGCAAAAGCGTTATATGCTCTTGAATTCTGCCCGCCTTTCCATGAATCCCTCTGCACAGGGATCAGCATGAAAAAGCCTGTACCTTGAGGATAACACTATTCCCTTTATCGTGCAAAGCCTGGAAATGAAAGTTGCATTGCAGCATGGTGAAACCCGTAACGATGTAATAATGATAGCAATCACTTGACCTCAGGCTCACTTTACACGTAGGCTTACACACAGCGAGAATGGGCTTTTCTGGGTGAGTAAAGGAGCGTAGCGGTTTGAAGCATCTATATCTTTTTAATAAACAGGTAGAGCTGCTCCTGACAGAAGTCTCAGACGGCAATATGAAAGCTGTGGCGAGTTTGGCACCCAGAAAACTGGAGCAAGCCCAAAAAAACCGTCGAAAGGCTGTGGGGGCACTCGGTCTCAGCGGAGATACTACCGCTCTCGTACGAGTTGTGTATGGGCAACCTGATTACTGCAAATTCATTACCTTGGACACTGCATACGGCCACAGTCTGGATGACGACAGGTCCGCGGAGCCTTCGGATGGAATCCTCACAAAGACACCCACTCTTGGATTATTCCTTCCTCTTGCGGATTGCCTTGGCCTTGTCTTGTTCGATTCCCGGCAAAAAGCCTTAATGGTCGTACACTGCGGCCGCCATACTTTACTCCAGAATGGCGCCTGTAGAGCAGTTGCCTACATGACAGAACAGATAGAAACAAACCCAGGTGATCTTCTTGTGTGGTTTTCGCCCTGTGCGGGAAAAGGACACTACCCTCTCTTCGAGGCAGACAATAAAGGACTGCAGGAGTTGGCGATAAGCCAACTCAAAGAAGCCGGGGTATATACCCACCATATGGAGCTCTCCTCAGTCGATACAACAACGTCTTCACGTTATTTCTCTCACAGCCAAGGTGATACGAACGATCGTTTTGCCATTTGTGCCAAGCTGCGTTCAGAACACTGATTGACCTCCTCTCCCCTCTCTCCTCTCCCCTCTCCCCTTTTGGCTTTTGCTGTTATGATCCCTCAGAGACGTCTGCTTCTCTCTTTCGGTAACAATCGGCTCTCTTCTCCTGCACACTTGTATGCAACCTGTATAATTCAATACATCACAGTAGCGCAGTAGAGCGCTGGAGAGAGAAGGTACGGAGGATCTATGAATACACGTAAACTGGTTGCCCTTCTTGTGGCAGGATTACTTGCCCTGCCCCTTGCCCTGACCGGCTGTGGTGGAGGAACAACTGACGCCCCCTCAACTGACAGTGGTTCGCCCAGCACGGAAAGTACGGAGAAATATGTGATTCTTGACGAGGAGATCGCATCAGAGCACTACGGTGTTGGTTTCCGTTTAGACGACACTGATCTTCGTGACGCTGTCGAGTACACACTGGTAGAGATGTATAACGACGGCACGGTTGAGAAAGTCGCAGAAAAATATGCCGACCAGGGCATCAATTATGATGCTTATATCCTCACGAGCACCGATGTAAAGACAAAACCTGAGGTTGACATCACAACCTTTACCGTTGGTTTTGACCAGGACTTCCCGCCCTACGGTTATGTCGATGATACCGGTAACTTTGCCGGTTTTGATCTTGACCTTGCCGCAGAAGTAGCAAGCAGGAATGGTTGGGAAGTAGTCTATCAGCCTATTAATTGGGACCTTAAAGATGCCGAACTTGAGTCGGGAGCCATCGACTGCATCTGGAACGGATTTACTATCGAAGGCCGCGAGGATCAATACCTCTGGACCAAACCCTACATGGACAACACTCAGGTGTTTGTAGTGCTTGCAGACTCCGGCATCACAAGCTGGGCAGACCTTGCAGATAAGGTCGTCATGGCTCAAGCCGACAGCGCGGCGTATTCTGCTCTGGTTGATGATCAGCCTGATCTGGTTGCTACCTTCAAGGAGCTGCGCACTATACCGGAATACAACACCGCATTCCTCGAGCTTGACCAAGGTTCTGTTGATGCAATAGCCATTGACAAGCCGGTTGCAATCTATCAGATGTCCGCACATTCCTAAAACAGGATGTGGAAGCAAGGCATGAGAAGACAGACGAAGGCAAGAGAAGGCATCTGTCTTCTCTTGCCTGTTTCTGCTGAAAAGAACAGATAAGCGCAGAGCGTAGAGATGAGTATAGAGACCATCATATCCATGCTTGCTGAGGGCATGGTTACTTCTATACAGATTTTTCTCTATACCCTGGTAGGATCCTTACCATTGGGATTGCTGGTTTCCTTTGGACGGATGTCAAAGATTGCACCATTACGCTGGTTTGTTCGCTTCTATATCTCTGTTATGCGGGGGACTCCCCTTATCCTGCAACTCTTTATTGTGTATTTTGGTCCCTATTACATTTTTGGGATCCAGATGGGTCAGGATTTTCGTTTTACTGCCACGATCATCGCCTTTATACTCAATTATGGTGCGTATTTTGGTGAGATATTCCGAAGTGGTATTGAGTCTATCCCCCGAGGGCAATACGAGGCAGCCTCGGTGCTGGGCTATTCCCGTTCACAAACCTTTTTCCGGATTATCTTTCCACAGGTGTTCAAACGTATTATCCCACCATTGACCAACGAGGTCATCACGTTGGTAAAAGACACGGCACTTGCCTTTACACTGGGCGTAGCAGAGATGTTCACTCAGGCAAAAGCTATTGTATCAAGCCAGGGTAACCTCATCGCTTTCCTTATTGCTGGTGTTTTCTACTATGCGTTTAACGCACTTGTAGCCTTTATTATGGAACGAGTAGAGAAAGCGTTTGCCTATTATCGTGAATAAGACCACTGCAAACATACTCCGCATTGAGAATGCGCGAAAAAGTTTTGGCGATACCGAGGTACTTCACAATATCTCTCTCAGTGTTGATACCGGCGAGGTCGTTGGCATCATAGGACCTTCCGGGAGTGGTAAATCCACGCTCCTGCGTTGTGCAACACTCTTGGAGCAGCTTGACGGTGGTTGTCTCTGTTATGACGGTGAGCCTATCGCCCGGACTGATGAGCACGGAAACATGATCTATGCTCCTAAGCAGGTTCTACAAGAGACACGCATGAAATTTGGACTGGTATTTCAGGATTTTAATCTCTTTCCTCATTATTCTGTTCTTAAGAACATCACCGATCCACCCATTCATGTACAAAAACGCAACAAAACGGAGGTCTTTGCAGAGGCAGAAGCGTTGTTACAGAAGATGGGCCTCGAAGATAAAGGCGATGCCCTGCCTTTTGAGCTCTCCGGTGGGCAACAACAACGTGTTTCCATCGCTCGAGCCCTTGCTCTGAACCCGGAAATACTCTTCTTTGATGAGCCTACCAGCGCGCTCGACCCCGAACTCACCGGTGAGATCCTCCGCGTGATTCGCAGCCTCGCTGCCGAACACATGACCATGGTTATTGTTACGCACGAAATGAGCTTTGCCCGCGAAGTAGCCGACCGGATCATCTTTATGGATGGCGGTGTCATTATTGAGCAGGGGCCCGCGGCAGAACTTGTTGACAGACCTCAGCACGACCGCCTCAAAGCATTCCTCAACAAACTGGAAAACTGATATACGCGGAGACGAAGCGTTTTGACACACGAATTGTTTCTTGAAGAGCGAGGACACCATCCCCCTTGCACAGTCGCCAGGATTACACATCCATGATGATCGGAATGATCATCGGCCTTCTTCGAACACGTTCCCAGAGTAACTTTGAAAGACTTTCTCTGACACCACGCTGCAGACGATTGGGGTTATTACGGTGCTCATGGGCAAAGTTTGCCACAGTCTTGCTCACCACCTGTACAGAATCAGAGAGGAGATCGGGGTCGTCTCCCCCACTTACACCTCGCATAATGACCTCAGGGTCGCCTGCGGACTTTGCATCACGTTTTCTCAGCATAACCACGACAGTCACGATGCCATCGGAGGCAAGGGTCTGGCGGTCTTTAAGCACTACATTGGACACGTCGCCTACCGAAAGTCCATCAACATAAATGATGCCCGAATCCACGGACTCACCACGTCTGATATCTCCGGATTCCATGAGGAGGCTCTCGCCATTCTCAAGGACGTATATGTGATCTTTCCTGAGACCAAAACCCTGCGCCAGGCGCGCATGGGCACGTAAGTGCAGGGCTTCGCCATGAACCGGCATGAAATTCTTAGGATTACTGAGAGCCATCATCAGCTTAAGCTCCTCAGCACCACCGTGTCCGGATACATGTACCAGGGCGCGGTGTTTGTCATACACCTCGGCACCAATCTTGGAAAGTGCGTTGACTACGCGGGTCACCGCCTTTTCGTTACCAGGAACCGGTGTAGCAGAAAGGATGACCGTATCACCTTCGGCGATCTCCACAGTACGATGTTCACCGTTGGCCATGCGGGCAAGAGCGGAAAGGGGCTCTCCTTGAGAACCCGTACAGAGGATTACGACCTTGTGTGGCGGAATATCCTTGGCTGCATACGCATCTACGATCAAATCACTCGAAACATTCAGGTATCCCAGATCACGTGCTATCTGCGTATTGGTAAGCATAGAGCGGCCCGTGACAGCCACCTTGCGTTTAGCTGCCTTTGCCGCATCACAGATCTGCTGGATACGGTGTATGTGGCTTGAGAATGCAGCAACGATAACCCGTTGGTCGGCACTGCCTATTATCTGATGTAAAGCCTTGCCTACCTCTGCCTCGCTTTTTGTGAACGCAGGATTAGTTGCGTTGGTAGAATCAGAAAGTAGCAGGTCAACGCCGGTTCGGGCAAAACGGGTAATGGCCGCATAATCCGTGCCGACTCCATCAATAGGTGTTTGATCAAGTTTAAAGTCACCGGTATGGAGTACATTGCCAGCCGGTGTGGTAATAAATACGCCTGTAGCGGCAGGAATACTGTGATTGACCGCAAAAAACTCCAGAACAAACTCGCCCAAATGCATCTGATTGCCGGTCTTGACCTCGCGAAGATCTACATTTTTGATGCGAAACTCAGAGAGTTTGCCTTCTATCAGTCCAAGCGTGAGCTTTGAGGAGTAGATGGGGACCTTTTTATCCAGATCTTTGAGTAGATACGGGAGTGAGCCAGTATGATCCTCGTGTCCGTGGGTAATGACAATACCGCGCAGCCTATCGGCGTGCTCGAGCACATAGGTATAGTCTGGAAGGATCAGGTCTACTCCGGGATGATCATCATCGGGAAACATAAGACCTGCATCAACAACTATGACGTCGTCCTTGTATTCAAAGACCGTCATATTCTTGCCGATACCGTCGAGACCCCCCAGTGGGATGATGCGTAGCTGATCACTTTTCTTAGGCTTATTGCGCCTGTTTTGTGGCCTATGACCACTTGATGCCCGTTTCCCCTTTGTCTGTGGGTTTGACGGACTTTTCTTCGTGTTAGCTTGCGCGCCTCCTTTTTCGTGGCGCGAGCCTTCGGATGTCCCTGATTGCAATAGGACACCTCCTCATCTTCAATTGTATGCTCTCCCCACGTGGTTTGAGCCTTAACCCTTCTCCTCAGGAGTTGGGTTTATTTACAGTCTCCTTAAGAGACTTTCGTCCATTTCTTATAAAACACCTACGCCGCTCATTACCTCGGCAAGGTTCTCACGCTGTTCTTGCGTGGCATCAATAAGCGGCAGACGTACGCCACCGCAGTCAAAACCAAGTAGTCTCATGGCCTCTTTTACCATGATGGGGTTAGAGGTAACAAAAAGCTCTCGCATCAGCGGCTGTAATGCCAGATGAGCAGCCAAAGCCTTTGTTTGCTCACCCTGTGCCATGGCAACAACAATCTCGTTCATACGCTCCGGCGCTACGTTGCCAATAGTAGAGATGACACCCCATCCTCCCAAGGCCATAAGAGGAAGTGTGATCTCATCATCGCCTGCATAGACAACAAATCCCTCCGGTGCCTCAGCAACGATCCGGGCGATCTGATCAAGTTTACCAGAGGCTTCTTTAACCGCAACGATATTCTCTACATCATGCGCAAGACGAAGCGTTGTCTCCGCCTCCATGTTGATGACGCATCTGCCGGGGATGTTGTACAGGATAATGGGCAGTTCTACTGCCTGCGCGATGGTCTTGAAGTGCCGATAGAGTCCCTCCTGAGGAGGCTTATTGTAGTAAGGCACCACACACATCAATCCGTCAACGCCAAGCTTCTCAACATCTTGTGCAAAGTCAACCGTATCCGCGGTACAGTTATCACCAACATTAGCAATAACCGGAATCTTGCCGTCCACAGCTTCCATAACTGCCTTGAAGAGTTCGATCTTCTGAGGATAGAAAACGGTGGGAGACTCCCCTGTTGTCCCGTTAAGGATCAAGGCATCCGACCCGCCCTCAATAAGGCGCAACGCAAGCTCCTGGGCACGAGGCAGGTCAAGCTCAAGGTCTGTATCAAATGGCGTGATCATCGCCGGTATGAAACGACCGAATGGGGCAGCAGTACTCATAATTCCATCAGCTCCTCTAAGCCAATTACCAAGCCGGACAAAACGCCAACCTTTCGTAGAGCCAAAAGCACACCAGGCATATATGAACTACGATCAAAGGAATCATGCCTGATCGTCAATGTTTGTCCCGGTGATCCAAAGATGACCTCTTGCGACGCAACAAAACCATTGGATCTCACTGAATGCAGACGCAGGCTGCTGTCTTTGAATGAGGCTCCTCGTGCACCGGCAAGAGAAGGTAATTCTGTTTCTGCGCCGGGAGCAGATGAGCTGACCTGTTGAGCAAAGCGCTCGTCTGCTATTATCTCCGCTGTTGCAATGGCAGTGCCGCTGGGAGCGTCTTTCTTATTATTGTGGTGGAATTCTATGATCTCTACATCTTCAAAGAAACTAGCAGCCAACTTACTGGCGGCCATCATTAGTACCGCTCCTGTGGTAAAGTTCGGTGCGAAGAAAAGGCCTGTGCCAGCAGGCGTTGCCTCCACCAGTTTTTCAAGCGTCTCTATGGGCACACCGGTCGTCCCCAGCACACAATCTATACCTTTTGAAAGTGCTGAGCCAAGATTAAAAGCCGCAACGTCAGGCAGGGTAAAATCAACCATAACATCTGGGCGCACGACATCAAGGGCAACATGCAGGTCTGTATAAGCCGGAGCAACGGCCTCGCCATCGACGAAAACAGACGTCACTTCACCTGCAGGATCATAGCCGCCTACAAGCTCCATGTCTGCAGCTGCATGGACAGCCTTAACCACCTCTGAGCCCATTTTGCCCAGATATCCACTTACCAAGATCTTGATCATGCCTTATTCCTCACGCATGTCTGTAAGTTTATTCTTTACTCAATCTTAGGCTTTTACCAGCACTGTATCCAATTCGCTCCTGCTGAGCGGACTGATAACGGCTATGGTAGGGTCTGCGGTGAGCACACGCTCGGCAACACGTTTGATATCTTCAAGTGATACCGCACGATACCGTTCGATACTCTCATCCAGTGAAAGTATCTCAAGGTCCTGCACGGCGCTTCCACCTAGTTTATGCATATGGTCTCGTGTTGACTCAGCTGCCAGCACAGAGTTTCCTACGATGTACTCCTGAACACGAACAAGTTCCTCTTTAGTAAGACCCTTGTTAAGAAGTGAAGAAAGCTCGCTTCTGATAATACTGACGGCCTCTCCAAGATTGCCCGGTCGCGTACCAACATAGACATAGAACTGCGATGCATGCATATAGGCCGAGGTAGACGCGTACACAGCATAGGCAAGACCTCGTTTCTCACGTATCTCCTGAAAGAGCCGTGAAGACATCGGTCCACCCAGGGCGGTCTCCATCAAGTGCCGAGCATACCTGTCAGGGTCACCAAGCGGAATACCCGGCATTCCATACAGAAGGTGTGCCTGTTCAGTATCCTTTGTCTCAAAGGTAAGGAGCTGACGACCCGCCTCGTTAACCTCGCCCCTGCTGTTGGGCGTACCTCCTGGCATCTGAGCAAAGAAGCGTTCTGCCAATTCAACCAAGGCACGGTGCTCGATATTGCCCGCTGCTGCGATCACAGCATTACCACCGTGGTAATGTTTATCCAGATAAGCAGCGCAGGTATCGTGATCAAAAGCTCCTACGATATCCCGGGTACCCAATATGGAGCGCCCCAATTGATGGCTCGGGAACATGGCCTCAGTAAAGATATCGCCAACATGATCGGATGGTTCATCCTCATAGCGGGCAATCTCCTCAATGACCACCTCACGTTCTGTGAGGATAGCATCGGTAGCAAATTGCGAATTCTGTAGCATGTCTGCCAGGATTTCTACGGCTGAGTCTAGATGCTCATCCAGAACACTCGCGTAATAGCAGGTGTATTCTTTAGAAGTAAAGGCATTAAGCACAGCACCCATACCATCAAAGGCCATAGAGATATCAAGGGCAGAACGTGTGCTCGTACCCTTGAACATCATATGTTCCATAAAATGTGAGATACCCAGCTGGCTGGGTTCTTCATCGCGCGATCCTACGCGAAACCATATTCCCAGCGTCACGGAGCGTACGCCGGGAATATATTCTGAGATGATGTCAAGTCCGCTCTGGAGCGTACTCTTTTCGTAAAACACTAGAACCAGCCTTTATAGCCGCGAACGTACGTGGCCTCAAAGTCCTCTTCCGTCAAAGAGACGTATTTGACACCCTCGATAATGGCAAAGACCGCCATAACCATCATTCCGATGCCAAAGCACAGGCTTCCGATGATCGTGATCAGAAGCATTGCCAGGCCTTCGCTCTTGTACCCCAGATAAAACTTATGGATGCCAAGCCAGCCGAGCGCAAAAGCAAGAACGACTGCTGGCCATTTTTCTTTCCTGAGGCTGCCAAAACCTTGTGAACGGGCCTTATAGTTGCCTTGAGTCTGCGTATAGGTTTGTTGCGGCGGAACCTGTTGATACGGTGGCGGAGGTACGGGCGCACCAGCTGCAGGCGGTACCTGCGTCCCCTCAGGTGTTGGAGCAGAAGAAGTGCCGTTGTTAACCGTGCCTTGAGGATTATCGTTCTCACTCATATACCAACACATCCTTTCATTTGATGTTTACCTACAATCTCAAACCCACATTACTCATGACGGCGTCTGGGCTGTCTGTCCCTATTATTACCTCTCTGCGAGGAATTGCGATCATTCTGGTGACGTTTGTTACCAGTTTCTTGCCCTTCTGGCGCATCGGGTTTATCCAGACGATCAAGCGAGACCTTGCCTTTTTCATCGATATCAGTGATCTTGACGTGAACGGTATCACCGATACTCAAAACGTCTTCTACCTGAGCAACACGTCCTTTGGCCACCTTGGAAATATGGAGCAGTCCATCTTTGCCAGGAAGGAGCTCAACAAAGGCACCAAATGGCTGAATAGAAACGACAACGCCCTGGTATTCCTCACCAATCTCCGGCACCTTGATGATTGCTTCGATTCGTTCACGAGCTTCCTCGCCACCAGTGTCTTTGGAGGCAATGTATACCGTGCCGTCTTCGGTGACTTCTATTGTGGCACCAGTCTCTTCCTGCAGGCCACGAATGACCTTGCCGCCGGTACCGATGATGTCACGGATCTTATCAACCGGCACCTTGATGGTAATGATGCGAGGTGCGAACTCACTGAGCTCCTCACGTGGCGCAGCGAGCGCTTCAAGCATCTTTGAGAGGATATGTGCCCGCCCTGCCTTGGCCTGCGCAAGCGCCGTGGCGAGGATCTCAACAGAAAGTCCCTTAGCCTTGTTGTCCATCTGTAAAGCGGTAATACCCTTTGCGGTGCCGCAGACCTTAAAGTCCATATCGCCC
Organism: Coriobacteriales bacterium; assembly: GCA_031555185.1. Classification (GTDB taxonomy): domain Bacteria; phylum Actinomycetota; class Coriobacteriia; order Coriobacteriales; family UBA8131; genus WQXH01. The sequence continues at coordinate 11,369 of JAVBUQ010000097.1, forward strand.
AGAAAGTCCTCGACACCCTGGATGTCAGAAAGAACCGCCACGTTATCGCCTTCTTTAATGAGGCCCATGGCGATACCGCTGACAGGTGCGGAAATGGGCACACCGGCATCCATCAAAGACAGCGTTGAACCACAGGCAGACGCCATTGAAGAGGACCCGTTGGATTCCATAACCTCGCTGACGATGCGGATGGTGTAAGGGAACTCGTCCTCACTTGGTAATACCGGTATAAGTGCACGTTCTGCAAGAGCACCGTGGCCTATCTCACGGCGTTTGGGGGCACCCATACGACCGGTCTCACCTGTACAGTACGGGGGAAAATTATACTGATGGATATAGCGTTTGCCAGGACAGGGATCGATAGTGTCCAGCCGTTGCCATTCATTGAGCATTCCAAGCGTCAATACAGAAAGCACCTGCGTTTGACCGCGGGTGAAGAGGCCTGAACCATGGGCGCGCGGTAAGAAGTTGACCTGAGCGGTAATCGGACGGATCTCATCCACGGCTCTACCATCGACACGCTCACCAGTCTCAAGAACCATGGAGCGCATAGCCTTTTTCTCAAGACTCTTAAGCTCTGAAGATAATTCGTGACCATATTCAAGAAGCTCTTCTTCAGTCATGTTTTCTTTGATACGGGCTTTGAGTTCTGCCACTTGCGCAACACGGAGCTGCTTGTCAGAGTGCCTGAGAGCAGCACTCATCTCGTCATAGTAGGGAGCAATCCGCTCGGCCAGACCTTCTGTCTTCTCGTCAAGTGGATACTCACGGGGTTCGGGAGCAACAGCGTCAATGAGGCGCTGCTGTGCTTTACAGAATTCTGCAATAGCCTCCTGGCCAAACTGCATGGCTGCGAGCATGTCATCTTCAGAGATCTCCTGTGCGCCTGCCTCTACCATAGAGATATAGTCCGCAGTGCCGGCAATGACCAGCTCAAGATCGGAATTCTCATCTTCCTCAAACGAAGGATTGATGATGAACTCACCTGTCTCGATGTTGCGGCCCACGCGCACGGCAGCGGCAGGGCCATCAAAAGGTACGCCGCCAACCAGCAGGGCAGCCGATGCACCCATGATGGAGATGACATCGGGCTGATTGACCTGGTCAGCGCTCAGAATAGTTGCCACGATCTGCACGTCGTTACGAAATCCCTCTGGAAAACCGGGGCGCACCGGACGGTCGATCATACGCGCCATAAGGGTACCTTTGTCGGATGGACGCGTCTCACGTTTGAGATAACCGCCGGGAATCCTTCCTACGGCATACATACGCTCGACAACGTCTACCGTCAGGGGAAAGAAGTCCAGGTCACGTCGCTCTGGAGAAACGACTGCGGTTACGAGAATGATCGTCTCGCCTTGTTCGACCAATACGGCACCGGTAGCCTGTCTGGCTACCTCGCCAGTGGTAAGGGTGTACTCCTTACCATAGAGCTCAAAACGCTCTGTATGCTTTGTCATATATGCTTCCTTAGATATTGTCGCGGATAGAGAGCTTTGCAATGAGCTCACGATATTTGACTACATCGTTGCGCTTGATATAAGTAAGAAGCCGACGACGTTTACCAACCAGCATGAGTAAGCCTCTGCGGGTGTGGTGGTCTTTTTTGTGAACCTTGAGATGCTCGGTGAGTTCGCGAATACGCTCAGTGAGAATTGCGACCTGTACCTCAGCAGAACCTGAATCAGAGGCATCCTTACCGTACTCTGCGATTATTTCTTGCTTTCTTTCTTTGCTTATTGGCATGAGTCCACCAATCCTTCCGGCGCGGCTTGCCACGCACTCTGTCCGCCGCTGGCCGAGAAACCCGTTGGTGGTAACGTAGTTCTAAGCTCAGGGCAACTGATAATAAGCGTTAATTGTAACATAAGGTTACTCTCTGCAGGATACAGGGGTGATACCGTATCAATGAGTACGGTACCGATGATCACTCGTCATATCTCTCGCAGGGATGATGAGTATATGCGCAGGATGTAAGCACCTTTCGCTCGTGGGCTGCAAAAACATGCTGCGTTGCGCGAAGTCGTCAGGTCAAAGCTCGTGCCCTTGCTCCGTAAGTGGAAGGCAAGACCGGCATGTAACCATTCAGCCTTTTCTCTTTTTTACCCGGCCCTGGTCTTTGGCTGCATACGCGTTCCATACGGCAACAGAATCCGGATGAATGTAACGTCTCCGCCTGATCAGGTGGTCGAGGGTCTCCTGATAGCACTTGATGAAGAGTTCCTCCAACGGAATATTCCCTGCAAGCGATCTTAACGGCTTAAGGTTAGGTGCTGTTCTGAGCGGTTCTATCATGTCTGCAACATAGATGAGCATATCCAGATCGGACATATCAATGGCGGCAGAGGTATGACGTGCAATAGCCTGTATGATCTCAAAAGGAAGCTCGGGATATTCCCTCGCTACAGCCTCCGCCCCTGTTTGCGCATGCAGCAGAAATGCCAGATTGTGCGGATCGTCTGGCAGTTCAATCTCAAATTTCTTCGCCCGCTTGATTAGTTCTGCGTCAGAGTAGTTTTTATCCCAATCGTGGAGCAGGCCGGCTACCTGCGCATAACTTGTATCCACCTCATAGACATTGGCCATGAGAACAGCAATGTCCGACACGCTGATAGAATGAAGAAGACGGTATGAGGTGAGGCGTTTCTCTAACTTTTTGCGTGCATCAATGTATATCTTTTTGAGTTCGGCCATACAATCCAAATTTTCTGATATAGGCAAGTACCGGTTTGGGGATATATTCGCTCACGTCCTCCCCCTTGTGCAAGAGACTGCGCACGCAACTGGAAGAGATGTGCCGCACAGGCATCTGTACTTTATAACACTCAAAACCAGCAGGCAGGGCTTGTGTGTTCGTATCGTCACCTGGCCGCTCGGCATACAGGATATGAGCGAGCGTGGCGATCTGGTCTGAATCCTTCCAGGTTCCAAGATCGGTAGCAGTATCCTCACCAAGGATCAGATACAGTTGAGACTCCTGTCCATACTGCTCTTTGAGCTCATACAAGGTATCTATGGTATAGGTGATCTGTGACCTCTCAACCTCAATGGCAGAAACTTCACATCCGACTATATTCCCGCAGGCCAGTGTAAGCATATTCAAACGATCTTGAGCGCTGGCTTCGGTGGTAGCAAGCTTCCTGACAGGCATGCCGGTGGGTATGAAAAGCACACGATCCAGTTGATATTGCTCAAGCGCCAGGCGAGCAAGCTCAAGATGCGCATTGTGTACCGGATCGAATGTTCCTCCAAATATACCGATCTTCTCCATATTATGCGCGTATCTGACCGTCTCCGTCTAAGAGGAACTTTGTTGAGGTAAGAGCAGTAAGGCCCATAGGCCCGCGCGCATGCAGCTTTTGAGTAGATATACCGATCTCTGCGCCGAGTCCAAACTCTCCTCCATCGGTAAAGCGCGTAGAAGCGTTGGCGTAGACAGCGGCAGAGTCTATCTCCGCAAAAAAACGCTGTATGGCAGCATGATTCTCAGTGAGGATACTCTCCGAGTGATGCGTGGAGTAATGGTTGATATGTTTGAGAGCCTCATCAAGTCCGCTGACACACTTGATGGATATCTCCAAATCAAGATACTCGCGACCCCAGTCATCCTCGGTGGCTGCGATAAAGAAACGGTCCGCGTCATCAAGGCCCTGTGTCTGTTGTGCCGTAAACTCGTCACCATGTACCAGAACCTGAGCCGCAAACAGGGCTTCAAGCATGGAGGGAAGCTCTCGGGGCGCAATGCTTTCGTCAATCAACACCGACTCAATGGCGTTACACACACCCGGCCTTTGTGTTTTGGCGTTGATGAGAATGGGAATAATGATCTCACTTCGCACATCTGTATGCACGTAGAGATGGCAATTGCCTTCACCAGTCTCGATGACCGGAACCTTTGAATTATCTATCGTCGTTTTGATGAGCGAGGCAGAACCACGCGGTATCAAGACATCTACCAGGCCTTGCAACTGCATGAGCTCTGTTGTGGCATCTCTACTGGTAGTCTCAATAGATTGGAGCCAGTACGTGGGAAGGCCTGCCTGTAAGCCTGCTTCATACAAAACCCTGGTCAGAGCCAGGTTGGAATTAACGGCGAGTGAACCGCCCCGCAGCAAACAGGCATTACCCGTCTTAAGACAGAGGCCTGCTGCGTCGGCAGTCACATTGGGACGAGCCTCGTAGATCATAGAAACAACACCCAGGGGTACCCGGATCTGACGAAGTCGTATGCCATTGTACAGAGTGTGTCCTTCAACGACCTCATCAAGGGGATCCTTCTCCAGCGCCAGTTGTTCCAAAGCGGCTGCCATGCCCTCAAGACGTTGCGGAGTAAGGAGAAGGCGATCTATCAGCGGCTCAGCCGTACCGCTTTTACGTGCTGCTTCTACGTCTTTTTCATTCTCTGATACGAGGTATTCCGTCTGTTCGATTATGGCCAGGGAAAGGGTCGTTAAAGCAGCATTCCGCACGCAACTCTCCAATGCTGCCATACCGGCTGCTGCACATCGTGCATTCCTGGCTTTCTCTGTTGCTTCGCCCATACTATCCTCCCAGCATCGCTCTTCACTGAGTCAACGTTTTGACTGCACCTCTGCATAAAAAGGTCTCTGCTCTCTTGCTGCTCCTAGAAGATTACCATAGCATCTCGATGTACTACCTCTGTCTTGGTTTTATTGTTCAGGATCGGTGTGTTATTCAGCATCGTAGACCGTTGGCCAGCGGCTACCCGTAAATCTGAAGACGAATAATTACTGAGCCCTCTGCCAATGAGCAGGCCTTCTTCATCCCTTATGTCTATCACGCTGCCTTCGCCAAACCCGCCTTCCACGGCAACAACACCAACGGGCAGCAATGAGCTTCCTCTCTCACGCAGGGCTTGTACCGCGCCCTGGTCAACAGTTACCGTTCCGCAGACGGTTCCCGAAAGTGCAAGCCACAGCTTTCGTGCCCTGGCATGTCTGCCCTGCTGCTCACGCTCAAAGCGGGTCCCGTTGTGTTTTCCGTTTGCTGCTTTGAGTATTGCGTCTGTTGAATGACCCTCGCAGATAACCATGGGAATGGATGCGGCCATCAACATACGTGCAGCCTCGATCTTGGTGAACATACCTCCTGAGCCCTTTTCGCTGCCAGCGCTACCGGCGGCTTCGACGATCTCGCGGGTGAACTCCTCAACCTTCTCCAGCAGCTCGGCATCTTCACTGAGTCGAGGGTCGGCCGTATACAGGCCCTCGATATCGCTTAAAAGCACAACAAGGTCAGCCTTGACAAGAATAGCTACCTGCGCAGCAAGTGTATCATTGTCCCCAAAACGAA
>JAVBUQ010000081.1:0-7509 GCA_031555185.1 Coriobacteriales bacterium
ATCAGAGGTATTATCCAGATTCTCCACGGTATGGCAGAGCATATCGAGCGCTACCGCGATTTTGCTGAGTACTGCGTCTCACAGGGTTTTATCGTCTGCGGCAACGACCACATCGGTCATGGCAAGAGTATAAAGAACCCAGACCTGCGAGGTGTTATGCCTCTCGATGGTATGTTGGCTTTGATTGGAGATGCGCAGAGCCTTCACCTTTTGATGAAGGAGCGTTATCAGGAGCTCAAAGGTGGTGCTTCGCTCCCCTCTATCATGTTTGGTCATTCAATGGGCAGTTTTGTCCTCCGTAATTTCCTGGCGCTTTACGGCAACGATGTTACAGCTGCCATCCTGTGCGGCACTGGACAACAGTCAACCCTGCTTTCTACTTCGGGATCACTTATGGCACGCATGATTGGCGTTTTTAAAGGTAAAGAGCATCGCAGCACATTGTTGCACGATCTGGGTGTTGGGGCTTATTCAAAGCAGATTGAAGGGGCTCGCACACCTCTCGACTGGCTCACTACTGACGACGCCGTTGTTGATGCTTATATCGATGATCCAAATTGTGGGTTCATGTTCGATGTTGGCGGAAATGTCACTCTTACCGCGCTTACGAAAAACATGGTTAAACGCGAGACAGCAGAAGCCACACCTGAAGATCTTCCTCTCCTTTTTATCGCCGGTGAAGAGGACCCTGTAGGAGAAAAGGGAGCAGGTGTCTTACGCGCTGCAGCAATGTATGAGGACACAGGACATGTGAATGTCACGCTCATCCTGTATAAAGGCATGCGTCATGAAATACTTAATGAGATTGGCAAAGAGCAGGTCTATGACGATATCCTGAACTGGATAAACGAACAGCTCTCACGGTAACAGGAGAGGGCAGCGACCAGGGGAGCAGTGCGTTTTGTGTTGCGCCGACTCTCTCTCAATGATTGCTGTCGCAACCTCTGTGAGCGGTTCATCCAGTGGGGCTGCTGCAGGGGCATCTACGAGCACCTCTTCTCATATGTACATCTCAATGATTGCTGTCGCAACCTCTGTGAGCGGTTCATCCGGTGGGGCTGCTGCAGGGGCATCTACGAGCATCTCTTCTCATAGGCACATCAAGACACTGAGATAGGGACACATGGTCTAAAACTGGTTCCCTTACAGCAACCCACAGAACAGCTTTTCTGCCCGCTTTCCATAGTCTCGTGCCGCCCGATACCAACGGTAGAGCCATTCACCTACACCTTCACCCTCAGCCTCCTTATGAAGAGCCCATACAAACCAGTAGTAAGATGAGAGTGAAACATAGGCAACACAGTGCGCGAGTTCTACAGGAGAAAGTGCGCGCCCAAAATACTGTTCGAGTACCAGCAGGGCTTCTTCGTAGGTGTAATCCGAACAACAGATAAAAGTACCCAGATCATGTGCGTAGTCGCACATGCCGGAGTATTCCCAGTCAATCAAAAACAGCTCTTCTTCGCGCACCAGAATATTAGGCCCACAGAAGTCATTATGGCTCAGGACCTGACGAGCGCCCTTGGCGCTGGCAAGTTCATATAAACGGTCTGCTCGCTCGTCAAGTTCCCGAAAATCATGAAACTGCAAGTGCTCACTGTGGCTCATCTTCTTTTTGATCTTATCGGTCTCGCCATGCACATCAAAAACACTGGCTACCGATAATCCAGAATCGTGCAGTTTGTGAATCATCTGCAAAGCATTCTGCAGATGTGTGGTGTCGTGATAATCAAATTGCTCGGAGACCTGAATAAACTTTGATAGCTTCCACCCACCTTCTGGATCAAGATGTATGAACGTCCTGTCCAGGCCCAGCTTGTAGGCTATGTTCTCTACCCTCTCCTCAACAGCTCTATCGAGGAGCCCTCTGGTCACTATGCCGGGATGACGATAGACATACCCCTCCTCGCCAATGCGAAAATAGAAAGAGAGATTGGTAAGGCCTTCTTCGAGAGGAGCTATGTCGCATATCTCATTACGTTCACACGTAAGTATGCTCTCGATATTTGTGAATATCTCAGAATCGATATTGGTGACAAAATCCGGGTCAAAGCCGCTCACCTCATCAAGTGAGTCAAACTCAAAAAAGGCGTTGGCCGGATATCGCCTGATCTTTAAGTCCAGTTGCCTGACGTGATCCGCGTAGAGGTCTTCCCAAAGTTTGTTTCTGGTCTCAGGCAAATGAAACGTGTCTTCGAGGATCTTGCTAAAAGCATCGGAGAATTGTCGATCAAAGTAGGTATGACCGTACATACCCCAACCATCCGTGCCTCCAACAGTGATCCTGGTAATGCGATCGCGGGTGCCAACTGTAAGAAAATGCTCCTTGGTATATCCCTCGTAATAGATAGCGGCATAATAACCGTGATAGACATAGGGTTCAAACGGGTTCTCTACAAAGTAATAGTCTGAAGCCACCACAAAGGTGTTGGCAAGTTCTTTACGTATGAGATAGAGCGTTGAGTGGTTATTACGCTCGGCATACCATTCACTTACTACGATCTTAATGTCAAAGGCGTCTTCGAGATAGAGGAATTGCTCTTTCATATATCCGACAACCACCGTGATATCGGTAATACCCACCTCCTGAAGCTGACGGATGATGCGTTCGATAAGCACCTCTCCTCGTACCAGAAGCGTTCCCTTGGGACGTTCATAGGAAAGGGGAGCAAAACGCGATGACATTCCGGCAGCCATGATGATGGCATTATCGACTTTGTGAGGCTCAAGTGCCTTCATGCCTTCTTGGGTAATGGTAAGTCCATCAAGGAGCTGTTTGCCGTGAAGCTTGTGTAAGGTGCTGTTTATGGTTCCCAGTGAAAGACTGGTGGCTTCTGCAAGATCACGTTGACTGACGCTGTTCTTTGTAAGTAGGGCGTTAAGGATTAAGAATTCTGGTTCGGTGAGCATTGCACCTCCTGATTTGTTCAGTTTTGTATTTTAGTTATTGAATATTGAACAGTCAAGCGCAGCATGTCCCCTGCCATGCCTGCGACCCATGAGTTACGATACGTTCACACCTCTCTGAGGTGGTCAGAGTATTGAAAACTATTATTCCGCTGAGACGAGCTCGATTTCAAAGGTTAATGCCTGTCCTGCAAGCTCGTGGTTTGCGTCCAGGTGTACGTTCTCGTCTTCGATCTTGAGCACCTTTACCCGCATGCCGCCACCATCTGGCAGGGGCACCATGATACACTCCCCCACAGGGAGTTGGTCGGCGTTAGGGATAGCCGTCACAGGAATGACAGCAACATTCTTTTCGTCATATTCTCCATAAGCCTCATCGGCGGGAATATTGACTGTGCGCTTTTCGCCCACTTCCATCTCCAGAACGGCAGCGTCAAATCCGGGAATCATCTGCCCTACACCTACGATGAACTCAATCGGCTCGCCTCTGTCGTAGCTGCTATCAAAAACCGAACCATCGTCTAGTGTCCCCCGATAATGCGCCTTAACTTTCTTTCCTTTAGTTGTCATCAGAGCCTCGCAATCTATGTAATGCGTCTACTGTACTGCATTATGTTATCTTTTGATAGGGGAGAATCCGGTGCTTCTCTGCCTGAGGGTCAGAGAGTTACAGGCAACACCCCTTCCATCCAAAAGCTATAATTTGAATTCTGAGAAAAGTGTCGATCTATGGGATGTGAAGCACAGTGAAGAATTTTCAAGAGTTTGTGGATCTACTGAACACTGATGAGACTATGGCGCAACGAAAGGCCATCATCGAGAGTGTCGTCAAAGACTATACCGATGAAGAAGGTAAAATCGACGCAAGCGATACTATTCCCCTCGTCTATGCGCAGAGTGTTGACACGACATTGCTGTTCCTGCACAAATACCACGAGTGGATCAATTCGTAACGGCTGTCAAGGTGATACTCTGCCGAGCTGGTAGGCTGATGCCTTCTACTCCAACCCGTAGTTTGCTCGCAACTTGCTGAAGTCATCCAGGATGCCTTCTTTCTCAGAGTCCATCATCTCCTTGAAAAATCCATCGTATTCATACGTCAGGTTTTCTGTGGGCTCCTCGGCAACCTTTTGCGCATAGGCTTTGAACACGTCAAAGTTCTGCTGATACACGTGCATTGAGTTTGAGGTATGTGAATAGGTGCCCACCGGTACGCCAAGTTCCTGCGCTATCTTCTCCTGCAGGCAGGTCAGGGCAAAAGCGTTCATAAAGAAAGCCTGGGCAAAATCGTTTGATCTGAACAGCACGCACATATCGAGTTTGCCTTCGCGAACAAGGAATTGGATATGTTGCAGGCAGGAAGGATTTTCGAGTTGTTCATCTTTGGCATTGTCACGGACACCGATTACGGCGCGCCTGCTCGACATCTCTCTGTTTCGCCTGAGCTCATCAATAACAAACTCGATCTGATCGAGTGGTCTTGTCATACGATAATGATAGGTATAGTCCTCAAGAGCTTCAATGCTGCCGTCCTTGTCCACCTCAACATCAACGGCAAAGTCCAGGATACCGTCAAGTATTTCCATGCGGTATTGCTCAAGCTCTCGCGGCCCACAGATACTCAACTTGCTTATGCGCGGTTCTTGCAAAGGTTCTTCAATATGAATCGTCATACGACATTCAAGTTGGTTATAGGCTTCAAGGTTCTTGAGGTTCCAGTCAGAGCAATCGGCAAGCTGTCCGTCAGAGAACAGAGCAACAATGCCTTTATGATACGCCTCGGGCAAAGTCTGGGCTTCAATAAAAATATCCTTCATAGCGTATTGTCTCCTTCTCGTTCTCAACGCAGCGCTTGAAATTGTCACCTTGGAAGAACACGGTCATTGGAATATAGCACAACTGGTCAGGACAAGAGCAAATGAGAGGCCGAGGGGATCTCAGTTTCCTTCGTTCTCAAGGAGCGAAAATGGTTAATGCGCACGTAGAGTTAGAACCTCAAGAGGTCTTTAGAATCATCTCAAGCAGGCTCATCCTGGTGCTGCCGCACAAAGCTCACGAGCGTATGCAAGACCGGGTTTGGATTGTCCTTGCGATAGACAAGACAGAAGTCCTGATACACTTCCGGTTCAAACGTACGATAGGTCATACTTTTAGGCAGCGTTGGAGAAGGCCCCAGGATAAGGAATTCGTTTCCGTTCATGCCAGAGGCGATAAGATCCGTAAGGGTGTCTACTACCTTATAGTGCACGTTCTTGAGATCTATCCCATGCTCCTCATACAGCTGCTCGACAGAAATAAAGCACTCCGTAAAAGATGCTCCGGCCGGCATCGCGTACGGATACTCCTGGATATCAGCAAAGGAAAGCTGTTCTTTGGTCATCAGAGGATGTTCCTTATTGGCCGCTAGGGTAACGGGAGCCCGATCAATGACTTGATAGTCAAGGAAGGCCAAATCGGGATTGTCACTCTTTGGGGAGTAGTTGAACAACTGCGCGCAGTCAAAGACACCGGCAACAAGATCATCAATAACAGAATTCTTGCCCTGGCTCACAAACTTCACGGAGACCGCCGGGTTCATACGTTTGAATATGCCAATCAGCTCGGCAAGGCGAACGGAGCCTCCCCCTTCTCCAAAGGCCATTTTTACCGTAAGAGAGCCCTGTTTCTCGCTGAGAGCAAGTTCTTTGACCCGTTGGTGTACGGCATCATACGAAGCAACAACGTCAAAGCTTCCTTCAAAAAACGCCTTGCCTGCTGCGGTGAGCTCCAGTTTCTGATCCCTCCGGATTAACTCAACACCAAGTTCCTTTTCGAGATTAGCTATGTGATTGCTTAATGCAGGCTGCGAAATAAAGAGCTTTTTCGCGGCTGTGCTGAAGTTCAAGTATTTTGCAAATACGAGATACTCCCTCAACGTCTCAATTTGCATATATGCTCCTTATCCTCAATAAGGCTCAATACCGCATGACTACTCGCTCAACAAACGTCTCCTCACAAAAAGGGAAGGCATATGAGCCGTCTCTGTTCGGTTTCTCCTCCTGCAATGCACAATACTATCGGTTATTACCTGTAGGCTGCCAAGGGTTTTCTGTCTGTACTCCTGCATTCTCTTATAGGTAGTCACAATATCATAATTTTCCCTACAGGTTCTCCGCGTCTTAGAATAGTTGTGTCTGCCTAGGCACACCCGCCCAGGGATTGTTATCAGGCAGAAAATCAGGCAGGAAATCAGAGTGTCCAAGACTGAGCAAGGAGGATTTCATGGGAGACGTATCTAGACGGGATTTTCTCAGAGGAGCGGGAGTGGTTGGCATCGGAGCCGTAGCGGCGGGAGCGAGCCTGTCGGGCTGTACAACCGATACCAGCTCACAGGCTTCTGCAAGCCAGGGCGGCTCTTCCGAATTCAACCCGCAGGTTCACGAAGCCGACGTCGTCATCGTTGGTGGTGGTATCGCAGGGACAACAGCAGCGCGAAGGGCGTTGACAAAAGGCCTCAGCGTTGCGGTGGTAGACAAAGGCCCTTGGGGTCATTCCGGTACTTCCGGCATCAACTGGGGTCATAACGCGGAAACCAACGAATGGGCCGAAGGAGACGGCTCCGATAGCATGGGAGTATGGGCGTATCTTCTTGACGGCATGGTCAATCAGCCAAACGGCCTTGCCATGTGTCAGGCGATCCACGCAGGACGTCCCTGTGCGACCTTTGAGCAGAGCGGCTGTATCCTGGAGCGAGGAAAAGAAGGGCACACAGCCGCTCAGAACACGCCGGGACCTCTCGTTGTAGACAACGGGACCTTTAATCGCTATTTCTGCCTTGAGCTTTCGAGAAAGGGCGCGGATGTCAACGACAGAATGATGGTCATCGACCTCCTCCAGGATGATGAGGGCAACGCATCCGGCGTGGTTGCAATCGATCTCGTCAACGGAAGCTCTCATGTATTTCGCGGTAAATCGGTCATCTTTGCAACAGGCAGTTATCGCTGGGTCTCGGGATACAACGGCATGAAACCACACACCATCGCCGGTCCGGAAAACACCGGAGACGGACTCGCCATCCTCATGCGCAGAGGGGTCGCCATGCGCGATATGGAAGAACAGCCAATCGACTATGTACAGTGGACGCCAGTGGGGACGAGGCAGGGCATGGGAGCGATGGGTGCGTCTACCATCAACTGGAAGTTTATGTACGACAAAGATAAGAACAAACTTGTACCCGAAGGAATTGACAGCATGAGCAACGGGCAACTCGCCCGTATATACTACCGCGCACAGCTCGACGGCAGAGGCACGGAGAACGGCGGTGTTTATGTTGACACCTCCGATCCACATTCCGACGACCGCTACTATCGACGCACGGCGGAGAACCAGAAGAAATACCTCTCCTATGAACTCCCCCAGTACACCGAGGTAGTAGCAGAGCAGTGGGAAGACGCGGGTCATCCCTTCAATTACTCTCCTGAAGCCGAGACAGAAATAAGCGGGCTGTTCTATGCCGCGTCCGGTCAGGGCGCCTGGGGTGGCTGTGGTTTCTTTGGAGCTTTTGGATCTGGCTATATGGCCGGCGAGGGAGCTGCGAAACGAGCATCAGGCATGCAAGCTGCT
>JAVBUQ010000109.1:0-3870 GCA_031555185.1 Coriobacteriales bacterium
ATTGAAATACCCTAACCGCCTCAGAGGGGTGTGACTTGTACTAACCACTTGTCTAACTTGCAGCTCAATACGTGTAAGACACTCTGCTTGTCTAACTTGCAGCTCGATACGTGAGAGACACTCTGCTTGTCTGACACGCGGCGTGATACTTGAGAGACACTCAACCTCCATGCTGGTGGTATGATAGAGCGGAATGGACACAGAAGAGAATCCAGAGACAAAAACGCAACGCGGGGTATGATTGCTTTTTGATAGGCAGGGAGTACTTATGAAAAGTGCTACGGTTCTGAGTTATGAACTGGATGATGTAAAGACGGCAGCAAGAGAGCTCTCTGAAGGTATTACAAAGAAGCTCTCTTTTGAGGACAATACCATTGGTATTGTGTACTGTGACGCTGACGTAGACGGAGCTGTGTTGACTCGGGAGCTTAGACTGCTCTTGGATATTGATATGGTTGGCATGGCTACTCTTGCAACACTCGATGCAAACGGCCATCATGAAGGTGCCATCGTGCTGCTCGTGCTTACTGCCTCAAATGTACGTTTTTCCGTTGCGGCTTCCAAGTCTTTCTCAGAAGACTACGAACAGCAGATTATTGAGACCTATAGGGCTCTTGTCCCAAAAGATACGGATCCGGAAGAACCCCCGGCGCTGCTCTTAGCATTCTGTCCGAGTGGTGCTCCGTTCTCCGGTGATCTGTTCCCTGACGCTCTTGCCAAAATCTCTGGTTCTGCCCCCATCATCGGCGGGGTCACCAGCGATGACTACGACTACGAGCGTGCCCGGGTTTTCTTGAATGGTTCAGAGTACAAACAAAGTCTTGTGCTCGTAGGTCTGTGGGGAGAGGTTGCACCTGTCTTCAGCATCCGCCACGTTACCTCAGAATTTGCTGAACGCATCAGAAGAGTTACCAAGGCAGATGGCAACAAAGTCTTCAGTGTGGGCGATGAGTCTTTCGTAGACTATGTACGAGGGTTTGGGCTTGATGTAGAAGTTGAGGATCCTACGCTTGCCTTTGTGTCTTTTCCCATGCAACTAACTCGTGAGGAAGTTTCCGAAACGCCTCTTTTGCGTCACATCGCAGCTCTCGATCTTGAAACAGGTGCCGGCACCTTCCTCGGTGATGTGCCGGAAGGAATGCTTGCAAACATCTGCCTCATCAACCGTGAGGACCTTAAAGTATCGGCCCGTGAATCAATGGAGGGGCTTCTGAGAGAGATTAAAGGCTCGCCTGAATATGAGTACTCCACGGTGCTTTGCATATCCTGTTGCGGCCGTGCCATTATCATGGGCAACGAGTCGGCTGCCGAAGGAGAGATCCTCAAAGAGCTCTTGCCCGATGGTCTCTCATTGGCTGGCGCCTATTGCCTGGGAGAAATCTGCCCCACCCGGTATGTTGATGGCAAAGCGACCAACCGGTTTCATAACTGCTCGTTTACCTTGTGTGCGTTTTAAGGAATTTGACCCGTGAGTGAAGATCCCGCTAAAGAGCTGCAACAACTTAAGCGTAGTCACAAGAAACTTGAAAGGGATTACCGCGCCCTTACGCAGATGTATGAGCAGACAGAGCGTCTTCGTACCAGTGATGAGGCGGCAAAAAAGCTCTCAAATTTCTATAATCGTCTTCTACTTAAGAATTTTCCCGGTGTGGTTTTTATGCTCGATCTTGAGCTGCGTTTTGTCCTGGGCAACGATCAGACCATACAAAATCTTGGTTACACAGTGATGAATGAGATCGTAGGTATGCCTTTTGCCGAAGTGTTCTCTCCTTTGTTCCCTGATGAGTGGGCTGTGGGTGTTGCGGAGGAGTGCAAGGGGGTCATTAAAGATCTCTCTGAACGCTGCCTTGAGCATAAGGTCACGCTTAATGATGGCAGCGAAAGGACCTATCAGGTCACTATCAGCCCCGCACAGGAAGCAGAAGGTGACTGCCAGGGAGTTATCATCGTGGCAGTTGATATCTCCGAACTTGTCAATACGCGTACCGAGGCGCTCCAGGCGAGTCGGGCTAAGGGCAACTTCCTCTCTACGATGAGCCATGAAATGCGAACGCCTCTCAATGCCATCATTGCAATGACCGCGATTGCCCAAGGTACCGATGATCCTGAAACAAAGGAACACAGTCTCCGGAGGATCAACGATGCCTCTAAACACCTTCTCAATGTGATTAACGACGTTCTTGACATGAGCAAGATCGAAGCAGAGAAGTTTGAGCTCTCCCCCTCGATATTTGAGTTTGCCCTACTTTTAAAGAAAGTTCTTACCGTTAATGCTTATCGCGTAGAAGAAAAATGTCAGACCTTCTCTGTGGAGCTTGACCCTGATATTCCTCCTTTCTTTTTTGGTGACGAGCAGCACCTGGCTCAAGTCATCACTAACCTGCTGTCAAACGCTGTCAAGTTTACCCCTGAAAAAGGTACTATCGGCTTTGCTGTGCGTGTTGTAGGCTGCGACGAGGCATCCCACCGCTACGAATTGGAGTTTGAGGTCACCGACACAGGGATTGGCATCTCGTTGGAACAGCAGGAACAATTATTCACTTCTTTCCAACAAGCAGATTCCAGTATTTCTCGTAACTTTGGAGGCACAGGGTTAGGACTTGCCATCTCAAAAAGCATCGTTGAATTGATGGGCGGCCGTATCTGGGTTGAGTCTGAGGAAGGCCAAGGTTCGTCATTTTTCTTTACGGTACAGCTAGACGCTTTACAGGCCGATGAATCCACAGCAGACCTGGCTGCAAACCCTGTTGACCTGCTGCCAGAGAACACGAACTCTGCCAACACGACCAGTCGAGACCGTGAGACAGTGCCTGCCAGCGAGCGGACCTACGAAGGAATGACCATACTTCTGGCAGAGGATATCGACATCAACCGGGAGATCGTCCTTACAATACTGGAGCCGACGTTACTCACTATTGAGTGCGCGGAAAACGGCGCACAGGCGTTGGAGATGTTTGAGAAAGACCCTGGGCATTACCGCATGATCTTTATGGACATGCAGATGCCGCACATGGATGGGCTGGAAGCAACTCGACGGATACGGGCATTGGATGACCCATATGCAAAGAAGGTGCCCATCATTGCTATGACCGCCAATGTCTTCAGAGAAGATGTTGAGCAATGCCTTGATGCAGGCATGAACGACCATATAGGCAAGCCTATTAACCTGAACCAGGTATTTGAGAAACTCAGCGAGTACTTAGACACAAAGAGCTGCTCTGGCTGATATCCCTCTTCAGAGGACTATGGGCACAGATACTTCTGGCGCAGTTGTTGCGTTTTCTCCTTGTCTACGCCAAGTGCCTTGCTCAGGTAGGCGTCGAGCGATCCGTACTCCTCTTCCACCCCAGCAATTCCAGCGTCAAGGAAACTCTCGTCAGCGGAATTCAAGACCTGCAATCCTTTAAGCAGCTCTTCGGAAAATACTTGAGAAGGTATCAGCTTTTTGAGCTCATCGGCCCGGCCGGCAAGATACCGGTTGGTTGCAAGATAATCAAAAGTGATGGCTTGACGAGGAACACCGAGCACCGTGAGCAGAAGTAAGCTGGCGAGTCCGGCTCGATCCTTTCCGGCAGAACAGTGCCAGAGCACTGCGCCCTCATCTTCCTTTGCAAGTGTTTCAAAAAACAAGGTGTATCCTTTAACCCCGGTCTCATCCAATAACATCTGAGCATAGAGACCACACATGAGCTGACTGGTGTCGCCTTTTAAGGAAGCCAGGCTCTTTGCCATTCCCGCAAGCCCATTCTCTCGGGTGATGCCGGTCGTAGAAAACCCAAGTATCGGTGCGTCAACAAAACGTGTACTCTGCAACTTCTCTTTTGGATCAGGACTCTTTTCTTCCTCCTCCTGCGTGCGCAGGTCAATAAC
>JAVBUQ010000021.1:0-8187 GCA_031555185.1 Coriobacteriales bacterium
GGTAAGGTGGACTACCGTCGTGAGGCACAATACTATGAGATTATCAGCGAGGTGCTTACGACCTGCAAGAGCGACTGTTCTCAAAAGGAGGAATCGGTTTTCAGGGCAGTTCCCCCTGTCGCCTCCGGAGCGGTATCCAGCTCAACTGATTCCAGCGTAGAGACTAACGACACAGAGCCGGGGGTAAAAACTGCTCAAAGTGTTGGGACAGCTCCCAAAGCACCCTTTTCCTTTGGCAGCGCCTGGACTTTCAATGCCTCGGAGTCAACGATGATTGACGAGTATATTATCAACTATGAGGAATACCCGGCTATCGGTGCGGGGGGGTTCTCGTATCTGGACGGCAGTTTGTTTGTCAATACGTTCAGTGTTGATGAGTATATAAAACAGGTTGATTCCGGACAGATGAGTGTTAAGCAGATCAACCGATTTTCCAGGCACAACAAAATGCGCTACCGATTTATGATGCAACTCTTTGGTCTCGAACTTGATAAAGAGCAGTGGGTAAAAGATTTTGGAGTTAGTGTGACGGCAGGACTTCCTGCGGAATATGCCTTCTATAAGTCTGTTGGTGCCTTTGCTGTTGACGACGCAACACGGATAACGCTTACCCCCAAAGGGCGCTATCTCCTGGTGGCACTCATGCGGGAATTCTTTATCGGAGTAAACGGGCTTCGCGATATTGCGCGGGCAGCATTGCCGCCGGAGGAGCGAGAGCTCCTGTTTTCCTGAGGCAAGAGGAATAGCCCGCGGGGCTCTTGCAGAGAGCCGTGCTACGGAATATTCAGAGTATGCCCGTATAAATCCCCAAAAAGGGCCAATCGCCCCCAAGTTCTCTTTGTTTAACTTTTTTGGCCTCGTGTCTCTTGTTAACCGACGGTAACCCACACGTATTGCCTTCCGTGTTAAAATGGGCGCTCAGCATATTGTTTTGTAAGCAGGAAAAGAAAGTCAGGGACATATTCATGGATCTAGAAGAACAGGGGCAGCTTGTGCACGTTATTCGTGAGAAGCTGACAGATTTATCCGGTGAAAAACTAAAGATCAGAGCAAATATGGGGCGCTCCAGGATAATGGAATGCGAAGGTGTCATCACTCAGGCTCATCCACAGCTGTTCATTATGGAGCTTGAGCTGCGGCGCGGCAATGTTCGTCGTCAATCGTATCAATACGTAGATGTGCTAACCGGCACAGTAGAACTCAGTCGTGTAGAGAACGAAGAACTGCTGTTCCCAGCCTTTTCGCAGATCCCTCAAAACTAAACATCTCTCACAGAAAAAGAAAAGTGGTGGAGCGTTTGTCCACCACTTTTTCGTGCGCGTATCATGAAACGCGTATCCTGACCTCATCTCCGCTCATTCGTAGTTGGGCAGAAAAGGCAGCTTTGACTGACTCATATCAGTCTTTGAGCATCGTGTTGACCTCGGCCTGGGTAAAGACCGGTCCATCAAGGCAAATGTACTTACTGCCAACGTTACAACGTCCGCACTTGCCAATGCCGCACTTCATGCGCATCTCAAGTGTAGTGATGATGTTGTCGTCAGATACTCCCATTTTGGCTAAAGATTCCGAGCAGGTACGATAGAGACTCGGACCACCACATAAAACGGCTGTAGTATGAGAGACATCAAGGCCCAGGCTCTCCAGGAAGGGCGCCGTATACTCAACGGTACCGTCCCACCCTCCATCACCGCAGTAACAACTTACATGAACATTCATATCAGGCTTCTGTGGCCAGATATCAAAGAGCTGTTCTTTAAAAACCAGGTCGGCCTTGGTTGAGGCGCTGTATACCAGGTCTATGCGCCCATAGTCCGATCGATTCTCAAGAGTATAGAGCAGAAAGGTGCGCACAGGCGGGAGGCCGATGCCACCAGCGATAAAGAGCATATCGCGTCCTTTACACTGTTCTACCGGCCAGTAGTTGCCATAAGGGCCACGTACGATAACCTGGGATCCAGGATAAAGCAGGTGCAGCCGCTCGGTAACAGAGCCCACCTTTTTAACGGTGAATTCCAACCAGTCCTCGCCACCCATGGAGACACAGAACATGCACTCACCCTGATCGGCAATACCAAACATGCCCAACTGTCCTGGCACAAAATCAAAGGGCCGCCTGCCGTCAAGTGTCTGTACTTTGAAGGATTTGACGTCGCCAGTCTCCTCCGTAATCTGGATGACCTTACAAACAGTAGGCACCAGTGCGTTTTTCTCGCATGAGCAATCGTGATCGATCTCAATCATGGTGGGCCACCTCCTCGGCATCTTCGATGACCCGGCTGATATCGATGTTGACCGGACACATTTCTATACAACGCCCACAGCCGCTGCACATTGAACTTCCATAACGCTCGTTGAAAAAACTGAGCTTATGCATAAAACGGTTGCGCAGGCGCTTCATCTTAGTAGGCCTCGGGTTATGGTTGCCCGCCATGAGTGTATAGTCGGTAAAAGTGCAGCTGTCCCAGGTGCGGAAACGATAACCCTCGTTGCCCTTGTTATTCTGGTTCATGTCAAAGCAATGACAGGTGGGACATACAAAAGCGCAGGTGCCACAACCAAGGCATTTCATTGAGAGATCATACCAATAGGGGTCCTCAAACATTTTCTCGAGGGACTCTTTGATATTACTGGTGTCTACCACAAGTGTGCATTCGACAGCAGCAACCTCAGGTTTGTCTCCCTGTTCAAGGAAGGAGTCCCACTTCTTCAGGGCCTCAAGACCTTTGTCAGTCAAAGCCTCAACAAAGTAGCTCTCACCGATGTCGGTGAGTTGTATGTCCGCTCCTTGTGCAAGAGCAGGATCAATACCAAAGGAGGTGCAGAAGCAGGAACGCTCGGGCGCGGTACAGCCAAGTGCAACTATCAGCGTGTTCTGCCTGCGCTCGTTGTACAGTGTGTCAACAAAAGTACGGGTCAAGAACACCTCGTCCATTCTGTCGATGCTGTAGGCATCGCAGGAACGCACACCAAACAAAACCTGGTTAGTCTCATTGACTACTTCTTCTATGGTGACATCCTCGCCTAGTTTTGAATAGGTATAGAGCGTCTCTGTTTGAGGAAGCAGTGCTTCCTTGGGAGAAAAATCGGTTTTTGCACCACCAAATTCAACGGTGTCGCCCGCCTTATAGGGAGCAAAGCAGGTCTGGTCACCGCATAATACGGGAGCGTCTTCCCCCAAAGCACGGTCATGTAACGCAGAAGAGCCCTCTGCGGCCTTGCCTTTATACGGCGCAGGGGCATACACTGTTGCCTCGCTCGCGAGCATATCGAGCAGACTGTTGAGCTTTTCTTTTTTCAGTATCATGGACATCACCTCCTACATGAATTCTTCGACGTCGTCGAGCAAGTACGTGTCGAGCGGATGCGGCGTACAGTCATCAATGCCGGCAACATATTCGCCAAAGATCTCCTGTGCGTCTTTGATGACCTTACGGTTGAGCTGCATAAGCGGTAGGTCAACCGGACAAACCCTCTCACAGGCACCGCATTCTATACAACGCTCTCCAACATGAAACATGCGGGTGATGCCGTAGTTCTGAGCTTCTGCAAGCGAGGTCTCCTTGCTCTGCCAGCCCATGGTCGGCTGATCGGTAAAGCACTCTCTGCAGGTACAGCAAGGACACACATCGCGGCAGGCCTTGCATCGGATGCAGCGAGAGAAGACATCGGTCCAATAATCATAACGTTCGTCAGAACTCATAGCTTCAATACGGTTTACGTCCTCAAAGCGATCAACCTGGGATCCGTCTTTTACCGCGTCCCCGATAAGCTCGTCATACACCACCGGATTACGGTGTGTGCACTCGAGGCAGGTTCTGATAACTTCGTCAGTCTCGGCATCTTTGAGGCCTTCGCAGGGGATACCAACAAGGTAGAGTTTCTCACGTTTGATCTGTCCGTCCTTGAGCGCCAGATTGATGCCGCGGGAATCACAGCCTCGTACCGCTAAGCCGATCCTGCTTTCTGGGTCGGTGTCCTGCAGCGGCAGTTTGGAGAGGATGTTAGTGCAGTATTCGTTGTATACCAGCTTGTCGGCTTTTGAGGCGTCCCGAATGATAAGAGGAGTGGTCTCCTTCTCAAACCTGCCGGCGCCCCAGCCAATGAAGGAGGTGACGGTGCCGTCATTGAGGAGTGCGCTGGCGCGCTCACGTAAAAGGTCTTCTCTGTTTGCCATCAGCGCCCCTCCTCTCGATACTTGGTGTTAGGACCGAGTTCTCTTACGGCCTCGCAGGTCTCCACAACGGTATCGCGGAACTTTCCTGCCTCGGATCCGGATATCCATTTGACCTGAAAACGTTCCGGCTCAATACCAAAGTACTCCAGGAACCTCCGATAGAGCAGCATACGGCGGCGAGTGAAGTAGTTACCGGTGGAGTAGTGGCAGTCACCCGGATGGCAACCGCACACCAACACACCGTCGCAGCCCTTTTGGATGGCGTGCAAAACGAATTGCGGATTAACACGGCCAGAGCAGGGGAGACGGAGCAGCCTCACATCTGCCGGATACTTCATACGGTTAAGTCCTGCCAGGTCGGCACCAGCATAGGTGCACCAGTTACACGTAAAGGCAAGGATCTTTGGCTTCCATTCCTGTTCCGCGGCCAAAGCGGCGGTTTCCGAGCCTTGCTTTTCTACTGCGGTGTCTACAGACATAGGGCGTCCACCTCCTGCAAAATCTGTTCGTTGGTAAAGCCCAGAAGGTCGAGGGCGCTTGACTTGCACGATGCGGTACAGGCGCCACAGCCCTGACAGAGGCCTGAGTTGATAACGGCGATGTCGCGAGTGACCTTGACGGAATTCTCGCGGCGATTGACGGTTTCGATGGAGATGGCTTTGTAAGGACAGACATCCACACAGTCGCCGCATCCGCGGCAGAGGACCTCGTTGACATAGCTGATCATGGGGTTGGATTCGAGGGCTGTATGATTGAACATGCCAATGACCTTGGATGCCGCGGCAGAGGCTTGTGCAACGGAGTCCGGAATATCTTTGGGACCCTGGGCGGCACCGGCCAGATACACACCGGCGGTGTTAGTCTCCACCGGACGTAGTTTGGGGTGTGCCTCGGTGAGCCAGCCGTCCAGGTCACGCGAGACACCAAAAAGCCTGCCGATCTCATCGGCGGACTCCTGCGGCTCCATGGCGGTATCCAGTACGACGAGGTCCGCATTGACCGTTACTATTTTGCCGGAGAGGGTGTCCTCACCCACACAGACCAGTTGATCCCCTTCTGGATAGATCTTGGCCACGCGCCCACGGAGGTAGGTCGCTCCATCCTCCAATGTGTTCATATAGAACTCGTCATAGCCTTTGCCTGGCGTGCGCACATCCATATAGAAGACATAGCACTCACCGTCCTCGATCTTATCAAGGAACTGATGGGCGTGCTTGGCACCATACATGCAGCAGGCACGCGAACAGTAGGCCTTGCCTTTATGCGGATCACGAGAGCCTACACACTTGATCATAACGCAGGTCTTGGGCTCTTTGCCGTCCGAAGGACGTACGATGTGCCCCTCGGTGGGACCGGAAGCATTAACCAGGCGCTCAAAGGCCAGTGCGTCGATTACGTCAGGATACGCGCCTCCGCCGTACTCGCCGTAGAGCGGAGCCCAGTCAATGAGCTCATAACCGGTGGCGAGAATGACTGCGCCAAATTCCATCTCGACAAGTTTGTCCTCATCTTCGTAGTTGACCGCATTAGCTGCGCAGATCTTCTGGCACACGCCGCACTTACCCTCGGTAAGCATACGGCAGTGCTCGGCATCGATGACCGGTTTGCTCGGGACCGCCTGGGGGAAGGGCTTATAAACTGCCTTGCGCTTTGCGAGCCCCTGTTCAAATTCACTTGTGGTCTTTACCGGGCACTTCTGCTCGCACAGCCCACAGCCCGTGCAATTGTCGTAATCAATATACTTTGCCTTTTGGCGGATGCCCACGGTAAAGTTGCCAATATAACCAGTGACACTTTCCACCTCGCTCAGGCTCATGATCTCGATATTAGGATGCGCACCCGCCTCGTTCATCTTAGGAGCGCAGATACAGGCGGAGCAGTCCATGGTAGGGAAGGTCTTGTCGAGCATGACCATTTTTCCGCCAATAGAAGGCTCCTTCTCAACAAGCGTGACCGGATAACCCGCGTCGGCGATGTCAAGTGCTGCCTGGATACCGGCAATACCACCGCCGACGACAAGCGCCCGTTTGGTAATGGGGATCTCGCTCGTGAAGAGCGGCACGTTGCGGTCAACCTTTGCAACCGCCATACGCACGAGATCGATGGACTTGGCGGTTCCTTCAGCTTTGTCCTTATGCACCCAGGAGCACTGTTCGCGTATGTTTGCGATCTCAAGCATGTAAGGATTAACACTGGTTTCGGTGAGCATTTTACGAAACGTCAGCTCATGCATACGTGGCGAGCATGACGCGATGACGATACGATCAAGATTATGCTCTTCGATAGCGTCCTTAACACTCATCTGCCCCGGTTCAGAGCATGTGTACTTATTGTCATCGACAAAGACCACATTAGGAAAGTCCCTTGCCGCCTCAGCTACGGCTGCAATATCAACAGTCGCCGCAATGTTGGAGCCACAATGGCACAGAAAAACACCTATTCTGCTCATGGGGCCACCACCTCATCTTTCTTTGTGGCATCAGAGGAATCTGAACTTTCTGCTGTCTCTGCAACAGAAGCCGCTGCCGTTTTTGCGGCAGAACCTTCGGCTGTTTCAGTAGCAGAAGTTGTTGCGTCCTGAGCAGGCTCAGCTGCCTTTTGAGCAGAGCCGTTTGCTGTTGATGCCTTTGTTTTAACGGAAGTCGCCGTTTCCTCCGGGGCAGCAGAAACAACTGGAGGCTGCATCGCTTTTTCCGCGGGCTCAACGGCGGGCCAATAGTGTTTGTCTACACCTACGTCTTGAGGCGTGGCGCCTAAGCACAGGGAGACAAGCTCGGTAAAATAATAGACAGGAAGGTCGTAATCGGTACCAGCCATGGTATTGACTTCTTTTTGACGCATGTCAAGATTGAGCTGGCAGAGCGGACAGGCGGTCACGATTGCCTCGGCACCGTTTTCTTTGGCGTCATGCAGGATCTTCTCCACCATGACCTTGCCGGCAGAGGGTACGGTAACTTGCAGTGAGGCGCCACAGCACTCTGTTTTGAATGCCCAGTCAACAGGCTCCGCACCCACAAGTTTCATGACGTTGTCCATGCTCTGGGGGTTCTCATCATCGTCAAACTCTGCAATTTCCTTAGGGCGCACCAACACACATCCGTAATAGCAGGCGACCTTGAGGCCATTAAGAGACTTTTTTGTATGTGCCTGGATGGCTTCTTTGATATCCTCATTCTCGGCACATACCTGCAGTAAACTGTATACGTTCTCTTCGCCGCGATATTCACGTTCGATAAGATCTTCGATGTGCGTGCGATGCTCTTTGCTTTCTTTTACGTAGTGCCGCGTGTTCTTCAAGCGAGCAAAGCAAGCCGCGCAGGGTGCTACGATGTCCAGTCCGGGCAGCTCGTCCTGGCTGATGGCCAGCGTGCGTGCCGGGAGCGCAATACTCAGGTCGTGGTTGATAAGGTGAGCCGCTGAGGCACCGCAACAGTTCCAGTCGGGGATCTCTTTGAGATCAAGACCGATGGCACGTGCCATATATTGAGAAGACATCTCAAAGGCGAGGCCGGTTGAGCACGAAGTGCAGCCTGGATAGTATGCATACTCCATGGTCATTTGCTCTCACCTTCCAAACACTTGTCTATGATGCGACGTACGCTCTCTCGATCCTCAACCTTGTGGACCTTAAAACCCACCATTCCCTTAAGGAGCAGATGTGGAGCGTTGAAGGCATCTTGCATAAGATGGCCGCTGAAGATGTTGTACTTCATCATCATGTACAACTCATTGGACTTACCATTGTTGTAAATACCTTTAAGGAACAGGTCGTTGAACACATCGGCACCTTTGACGGGGCGTTTGCCCGCAGCCTTTGAGGCGCGCCTGACTTCTTCCATAAGCGAAGGAAGATCAACATCCTGAGGGCAGCGGGTAACGCAGGTTACGCAGCTTGCGCACAGCCAGGGGGTTCTTGCATTGAGTACCGTGTCCCAGTCTCCCAGTTGCATCAGGCGAATGACCTCACGCGGCATGAGGTCCATGGCATGGACCACTGGGCAGCCTGCGCT